>NZ_CP014839.1:318870-637740 GCF_001931675.1 Pandoraea thiooxydans | reverse complement strand
GGGCCGGGCGGCCGCCCATGCGTATGGCCCCGAACGAGGCCGATGCGCTCTTGCCATCCCCGCGGTCGTCCTACCGGCCGCCCGCTTGGCATTCAACCGACAAGGAAACTGCAATGGCAAAAGAAGAACTTATCGCAATGAACGGCATGGTCGACGAAGTGCTGCCGGACTCACGCCTGCGCGTCACGCTCGAGAACGGCCACAGCCTGATTGCCTACACCTCGGGCAAGATGCGCAAAAGCCACATCCGCGTGCTCGCCGGCGACAAGGTGTCGCTCGAGCTGTCGCCTTACGACCTGAACAATGGCCGCGTGACTTTCCGTCACATCGAAGGACGCGGCCCCTTCACCCCGGCACGCCGCCGCTACTGAACGGCGGTCTGCCGAGTCGGCGCAGGTGGCGGCAGTGCCGCCCTCCGCCGCCCGGCTGCGCGCCGCTCAGTCGACGCGCACCGGATTGGCCGCGGCGTCGCCGACGACCGTGTTCCAGGCGCGCACGCGCCACGCCTTGACCAACCCCTCGCGCACGTAGGGATCGGCGCCGACGAACGCTTCGGCGACGGCCGGCGAATCGCCCTGGAAAAGCAGCATGGCGGCGTCCGCCGGTTCGGCGAGCGCGCCGCCCAGCAGCAACTCGCCGCGGCGCGCCGCCTGCCAAGCCAGCGCCAGATGCGCGTCGCGAAACTGTGCGCGACGCTCCAGATAATCGTCGCAAAGATCGTAGAACAGGACGTAGTGCATGTTGTTCGCTCCTTGGCCGCCACGGCCAGCGGGTTATCTCACGGCATCGGCTCGTCCAGCGCTTCGAGCAGTCGATCCGTCAGGCCGGACGCACGGCGGCTGGGTGTCGCCACCGCCGCGGCAACCACCGGCCACGGCGCATAGACCGCGACACTCGTGCGCGCGCGCGTCACCGCAGTGTAAATCAGCTCCCGGGTCAGCACGCGGCTGCCCTGCTCCGGCAGCACCACGGCAACCCGCTCGAACTCCGAACCCTGCGATTTGTGCACCGTCATGGCAAACGCGGTTTCGTGCAGCGGCAGGCTGGCCGGCGAAAACAATCGGAAAGCACCATGCTCGCCGGGAAAGGCCACGCGCAACGCCCCATCGCCGCCCGTCGGCAGAGCGATCCCGATATCGCCGTTGAATAGCCCCAGCGCGTAGTCGTTGCGGGTGACGATGACCGGCCGCCCGGCATACCACGCGTCGGCCGACAGCAACGTCGTGGTGCCCACCCCGGTGCGCTGCACGAAGGCACTCGCCAGTTGTCCGTTGAGCGTCTGGACGCCACGCCGCCCGCCACGCGTGGCGCACAGCACGCGAAACCGGTTGAATGCCGCAAAGAGCTCGGCCGCGACACCCTCGGCTGGCGCTGCGCGCAACGCCGCCACCCTGTCGCCATACTCGGCATAGCCGTCGGCCAGCTGCGCAAGGTGCTCGCCGTCGAGCGGCGCACGCGTGGTCTCGTACAGCACCACGCTCTGCCCGGCCTGCGGCGGATCGCCGCCAGTCAATGCCTGCCGTACCTCGCCGACGCGCCCGTACTTGATGCCCTCGGCCACGCGACCGATCGCCGAGGCGCCACCGAACCGGTAGTTGCGTTCGAGCCAGATCACGCTATCGCGCAGGGGGGCCGGCGTCGCGGGCGCCGGCGGCGGTTGCAGCAACGCCGCGGGAATCGTCATGTCGCGCGCCAGCGCCTCCCGACACGCCGGCGAGAGCGCCGCGCCGGCACTCAATTCGCCAAATACCGCGCCCGCCTCGACCGCGGCGAGCTGATCCTTGTCGCCCAGCATGATCAGGCGAGCACCGACCGGCACGGCCTCGAGCAAATGCGTGGCGAGCGACAGGTCGATCATCGATGCTTCGTCGATCACCACCAGGTCGTAGGGCAGCGGATTGTCGGCATGATGACGAAAACGCCGGCCGGATTGCCGCGCGCTCTCGGGCACCACACCGAGCAGGCGGTGCAGCGTCAACGCCGCCGCCGGCAAGGCATTGCGCACTGCGGGCGGCAAGTGCCCGGCGCGTGCGGCGAGAGCTTCCTGCATACGCTGCGCCGCCTTGCCGGTGGGCGCGGCAAGCGCAACGCGCAATTCCGGCTGACGTTCGAGCAGGCAGGCCAGTAAGCCGACTACCGTGGTCGTCTTGCCCGTGCCGGGCCCGCCGCTGAGAATCACGATGCGCTGGCGCATCGCCAGCGCGGCCGCCGCCATCTGCCAGTTTGCCTCTGGCGCTGCGCCGGGTGTGTCGGCGTGGATCTCGCCGGCCCCGAAATAGCGCGCCAGAAGCACGCTGTTTTCATGTTCGGGTGGCGCGACCCCGGCCGTGCCGCCAGCGTCGGGCGCACGATGCGCGGCCAGCGCACTCGCCAGACGGCGCTCGTAGTCGAAATAGCGCGCCAGATATAGCCGGTCTTTGGCGTCGAGCACCAGCGGCATGTCACCGTCAGCGCCCGCCTGCGGCGCGCAAACGCCGCTGCCGAGCAGCGCATCGCGCCACACGGCCAGGGCCGGCGCATCGTCGGGAAACAACTCGTGCGTGCCGGGTTCGTCCTGCAGATCGCTCAACGGCACGCAGACATGACCGTCGGCGGTGGCCATACTGACCGCAAACGCCGCGCGCCGGACGCGCTGGCATACCGCCTCCGGGCTGCCATGGTGACGGGCGAGCATCTCCATGCGCCGCGCAAAGGCTTGCGCCAGGGCTTGCGCGGGCGATCCTGCCTGGAGCATCGGCGTCATGCTGCGGCCTCCTGCGGATCGGCTGCCCGCATCAGGCGATCGAGCGCCTCGACCAGGGCCAGCGGCACGCGTTCGACGAACACGCCAGGCACCTCGCCCGATGCTCCGTGCGCGCTGCGCCATGCATCTCTCGCGCCCCGAATGAATAACCACAGGCAGCCGCCGACATCGCGCTCGTAGTCATAGTCCGGCAAGCGATTTCGCAAATAGCGGTGCAACGCCACCGTGTAAAGCAGATATTGCAAGTGGTAACCGTGCTCGGCCATCGCCAGCGCGAGCGCCGGACGCGCATAAGCAGCCGCATCGTAGCCGAGATGATTGGATTTCCAGTCGGCAATCCACCAGCGCCCCCCATGCACGAAAACCAGGTCGATGAACCCTTTCATGTAGCCGCGCAAGGTCGCGGCATCGAGCGCGAGCTCCGCATAGCCATGGGTGCGCAGCAATGTCCGCAGCGCCTCGAGCGGGACCGCTCCCAGCGGATAGGTAAATTCAAGTTCGGTCAGGCGCTGGGCCGGAGCGATCTCGGCAAGCCGCAGCCCCGGCTGCAGTTCGCACGCCACCAGTTCGCACATCAGGCGTTGCATCATCGCGGACCAGTGTGCGGCCGAGGCCGCGCCGGCCGGTGCGGGCGGCCGCTCGCGCAGGGCTTGCGCAGCAGCGTCGGGCCAACTGTCGGGGCGCGTGAAATCGGCCAATTCCAGCAACCGGTGCAGGCACTCGCCGGCGGCCGGGCCGCGCGGGAAATGCAGGATATCGTCGGCCGCCAGCCCGGCGGGAACATTCGCGGCGGGTGGCGGTGCGAGTTCGCGCAGCGATGCGAGTGCATCGTGGTCCGGGCGCGTCCGCTCGCCGCGCGCATGCCCGGCCTGGCTGAGCAACGCGCTGAAGCTGGCGATGCGCCAGCTCTCGCGCAGCGCGCGGCGTGCCCGGCGAGACTCGAGCGGCGCCGGCGCCTCGCGCGCCGTCAACAGCTTGGCTGCGCCCGGCTCGGGCAGCGCACTCACGCGTAAGGCCGGACCGTCCAGGCCGTGCCATGCGGCAATGATCCGCTCCGCGGCGAGCGCGCTATCTGACCACGCCTCGAAACTCACGTCCTGCCCCGCGACCAGCCAGTTGAGCATGCTCGCGCAGGCTTCCTTGGTATTACGCTTGGCTGTGTAAATACCGGCTACCAGATAACAACGGTACACCGCCCGCGTGAGTGCCACGTAGAGCAGGCGCGCCTGCTCGGCGGCCTGTTCGCGACGCAGTGCGGCGCTCGCCTGCGCGCGGATATGCTCATCGCGCCCATAATCGATCACCGCCGCGCCGCCATCGTGATATTCGATAGCGAACCGCTTGCCGGCCTCGCGCACGTGGCCGTCCCACAGGAACGGGCAGAACGCGATCGCATATTCCAACCCCTTGGACTTGTGCACGGTGACGATCTGCACCAGATGACGGTCCGACTCCAGCCGCAGTTGCGCCTCGTCGCCACCGCCGCCGTGCCGCCGCCGCGCCGCGAGCCAGCGCAGCAGAGCCGTCATGCCCGGCTGCTCGACCCAGCGCGCCTGCAACAGCTCGGCCAGATGCGACAGATTGGTCAGGCGGCGCTCGCCGCCTGTGCCCGCGACCAGCCGCGGCGCCACTTCGAGTTCGCGCATCAAGGTGCGCCACATGGCGATGAAACCGCGTTCGAGCCAAAGCTGGCGATAGCGCTGCAGGCGCTCGATCCAGGCGATCGCGCCGGTCTCCGGCATATCGGTCGCCTCGGTCTCCTGCAGGCGGAAAATCGCCATTGCGTCGAGTCCGAACAACGGTGTGGCCAGTGCGGCGCGCAGCACGCGCAAATCGCCAGGCGACTCGACGGCCAGCAGCACGCGCTCGATCATCTCAGCCTCCTCGCTGGCGAACACCGAGTCCTGCGTCAGCTCGACGCTGCCGATGCCGTATTGCGCCAGAGCCTGTTTGATCCGGCTGCCCTGCACGTGGGTCTGCACGATGACGGCGATGTCGCCGGGTGTGAGCGGCGCGTCGCCGAGGCGCACCGTGCCGGCAGCGGCGCCGGTCAGCAACCGCGCGATCTCGGCGGCGGTGGCGGCCGCCGCTCGCGCCTGCGCGTCGGCCTTGGCAAGCGCGGCGTCGCCCCCCGGCAGCAGCCATACATTCAGCCCGGCGGCCGGCTCCGCATCGTGCAGCGGCGCGCGCTCGCGCGTGCCGGCACGCACCGGCGGATAATCCAGCCCCTCGAGCACGAAAGCACGCGCATTGCGGCCGAACAGCGCGTTGCCGGCGTCGATCACCTCGGCCGTCGAGCGCTGATTGACGGCCAGCGTATAAGCGGCGTCGGCGGTGTCGCGCGCAGCGAGATACGTATGCAGATCGGCGGCGCGAAAACTGTAGATTGCCTGCTTGGGGTCACCCACCATGAACAGCGGCCCCCCTGAACCCGGCCCGGAGCCGGCACCGTAGATGCGACTGAAGATCTCGAACTGCAGCGGATCGGTGTCCTGGAATTCGTCGATCAGCGCGCACGGGTAGCGCTCGCGCAACACGCCGCCCAGCCAGGAGTGAGCCAGCAGCGCATGGTGCAAATTGCTCAGCAGATCGTCGAATGAAACGGTGCGCGCTTCGCGCTTATTTTCGCGTAGCGCATCCGGTGCCCACATCAGCCAGTTGCGCAGCAATTCCAGCCAACGCAGCACGTGACGATCGGTCTGGGCATTGCGGGCCGACAGCAGCGCATCGGCGAGCGCGAAAAACGGGGCGTCCGGAGGCGCGGTATTCTTCTTCGCACCCTGCCCCAACTTGGCCGCGCCCAGCAGGAGCGCCTTGGCATCGAGCGGCGCCTCGGCATCGCCCGCGTCGAAGTAACGCTGCCATGCCTGTCGCGCGCGCTCGACGCCGTCGGCGGAGTAAATATTTGCCTTGAGATTCGGCAGCGCATCCTGCACCAGCCGTGCCGGCGACATCGCACTCGACTGCCACGCCTGGCGCGCCGCCGCGTACAGCGAGGATAAGGCGGGCTCGTCGTCGCCGGCGGGCATCGCCGGCCAGCGCAGTTCGGCCTGCGGCTTTTTCAAGCGTCGCGCCAATTCGTCGACGAGCGCATCCGGGGTCACCTCGTTGTCGACCAGCCAGGCGGCGAAACCTTCGTGGGTCGCCGCGGCCGGATCGACCTCGCGCCGCCAGAACTCGACTGCCAGATCGTGACGGATGGCTTCGTCATCGGGCATCAGCTCAAACGCCAGCGGCAGCCCTGCGGCAAAAGGGGTCTCGGCCAGCGCGCGCTGACAAAAGCCATGAATCGTGTGGACTGCCGCCTGATCGAATGAATTGAGCGCCAGGCGCAGGCGCAACAGGGCCTGCTCGGCACTGACCTGCCCGCTCAGGATCAGCCGCTCGACCAGGGCCGACACCATCGGGTCCTCCAGCGGGCCGGCGTCGTGCGCATCATCTTCCGCGGGCGCCTCATCGGTCAGCAACGCCAGCGCTCGCGCCAGTCCGGCCAGCCGCGCGCGGATCCGCTCGCGCAGCTCGGCAGTGGCAGCGTTGGTGAAGGTCACCACCAGGATCTGCTCTATCGTGCAGTTCCGTTCCAACAGCAGGCGCACCACCAGCGCGCAGATATTCCACGTCTTGCCGGTGCCTGCCGATGCTTCGATCAGCTGCACGCCCTCCAGCGGGCAACCGAACACATCGAGTTCGGGAAAGCGCTTCATACCGGGTCCTCCCCCGCAACGAGATGCTCGGCCAACGGCTCGCACACGGCGCGTGCGATGCTCTCGAACGGATCGGCCAGCGGCGTGTCGATGCCGCGCCACGCCAGCCGGTAATACGCTTGGTCCCCCTCGCCAAAGGAGAACTGCGAGCCCAGCCAGGTCTTTTCGGCGTTGGCCAGTTGCCCGGTGCTCACCAGTTCCCACGCGCTGCGCGGGAAAAATGGCAGCGGCCGGGTCATACCGATGTGTTGCAGCGCGACCAGTTGCGAGAGCTGGCTGGCCGGATTCTCTACTGGTCGCAGGGTAAAGCGCTCGCCGTTACCGAACCAGTGCGTGCGCGGCGCCACGCCAGGCAATTCACCGCCTGCGACGAGCACCCCCAAGACGAGATGCCGAAGCCAGGCGTCGAGATAGTCGCTCGCGCGTGCCCGACCGTACCGGTACAGCACCAGACCGTGCGGCGTCAGGGGGGCCAACCGGCCTTGCAGGCGACATGCCAGGCCATGCGGCCATTGCCACTCATGCGGCCACTCGGCGGCGACCCGCAGCGTGAGCGGCAGGCTGAACGCATGCGCGCTACTGCCGGCGCCCAGCGCGTCACGCACCGCGACGGCCAGCAGTTGCAGCCCGCTCATCTCCCGCGCGCGCCACAAAGCGCCGGTCGCGCCGGCGGGCAGTTCGTGGCTGGCCGCGGCGATGCGCGCCACACGCGGCGCCGGCTCGCCGGCCAGTAGGCGAGGCAGCACACGCTCGGCAAACGCACGGCGGCCCTCGGCATCGACTTCGAAGGGCTCGTCGTCGTCCAGCTCGGCCTCGGCCTCGCGCAGCGCCACGCCCAGGCGCTCGCGCATCCAGACACGGGTCGGGTGGCGCCAGAAACGCAGCAGATCATCGAGTTCCAGCGTGTCGGGGTGCGCCTGCGGGGGCGGCAACGGCGTTTGATAGAAGGCCGCTTCGTCACGCGGCGCGGCACCGGCGCCGATTATCACGCGGGCGGTTTCGGCCTGCATTGCGTCGTAGCTGAACAGCCGCGGCGAGGCCCCGTCGAAATAAGCCGGCGCGAACGGCTGCAGCGGATGCTCGGTGACCAGGCTCGCCCGGCGGTGCGCCAAACCGTGCTCGTCGGCGCCTGGCCCGGCCAGCACTTCGGCCAGGTGATCGAGCAGTTCAGCGACCACCGCCGACGGCGGCAGCATGGCGTTGTCTCGGATGCTGCGTCCGTTGTAGGCGATCAGTACACGCTCGCGCGCGGCGAGCAGCAAATCCAGGAACAGGTTGCGTTCGTCGTCGCGCCGCTGCCGGTCGCCCCGCTGCGGCAATGCATGCATCAGATCGAATTCGTCACCGCGCCGCAAGCCAGGCAGCACGCCGTCGTCCATACCCAGCAGGCAAACGACACGATAGGGCAGCGCCCGCAGGCTGGGCAGTGCCGCGAAGGTCACGCGGCCCGACGGCACCCCGCCGCGCGCCGGATCGTCGAGCCAGCTGGCGAGCGCGGCATCGATGACACCGACCGGCAAGTCGGTATCGGGCGCACCGTCATGCATCGTCGCGCACAGCTGATCGATCGCGTGACGCACCTCGGCAACGTCGTCGGCAAAGGCCGCGTCAGCGGAGAAAAACGTTTCAAGCAGTCTGAGCAGAACGTCCCGCCAGGCCAGCGGGGTACGGACCTGGTCGAGCACCCGGGCGCTCGCCTCCAGCGCATCGACCACGCCGGCCAGACTGCCCAGCGCCTGTGCGCGCCCGCCCTCGATGCCGCCGATCGGCAGCCAGTCGGCACTCGGCATGGCGTCGTCGGGCTGAGCGTACCCCAGCAGCAGACGCATTAAGGCATCGCCCAGCGTGTGGTGTTGCTCCGTCCGGGCAGCGCCAGAAGATGCACCCGCGCGCGCCAGCCGCATCAGCGGTTCGCTGGCCCAGCCGCGGCGCGCGCCGGCTGCCCGCAGCCACTGCTGTATCTGCTCGAGCGCGGCCTCGTCGAACTGGAACTGGTGGGCCACCGCTTCCGTGCGAATAAACTCGATGATGTCGGCGGCACCGATACGGCGCTGCGGCAGCCCCAACAACTGACGAATGGCGCGCGCGACCGTGTTGGTGCGGCTGACCGGCAGGCCGGTAATCAGATAGGGGATGCGGGGCGACGCAGTGCCGAATACCGCGTCGATCAGCGGGGCGGCCTGACTCAGATCGGGCACGGCGATCAGTATGTCATCCGGTCGCAGGCTGGAGTCGGCCTCGAACCAGTCGAGCAACTGATCGTGCGTGACTTCGAGCTGGCGCGCCAGACTGTGACAGGCGTGTACGGCGAGACTGCCGTCGCCCGCGTTTGGCCTGTCGGCCTCCGGCTGCGGCGCGAGCGCAAGGATGCCGTTTTGCAGCGCCGCCAGCAAGGTCGAGGCTGGATTCGGCGTGAATACCGCGTCGTCGCGCAGCGCGCCCTCGGCCATTTCGGCATACAGGAGGTCGATGTGCGACTGGGTCTGCCGGCCCCACTCGGCCAGCAGCGGATGGCCGGTTTCATGATAACCGGATGCCCCGCGCGCCTGAAGATAGCTCAGGCGCGCAGCCGGGACGATCTCGAACCAGTATTCCTGGCATGGATTGAGGGCATAGATGCGTACATCGATAAGGCGTGACAACTCCTTGAGCAGTTGCATCGACAGCGGCGGCATCGCGGGCAACGCGAACACGGCGACACGCGCCGGCCAGCCGGGCGGCACCCGACCCGCCGGCAGCGTGCGCAGGATCTCGATAAAGCGCTGCGCCGGATGTTCGCCCGCGATCTCCAGCCGCGTGAGCAGTTGCCGCCATAGCTCGGCCTGCCAACGTTCGTCCTCGAACTGCGAAGGCCCCCAATGCTCCGACGACGCGGGCGACGCCGGGGCGATCGAGGCGCCGCGCTGCCATTGTGAGAGCCAGGGCAGCCGGTAGGTCAGGTATTGATCGAACAGGCTCGCCAGGCGATCGGCCAACTCATAGCGCATGACCGGATCGGCTTGTCTCAGGTAGGCGTTCAGGCGAGGGAAATCGCCAGTCCAGCCGTCATCGATAAGGCACCGGTATATCGGCCACACCAACCGATCCGGGGCAAAAGGCGAGGCCTGCGGCACCGGCAATGCACGCCCGAGTTGCTCCCACAGCCATTGCGCCAGATAAGCGAATTGCACATTGGCACACACGCCGAAGCACTGTGCGTAATCGAGTTCGAGACGCCGACGCACGGCCGCGCTGGGCACCACGATGACTTCGCGGGCCAGCGGGTCGGCCGGCGGCGCGGCTATGTCGCGCAGCAAGGCTGCCGCGAGGTTTTCATAGCGATTCGAAAAAAACAGTGAAAGCATGCCAGGAGCCGGGTTCGAGGGGGCGCACGAAGTGGAGCGCGACAGCGTGAGGCGAGGGGCGACCTCGTGCGTGACAGGTAGCATAACAAAGCGCCGCGCGAAATGAGCGTATGTCCGCAAAATTGGGCGATGGCGCGGCGAGATACGCTAGACTTCGCTGTGACGAGGCCCGCTTGCCGACGATGGATTACCCAAGACAAATCAAGAAATTCCTCTACAGCCACTATTTTTTTAGCGGCGCACGCCAGGCGGTCGGCGTCACCCTGCCGGCCCTGGTGATTTTCTGGGGCCTGGGCCAACATCTGCTGGGACTGGCCGTCGCCTCCGGAGCGTTATGCGCGAGCGTGGCCGACGTCAACGGCCCGCTGCGCCACAAGCACATCGAGTTGCTGGCCTGCTCGGTACTGGGCGCCGTGACCGTCGCGCTGACCGGCCTGTCGTCGGGTCACCCGGTCACGTTGTGGCTGTGCGTGGGCGGCCTGAGCTTTTTTCTTTCGCTGCTGGTGGTCTACGGTTACCGGGCCTCGCTGATAAGCTTCGCCTGCCTGCTGATCATGGTGCTCAACGTCGAGACCGTGGTCTCGCCCAGCGAAGCTCTTCTGAACGCCGGCGCCGTGCTCGCCGGCGGCTTGTGGTACACCTACTTCAGTCTGGCGGTATGCCGCGCGCTGTGGTTTCGCCTGGAGCAGCAAACGCTGGCCGAATGCTTTTTCGCCACCGCGCAGTACCTGGAGGCAAAAGGAGCGTTCTACGACGTCGAGCAGGACCTGGGCGAATGCTATCGGCGTCTGATCGCCACGCAGGTCAACGTGGTGGAGAAGCAGCAGGCCGCCCGCGAAATGATTCTGCGCGACCTGCCCCGCCTGCGCCGCGGCCAACTCGACAAGCGCCGCGCGATGCTGCTCAATCTGTTCATCAACGTGGTCGATCTGCATGAGGTGGTCGTCTCGGTGCATACCGATTACCCGCTGCTGCGCAAGACCTTCGAGCACGACGACATCCTGATTTTTTTCCGCGACCTGATCCGCAAGGCGGCCGCCGACGTCGACAGCGTCGGCTTTGCAATCGCCAGCGACCAGCCGGCGCGCTCGCGCAGCAGCTGGAAAGCGGAATTCCGTGCCATCGAATACGAAATCGAACTGCTCAAGGCAAAGCGCTTTCAGCAGTCGATGCCGGACGCATACGATGCCCTGGTAGCAACTTTCCGGCGCGTGTGGAGCACCTCTCGGCAGATCGAGAAGCTGTATCGGAACATCCGGCGCGACGGCGACATGCCCAATATGGAAACCCGCCTGGATCAGGCGTTGAACCGCTTCGTTTCACGCCAGAGCTTCAGCCCGAAGCTGCTCTGGCACAACCTGACATTCTCCTCGCCGAGCTTTCGCCACGCGCTGCGCGTGAGCATCGCGATCCTGGGCGGCCTGGCGCTCGCCCACTTCCTGCCGCTGCTCAAGGGCCAGTCGCACAGCTACTGGATCCTGCTGACCACGATCGTGATTCTGAAGCCTGGCTTCAGCCTGACCAAGCAAAAGAATTTTCAGCGCCTGTCGGGCACGCTCATCGGCTGCCTGCTGGTGCTGGCGATCCTGTTCGTCGTGCACAAGCCATGGGCCCTGCTGGGACTGATGTTCTTCTTCATGGTGATGGGCAACAGCCTGGTGCTCTTCAACTATGGGCTAGCTGTGGTATTTACGTCCGCTTACGTGCTGCTGTTGTTTCATTTGCTGGTGCCCGGCTCGATCGTGGTGGTCGGCGAGCGGGCTCTGGATACGGCCATCGGTTCGCTGGTCGCGCTCGTCTGCAGCTACTTCTTCCCTTATTGGGAATACCGCCTGATGAGTCCGCTGGTGCGCAACTCCGTGCTCTCGACCCGGGATTACCTGCAGTCATGCCTCGGCCGCGACGGCGTCGTCGATGAATTTGCCTACCGGATGGCGCGCAAGAATATGCATATTGCCTTCGCCAACTTCGGTGCGGCGTTCAAGCGAATGATGCTCGAGCCGAAATCCAAGCAGGTCTCGGTGGCGGAACTCAATGGGCTTCTGGTGCAGACTCACGTGCTCGCCTCGCACATCACCAGCATCTCGGAAATACTCGCGCGACACTTGCTGCGCGACTCGAGCGGCGAACTCGACGCCGCCGCACAGGCGATTCTCGATATCCTTCAGCGGGCCGCTGACGCGCCCACCGCTGGGCCTCGCAGCAACGACGTCGATCTGACGGAGACCCTCAGGGATTTCACCCGGCGGTTGGACGCGCTGGTGGTGCGCCAGGAACAGCAACCCGGCGCGAGTGCCGACGACATTCAGGAATTGAAGCTGATCGCGCACCAGATCAAACAGATGCTGCGTGTGGGAGACTTGATTTACAAGGACATGCGCACGATGCGCCTGCCCGCCGGCTGACTCCGGTCAACCGATGCCGCTGCGCGTGGCATATTTGTAGAGATCGACATCGCGGCCGATACCGAGCTTGCGCATCGCGTTGTTCTTTTGCGAGCTGACGGTCTTGATGCTGCGATTCAGGCGCGCCGCAATTTCGGTGATGGTCATGCCTGAGACGAACAGCCGGACCACTTCGACTTCACGAGCGCTGAGCAGCGGCGCCTCGCCGCCCCAGCTCTCGTCGGATGAGGCCTGATTGAGGCGGGCCGCCAACGTCGCCGGCACATAGTGGCTGCCGTCGGCCACCACGGTAACCGCCTCGGCGATCCGCTCCTGGTCGTCGGATTTGGACAGAATCGAGTGCACACCCAGTTTGAGCATGCTGCGCAGGATCGCGAGATTCTCCAGCATGGTCAAAACCACCACTTTGACGTCCGGATAGTAGCGACGAATATAGCTGATGAGATACAGCCCATCCTTGTAGGATCCGCCCGGCATGGAATAGTCGGTAATGATGACGTCGCATGGCATTTTTCCGAGTTGCGCGATCAACTCCGACGAGTCGGAGGCCTCCCCCACGATCTCCACGTTGAGCCGGTCTTTCAGCATCAGGCGAATACCGAGCCGCACGATCGGATGATCATCCGCGATGATGACTTTGATGGTCATGTTGCTTCTCACATTGTTGAATCGATTGGAAACCCTGAGGGTAGCGACGGCCGGCGCACGGGTCGCCGCACCTGGTTGGGCGCACAAGCAATCGGATTCATCCGAGGTTTGTTGGAGCCCGGGGTATTCTGTCAAACCTTCCGAGCCACTTTAATGGGATTCATCCTAAATGGTCGGGCGGCCACACGGGCCTGACTCGAGCTGCGGCCTGGAGCGCAGGCAAATAACGGATGAGACAGGATCGGAAAGCAAGAACGCATGCGGCGGGCGGTGACGAGCATGCCTGCGTATGACACCGGTAACATGGCAATTATTACGATGCGTTACAAACGACGGCTATCGTAATGAATCGAAACATATCGAAATTCAAATGGCCGCCAAGGCCACTATGATGATGAATCGAACGCACGCTGCTCCCATGAAAATCCTTGTTGTCGACGACGATCCTGACTTGCGCGACCTGCTGCGCGAATATTTGACGCGGCATGGCTTTGCCGTAGCCGTCATGCACGACGGCGAGGGCTTGGCCGCGCGTCTCGAGCGCGAGCGGCCCGCCCTGATCGTGCTCGATCTGATGATGCCCAAGGTCGACGGCCTGAGCGCGCTGCGCGACCTGCGCTCGCGCAACGACGACGTGCCGGTCATTTTGCTGACCGCTCGAAGCGACGAGATCGATCGCATCGTCGGGCTGGAGATCGGCGCCGACGACTACCTCGGCAAACCGTTCAATCCACGCGAGCTGCTGGCCCGCATCAATGCGGTGATGCGACGCCATCGGGTCACCAACGCGGCAGCACCCGAGCAGCGCGAGGACTATGCATTCGGGGCGTTTCGGCTGAACTTCCACGCCCGCACTCTCGCCCGCGATAACCAGATAATTCCGATGAGCGACGGTGAGTACGGTCTGCTCAAGCTGCTGGTCAACCACGCGATGCAGGTTCTGAGCAGGGAGCGCATCATCGACCTGCTCTACGGCGCGCACAGCGAAGTCAGCGATCGCGGCATCGACGTGCAAATCTGGCGCCTGCGCAAGCTCCTGAACGAAGATCCCCAAAACCCGCGTTTCATCCAGACCGTGCGAGGGCGCGGCTACATCTTCGTACCGGACGATCAACATGAAGCGCCGCTTTGACACGCTGTTCGGCCGCCTCACGCTGCTGCTCATCGCAGTGCTGATCATCAGCCATTTCTCCTGGCTGACCATTTTGCGCAACGACCGCCGCGAACGGCTATTCGAATATTCCGCTGATCAGATGGCGTTTATTTTCCGCAGCGCGCAAGCTGTCATGGACGGCGATTCCCGAATTCCGCTGCCGGATTCGGTCCATTTCGAAAAGACGCTGTTCGACGGCCGGAACACATTTACACCGACCGGCCAATCCGAACATCTCACTCAGCAGCTTGCGCAGCGCCTGCCGCCGGGCACCGACCTGCGCATCGAGCAAAGCGTGCCGCCGCGGATGTGGGCGAAATTACCCGGCGCAAAGCAATGGATTTCAACCCCGATCGTGATGGTCCATACACCGCCGAGTGCGCTCAATGCGATCCTGCCTGGCGTGTTGACGGTGTTGCTGATCACGGTGATTTTCTCGGTGCTGACTGCCTGGCTGCTGCAGCGGCCGGTGCGAGACATGGCCGAGGCCGCCGAAAAGCTGGCTACCGGCGGGGAGGTCGAGCCACTCAAGGAACGCGGCCCGCGGGAGCTGCGGCAGTTGACGGAACGCTTCAATCGAATGATCACCGACATCGCACAAGCGGAGCGCGAGCGCAATACGATGCTTGCCGGCATCGCTCACGACCTCAAGACGCCGCTGTCGCGCCTGCGCCTGCGCGCAGAAATCGTCGACGATCCCGCGGTAACACGCGGCATTGTGCGCGACGTCGAATCGATGGCGCGCATCGTCGACCAGTTCCTGCTGTTCGCGCGCGGTGCCGAGCCGCTCGGACCACCGGTGCCGGTCGACAGCCGGCTGCCCTATCTGCTGCAGGTTTTCGCCGACCAGGGGTATGCGATCGATACGGCGCTGCACGCAGGCCCCCACTTTCAACTCAAGACGACCCATCTCGAGCGCATCGTCAATAACCTGCTCGACAATGCCGTCAGCTACGGCCGGGCGCCGCTGACGATTTGCACGGCACGCACGGCCGATGGCTGGGAACTGGCGATCGAAGACAACGGCCCTGGCATCCCCGATGAAGATCTGGCGCGTATCGTACGCCCGTTCGTGCGCCTCGATCCGGCACGCAGCGGCAATGCGCATTGCGGCCTGGGCCTGGCGATCGTCGATAAGCTGGCCCAGCAACTGGGCGCCAAGCTTGTCCTCAGCAATCGTGCGGCGGGGGGATTGAGAGCCGCGGTGATTTTCCCTTTGCGGGATGGCGCAGCCTGAACGCTGCAAGTGGCGTTACAACTATCGTTTCACACAACAGGGGAGCTCGCATTAGCGGCCGATTCCTGTCGCCCCTGGCGCTCGCCGATTGAAGCACGTCGACCAAGCGCGAGCGATGCGCTATTCGATCAGAAATTTTTCTCGATTCCGTCCGATCCATTTGGGCGCTCTGCCTCGCCCCGACCAGGTTTCACCGGTTGCCGGATTCATATACTTGGCGACCACCGGTCCCTTGCTGGCCCTGCGTTGCTTGCGCTCGACCGATAAGCCCAGATCTTTGGCAGTCAACTCGTATTCTTCGATTTTTTGCTTGATATCGGCGATGACCGCAGCCACTTCTTTGGCGCGCGCTTCCTCGATCTGCTTTTCTATTTTCTCACGTTGAGCAATAAGTTCCTTATAGCTGGGCATGCCTTATTTCCTTGATTATTTATACGAGCTTATAAAATAGCAGAATTTTAATCAGAAAAAAATTGGGGCAAACTGCACAGCTCTTGAGTAACTATTCAATTTAATGTCGAATTCAATAAGATCATTCTTGCCTTTCTCATATTTCCGACATCATTTGCGTCGCAACGAATTGGATATTTCGTTTCAAAACGTTAAATTCGACTCATCAGTATGTAAGAATTTTTCTATTTCCATTTGAAAAATGGATGAATCAAGTTGGAATCCATTTCCAATTGAAGACAAATCGATTAAATCGGGTACTTTAAAAAATTGCGCCGGCCCATGCTCACCTGACAGCGTTCATTGCCGACAATCGAGTTTCGGCGCCATCGCCACTCGCTCCATTCAGGAGCGACCATGCCCGATGCTCCACTTCGGCCTCCGTCAGCGGCCGGCGTGCCAGCCCCTCAAGCGCGATGAACTCGACCCGGCTTATGCCGATGGTCGCCAGAATACTACGTAAATACGGAGTCAGAAAATCCGGTTGGCGAGCCGCCTCGCCAGTGTAATCGCCGCCGGCAGCCACCACGACGTATGCGGGCCGATCCGGCAATAAGCCGACTTTGCCGGCCGGCGTGCCGCGAAATGTGCGGCCTATGCGCACCACTTGATCAATCCACGCCTTGAGTGCCGCCGGTACTGTGTAGTTGTGCATTGGTGTGCCAATCACCAGGCAATCGGTCTGCTCCAATTCGGAGATCAACATTTCCGAATAGTCAAACGCCGCAACTTCTTCGGGATTGCTCATCGCAGAACGTGCCAGAACTGCCTCGGCATAGGCATGGCCGACAAATGGCGGCGGATCGACGCTCAGATTGCGCTCGACCAAGCGAGCGTGCGGTGCCGCCCGCTGCAATTGCTCGAGCAAGGCGCGCGCGACTCGCGCGCTTTGCGACGCCTCACCGCGCGGGCTGCATTCAACGTACAGAATGTTTTTCATGCGGGGCGGACCTCTTTATTCAGTGCCAGATTAAATCGCATGGCAGTGGCCAACATCCCCTGCCGATAATAAAACCGCTGCGCCAAGGCGTTCGAGAGCGCAGTGTCCAGCACCAGTTTCGCGCAGCCCTGCGCGCGCGCCTCGTCAGCCAATGCTTCGAGCAGCCGCTGGCCGAGCCGGCCCCGGCGCTCGGTCTCGAGGGCGACGAGATCATCGACATAGAGGAAGCGCCCGTACACCAGGTTTTCCTGCAACCGGTAGCCCGCCAAAGCCACGGCGTGGCTGCCGCGCCAGGCCGCCAACAGGCGGTAACCCTGCTCGAACTGACGAGACACTCTCGTCATGAATTCCTGCTGCGAGCTCAGGTGAGGCCGTAATTCGCGCATTGCGGGGTAGCAGGCGGCAATTTCTTCATTGTTGACGGGATGTCGCAATACCGTCGCCACGGCGGTCGAGTCTGAGGACATGATGAATTTCTCCAGGTCGGATCGAGCCCCCAATGTAGCGCGGCGATGGCTCATGATTAAGAGCCAAGTTTCTTCGATTTGCATGGGCCATCGATAGCGATAACGGCCGACTTCTGGTAAATATGGGAGCGCTACGCCGCCCGACCGGCGGCGCAACATGACCATCCCCCCCTTTTTTCACAAGAGTCTGTCATATGTTCGAGCATGTCGAAGCCTACGCCGGCGATCCTATTCTCAGCCTGGGCGAGGCCTTTCAGAAAGATCCCCGCGCCAACAAGGTCAACCTGAGCGTCGGCCTGTATTACGACGAAGAGGGTCGGCTGCCATTGCTGAAGTCGGTGCAGCAAGCCGAGGCCCGCCACGCCGCCAAGCTCTCGCCGCGCCCCTATCTGCCGATGGAAGGCGACGCGGCTTACCGCGCGGCAGTACAGCAACTGCTGTTCGGCGCCGGCCATGAAGCCGTCAAGGCCGGCCGCATCGCCACGATCCAGAGTATCGGCGGCTCGGGCGCGCTCAAGGTCGGCGCCGATCTGCTCAAGCGCTACTTCCCCGCCAGCCAGGTCTGGGTCAGCTCGCCCACCTGGGAAAACCATCGCGCGATATTCGAGGGCGCGGGCTTCACCGTCAACGACTATCCCTACTACGACAAGAGCACTGGCGGCGTGCAATTCGAGGCGATGCTCGCGAGCCTTGCGCAACTGCCGGCTCAGTCGATCGTGCTGCTGCACCCCTGCTGCCACAATCCGACCGGCGTCGATCTGGACCGCACCCAATGGCAGGAAGTCGTCCGGGTGGCCAAGGAGCGCCAGCTGATCCCGTTCATGGATATCGCCTACCAGGGCTTCGGCGACGGACTCGATGAAGATGCTTATGCGATCCGCGCGATGACCGATGCCGGCGTCAGCTTCTTTGTCAGCAATTCGTTCTCGAAGAACCTGTCGTTCTATGGCGAGCGCTGCGGCGGCCTGTCGGTCGTTTGCCGCGATGCCGAGGAGGCCGCTCGCGTGCTGGGCCAACTGAAGGCAACCGTGCGCCGCAACTACTCCAATCCGCCGACTTACGGCGAGCAGATCGCCGTCACGGTGCTGACCGATCCGGCATTGCGCAAGGAGTGGGAAGACGAAGTCGCCCAGATGCGCGTGCGCATCAAGGCCATGCGCACACAGCTGCATGACGCGCTCGTCAAGCAGTGCCCTGGGGTCGACTTCAGCTACATCGTCAAGCAGCGCGGCATGTTCAGCTATACCGGGTTGTCCCGCGAGCAGGTCGAGCGCCTGCGGGACGAATTCGCTGTGTACCTGGTCGGGTCCGGGCGCATGTGCGTGGCCGGCCTGAATGCGAAAAACGTGGCTTACACGGCACAGGCGTTTGCCGCAGTCATGCAGCAGTGAGTCGAGGCCGACCGAGACTGGCTCCAAGGTAGCCAGTCTCGGTCGGCAGCCTGCGAGCGTACGCGCGCACGTGTAAAAAATTCATTGCCGCGAAAATGCCAGCACCACATCGCGGGCGAGAAACCGCCGGAGCCGCTGCATTGAAATGCCTCCCCGGGCCACCGGGAATGCACTATCATCGCAGAAATCACGCGGCAGGCACGACACCGGACATGAAGAGCGCCCCCCAACGCAATATTCCCCTCAACTCCACGCCAATTCTCAATCGCGGCACCTTCGCCTGGCGCTCAAGACTGGTCGTCGCATTCATTACCCTGGCTTTCATCGCCCTGGCCGTGCGCGCATTCTGGATTCAGGGGCCGGGCAACGCCTTTTATATCAAGCAAGGCGAGATGCGCTACGAGCACCAGATTCCATTGCCGGCGGTGCGCGGCCGCATTCTCGATCGCGATGGGCGAATCCTGGCGGTCAGCCTGCCGGCCGACGACGTCTGGGCCAATCCGGTGGAAGTGCCGAAAGACAAACCGCTGACCGAGCTGCCCGAGCTCGCCAAATTGCTCGGTGAAAACCCGGCCACACTGCGCACCAAACTGACCGATGGCCGCAAGTTCATCTACCTGAAACGACTGGTCACGCCGACCGTGGGCAAGGAAGTCCTGGCGCTGAAAATGCCGGGCGTGCACGAGACGCGTGCTTACAAACGGTTCTATCCGGAGGGCGAAATTGCCGCACACGTGGTTGGCTTTACCAACGTCGAGGATCAGGGCCAGGAAGGCGTCGAACTGGGTGAGCAGAGCCTGCTCAAGGGTACCGGTGGCAGCCACCTGGTGATCGAAGATCGGCTGGGGCGAATCATCCAGGATCTCGGCGACGACGTTGAGCCGCGCGACGGGAAAAATGTCGAGCTCTCGCTCGACACCCGCATTCAGCTGGCCACTTATCTGGCGGTCAAGGACGCCGTCAAGCGCACCGGCGCCAAGGCAGGCGCGGCCGTGGTGCTGGATGCGAAGTATGGGCAGGTCCTGGCCCTGGCCAATTATCCTTCGTACAACCCGAACAATCGCGAGGATCTGACCGGAGACCAGTTGCGCAACCGCGTTCTGACGGATTCGTTCGAACCGGGCTCGATCCTCAAGCCGGTGACCATGGCGTTGGCGCTGCAGCTGCATCGGGTGACGCCGACCACGACCTTCGATACCGGCAATGGCCGCCTCGAATTTCATGGCGCGGTCATCAGTGACGACAGCGCCAACCATGTGATTACCACCACGCAGATCATCACCAAATCGAGCAACATCGGCATGACCAAGATCTCGACGCTGCTCAAGCCCGAGGAAATGTGGGACATGTTTACCGACATGGGGCTGGGCCAGGCGCCCAAGCTCGGCTTCCCCGGTGCCTCGGCTGGACGGGTACGGCCGTATCGCTCGTGGCGTCCGATCGAGCAGGCGACCATGGCATACGGTTACGGCATTTCGACGTCGCTGTTCCAATTGGCGCGCGCCTATTCCGTATTCGCCAACCACGGCGTGATGGTGCCGTTCAGTATCTTCAAAAACACTGAACCGACCCCGCCGGCCGGCGTGCGAATCATCAGCGCACACACTGCCCAGGAAATTCTCGACATGCTGGAGACCGTGGTGCAGCCGGGCGGCACCGCGCCGACGGCGCAAGTGCCGGGGTACCGGGTCGGCGGCAAAACCGGCACGGCCTACAAGCTGCGTGGCCACACCTATGACCACAGCCTTTACCGCGCCTCGTTCGTCGGCATCGCACCGCTGTCCAACCCGCGCCTGGTGATCGCCGTGTCGATCGACCAGCCGCGCGCGGCCGAGCACTTCGGCGGGCAGGCTGCGGCGCCCGCATTCGTGCAGATCGCCAGCCAGGCGCTGCCGATGCTCAACATCCGACCCGACAACGCCGTCAAGCCGACCGTGATGCCAGGCGGCGCATCGGCGGTGCAGGCGGCCGCGCCATCAAAGGCGCCTCCCCAGAGCGCACCAGGACGCCACGGTTGAGAGCCCGCGCCTGGCGCCGTGTGCAGTCAGGCCAGCGCGCGGCGCGCCGCCAAAAACCCCTGCTTCGCCACGTCGATGTCGTTAGCGGCCACCGCCAGGCGGTATCCGTTGGCCAGCGCCGTGCGCGCGGCGGCTGCATCCTGGGTGAACACGCCGCATGGCAACCCGGCTTCCCGCGCCGCGCGCAACACATGGGCGCAATCGCGGGCGATCACCTCGGGGTCGCCAGTGCCGCGTGAGAGCGCGAGATCGCCGGTGCCGACAAACAGATAGTCGACGCCGGGCACAGCGGCAATCGCCGCGGCATTCTCCACCCCCCGGACGGTTTCGATCAGAACGCCCACGGCGACCTGGCGGTCGGCCTCCAGCATCGCTTCGACTCCCGCCAGAAGAGGGCGCACACCGCCCGCCGAGCGCCTGCCCAGAGGCGGATAGCGTCCCGCCGCCACGGCTTGCCTGGCATCGGCCTCAGTCTCCACCAGCGGCACCAGCACCGACGCGGCGCCCGCGTCCAGCGGTTGCGCAATCGCATGCGGCGAATTCTCGGCGCAGCGCGCAATCACCGGCACGTCCGATCCGGCAGCGGCGATCGCCGCCTCGAGAGTGCCGCGCTCCCACAGACCGTGCTGCAGATCCAGCACGATCGCCCCCGGAGCGGCGTGTGCGGCAAATTCAACCAGCGCGACGCTGCCCAGGGACAGCCAGATCAAATCGATCGATTGCTCAAGGGACATCTTGGATTTGAGCGGCTTAAACATTATTAAAAAGCTCCGGATACATGGGGTGTTTCGAGGAAGAGCGTCTGCGCGACCGCCCTCTGGGGTCGTACGACGGCATTTTGCGTCGCACCGATAAACTGAATTCAGAATATTGAAAAACGAATGACGTGTCAAACGCAGCAAGACCAATCACCGTTCGCAACACCACGAAGCCATAAACGTCATGGTTTACACGTAAATTACGCAAATCCACTTGCTTGATGCTTAAATTATCTTAGAATAATCTGAATTCAGAATTCATCAAAATTGAATTGCGGCGCCTGCCTGCATAACGCGAGGGAAATCATGAGACTTACCAGGGAATCGATCTTGTCCATGCCCGATTCGCCAATCATCGACGTGTGGCGTCTGGGCATCGGCCGTCCTGAGGTCATCGGCCTATGGGCCGGCGAGAGCGATCTACCGACGCCCCAACCGTTCTGCGAAGCGGCCAATCGCGCGCTGGCCGCGGGACATACCTTCTATTCGCCCAACCGCGGCATCCTCGCGCTGCGCGAGGCGATTCGCGCCTATTACACACGGTTGTGCGGCATCTCGATCGAGGATGAGCGCGTCGCGGCCACCAGTTCGGGCATGAACGCCGTGATGCTTGTTTCGCAAGCCATCGTCGAACCCGGCGACAACGTGGTCTGCATCACGCCGTCGTGGCCGAACATCCTGCGGGCGATTCATATCGCCGGCGGCCACACGCGCGCAGTACCGCTCGGCTATGGGGAGCACGGATGGAGCCTCGATCTGCAACGCCTGTTCGATGCATGCGACGAGCGCACGCGCGCGATCTACTACGCCTCGCCGGGCAACCCGACCGGCTGGATGATGTCTGCCGAACAGCAGCGCCGCCTGCTGGATTTCGCCCGGCGGCGCGGCATCGCCGTCATCGCCGACGAGGTCTATCAGCGCATCGTCTATGACCGGTCCTATGCGCCGTCGATGGCGGAACTGGCCGCGCCGGACGATCCAGTGTTCGTGGTCAACAGCTTCTCGAAGGCGTGGGCCATGACCGGCTGGCGCATGGGCTGGATGATCTACCCGCGCCCGATGCTTGCGACTTTCGAGAAATTGATTCAATTCAACACCAGCGGCGCGCCGGCTTTCCTGCAGGCTGGGGCGGCGGCCGCGCTCAACGATGGCGAGCCGTTCGTACGCTCGTTCGTCGAGCGGTGCCGCAACGGCCAGCGTCTCGTGCTCGATCGCTTGCGCGCCATGCCGCGCGTGCGCGTCGTCCCCAATACCGCGTCGTTCTACCTGATGTTCGAAATCGACGGTGTGCGCGACACGCTCGCCTTCTGCAAGCGCGCGGTGCAAGAAGCCGGCGTGGGTCTGGCGCCAGGCGTGGCGTTCGGTGACGAATCGGCGCATCAGATCCGCCTGTGCTATGCGCGCAGCGACGCCAGTTTGAGCGAGGCCATGGACCGGCTGGAGCCCTTTATCTCAAGGCTCGGGCCCGACGCTGCCTGACGGCAAGCGTTTCTCTCCAAGCATTCGGCCGTCTCCGACGGCCGGCAGCGGTAGCGACCAACGCCTCCGTCCCGGGGGCAATACACAAGAGAAAGAGGAGATGTATGAAACATAAAAGTCACGCCGTCGTACTGGCCCTGGGCGCCACCTTCGCCGGTACTGCGTTGGCGCAAAGTTCGGTCACGCTGTATGGCATCGTCGACCAGAGCGTACGCTACACGACCAACGCGGACGCCGCGAACAACAGCAGTGTGCAATTGACCAACGGCGCGATCACCAACAGCCGTTTCGGCTTCAAAGGCGAGGAAGCGCTGGGCAACGGGCTCAAGGCGATCTTCGATCTCGAAAGCGGCTTCGATCCGCAAACCGGCTACCTGAATCAGGGCGGCCGGATGTTCGGCCGCGACGCGTACGTCGGGTTGTCCGGCCCCCTGGGCACCATCAAGCTGGGCCGACAGGGCACCGAGGCATTCAACCTTTACGGCGATTACGATCCGCTGACCGTGGGTAACTACACGGCAAACTCATGGGCGTTTTACATGACCGACGCGCGCATCGACAACGCGCTCAGCTATGACGCCACCTTCGAGCACCTTCATCTGGGCGCGACCTACGGCTTCGGGCAACAACCAGGCAGCCTCAGCAAGAACGCTTACTGGGGAGCGCGCGCCTCGTATGACCTTGGCCCGTTGAGCTTCGGCGCCGTCTATCAGGAATTGCACGACCTCGCCAATAACGCGCAACGCATGTGGGGCCTGGCCGCGCGCTACACCACCGGACCCGCCAAGCTGTTCTTCGGCTATATGGGCGGGCATGACGCCACCGGCATCGTGGACGCCTCGCTCAACGATCCGAGCCGCACGGTGAGTACCGGCTCGTTCGTTGCCAATCCGCGCAAGGACTCGACGTTCTTCACCGGCATCACCTACCAGGCCACGCCCGCCCTGTCGCTCACCGGTGCCGCCTATTACGACGACATCAAGAACGTCAATGGCATTTCCGGCAACAGCGGCAAGCGCTACACCGGCGCGCTGTGGGCCGACTATGCGCTGTCGCGACGCACCCAGCTCTACGCCACGCTCGACTACAACAAAGTCGATGGCGGCGCGTACACGGAACTGCCGGGCAAGAGTAACCAGACCGGTGTAGCCGTGGGCATTCGCCACATTTTCTAGAACACGACGGTAAATCGATGCAAGCAAACCAACTCATGACTCACCGTGCCGGATCGCATCGCGACGGCTGGCTGTTGTACCACTCGGTCGGTATGTTCCCCGGGCAGGAAGACGCCGTGCGTGCTGCGCTCGATACGTTCGCCTCGCAGTGGTGCCGCCCCGATCTCGGCCGCTGGGATTACGGGCTGCAGATCAGACAGCGCGCCCTGGATGACTGGGCTCGCCTGGTCGGCGCGCCGGCCGGCTCGGTGTTTGCCGCGGAGAACGTTACCGAAGCCTTCGCCAAGTTCGTTGGTGCACTGGGCCGGGAGCGGTTGGCCGGGCGCCGCGTGCTGATCGCCGCCGACTGCTTTCCAAGCCTGCACTTCATGCTCATGGGCATGGCGCCGGTGCTCGGATTCACGCTCGACACGGTGCCGCTGGCCGAGCATGCCGCCTTTGTCAGCGACGACGAGTTCATCGCCCGGTGGGACGACGGCGTGGCCTTGGCAATCGTAACCTGGGTTACGTCCACCGCTTCCAAGCGCGCGGATCTCACACGCCTGGCGGCGCACGGTCGCGCGCAAGGCAGCCTGATTGCGGTCGACATCACACAGGGCGCCGGCATTCTCGAGTTCGACGTCGCCTGCCCGGCCGTCGATTTCGTCGCCACCACCACGCTCAAGTGGCTGTGCGGCGCGCCTGGCACCGGCCTGGGTTACGTCAACCCGGCGCTGCTCGACGCTGCGCTGGCGCCGCTCGTGCAGGGCTGGTTCAGCCAACCCGATCCATTCAACTGGGATCTCGCGCGGTTTTCGCTGGCGCCCGACGCGCGTCGCTTCGACAATGGCACGCCGTCATTCCTGCCCTATGTCGCCTCCGGCCCCGGACTTGCCTGGCGCCTGGCGGCCGACGCCAGCGCGCTGCGCGCCCACAACCTGCAGCTCGCGCATCGCCTGATGGCCATGTGCGACGCCAAGGGCTACCGGCTGCGCTCGCCGCGCGAGGATGCGCGGCGCGGCGGCAGCGTGATGGCCGAGCTGCCGGCTCACGTCGACCCGCGTGCACTGGAAGTCTCGCTCGCGCTCGAGGGCATTCTGGCGGACACGCGCGGCGCGACCATTCGCTTCTCGCCCGGCGTGCTCACCACTTCAGCCGCGCTCGACCGCCTGGCGGCGCTGCTGCCCGATGCATAACCACCGTAGTGATTTTCTAAATCCTCAGGAGAACAGCATGGAGTCGCCCAACATAACCTCGCGTGAAGGGGGGTTGGAAAAAGCACTGACGCAGCGGCAAATCGCGATGATCGGCATTGGCGGCGCGATTGGCACCGGCCTGTTCATGGGCAGCGGCATCGCCATCGGCTATGCCGGGCCGGCCGTATTGATAAGTTATCTGATCGCCGCGGTGGTCGCCGTGATCATGGTCTTCAGCCTGGCGGAGATGGCCGTGGCCCACCCCACCGCCGGCTCGTTCGGCACTTACGCGGAAATGTATCTGAACCGGTGGGCCGGGTTCGTGGTGCGATACACGTACTGGATCATCGAAGTCGTCGCGGTCGGCGGCGAAGCGATCGCGGTGGGCCTATACATGGGCTTCTGGTATCCCGGCGTGCCCGTCTGGCTGTGGTCGCTCGCCTTCGGCGTGGTGCTCGTGTACGTCAACTGCCGCTCGGTGACCAACTTCGGTTCATTCGAATATTGGTTCGCGCTGATCAAGGTGGTGGCCATCGTCGCGTTTATCCTGGTGGGCCTGATCCACGTGTTCGGTCTGGGCACAGGCGCGCCGGTCGGGCTGCACAACCTGACGGGCCTGCCCGGCGGCTTCATGCCGCACGGCTTCCACGGCGTCTGGATGGGCGTGCTGATGGCGATCTTTTCGTTCTATGGCGTGGAGATCGTGGCGGTCACCTCGGGCGAGGCAAAGGATCCGTCGCGCGCCATTCCTCACGCGCTGCGCTCGATGGTGTTGCGCCTGACACTGTTCTACCTGCTGGCGCTGGGCATCATGGTGGCTTACCTGCCCTGGACCGAGGCCGGTGCCAAGGTCGTCCAGCAGAGCCCGTTCGTGAAGCTGTTCGCGCACGCCGGGATCGCTCATGCCGCCGGCATCATGAACTTCGTGGTGATCACCGCGGCCCTGTCGAGCATGAACACCAACCTGTATCTTTCATCGCGCACGCTGTTCTCGCTGGCACGCGGCGGCTATGCACCGAGCTGGCTAGGACGCCTGTCGAGCAATGGCACGCCGCTGGTGGCCACGCTGATTTCCGGCGTCGGGATTCTGATCGCCGCGTCGATCTCGTTCTTCAGCCCGTTGGCCTACAACTATCTGTTCGGCATCGCGCTGTTCGGCGGCATCTTCGTGTGGATCATGATTCTCGTGACGCACCTGCGTTTTCGCCAGGCGTGGCAAGACCGCAAGCTGCCGGTGCGCATGCCGTTCTTTCCCGTCGCGCAGATCACCGGTATTGCCTTGCTGGCGGCGATCCTGATCACCATGGGCCTGGACACCGAGTTCTGGGACATCTCATGGATCGTCGGCGTACCCTGGCTGCTGGCAGTCTCGGCGGTCTATTTTCTTTACCGCAAACGCCTGTCCCAGGCAGCGATCGGCAGCGCCTCGGCATGAGGCGCCACGGGCGGCCGCCACAGCCGTCCGTTCCCGTCTTGCATGCTTGACGAAGCCAGTCGCGCCTTTTAGCATGAATTCAGAATGCAAATTATCACGGACCACACGCCATGGCTAACGCCGAAACCAAAGTCGTCAAGCTACCGCGCCGCACCGCGCTTAAACAGACCACGCTGACCGAGACGATCTTCGTTGAAATTCGCGCGCGCCTGCAGCGCGGCGAGGTCGGGCCGAAAGACCGGTTGCTCGACTACGAGATCGCCGACGAATTCGATTGCACGCGCATGCCGGTGCGCCAGGCGCTGCTGCGCCTGGTCAATGAAGGTTATCTGGTCGGCACCACGCGCGGCTTCGTCATGCCCACACTGACCACCGACGATGTGCATGAAATCTTCGAGGTGCGGCGTCTGCTCGAACCAAGTGCGGCAGCAGGTGCCGCCGCGGCCCTGACCGACAAACAGGAGGCCGCCCTCAAGCGCGCTTATCAAAAGGCGCGCAAGGCGTATGACAAGAGCGACAGCGCACTGATGATCGAGGCGAATATCGAATTTCGCGACGTCTGGCTCGGCGCGGTGCAGAATGCGCGGCTGAAGGCAACCATCCAGCGCTTTGCCGACCACGCCCAGCAGGTCCGGCTCGGCACACTCAGCAACCCCGCCACGCAGAAAATCGCCGTCGACGGCCTGCGCGCCTTGCTCGAAGGTTTCACCGAGCGCGACGCAAAGCAGATCAAGAGCGCCATGCTCGAATTCATCCTGAGCGCGGAGCAGCGATATTTCGCGCTGCTCAACGGGCAAGACTAGCGCGACGCCGCCGCGCGGACAGGCGCAGCCCGATGCCCGGCCGGCACCGCTATTCGGCGTGTTGCCGGTCGAACTCCCACACCGCTTCGAACCCCAGCAACTGGCACATCTTCGCAAATGAGTAGAGCGACTTTTCCGTGTCGCGAGTCCCCCTGAGCGCCTTGATGTCGCCATACACTTTTTCCAGCGCCTGGGCCACGGCCAGGAAACCCGAGGCGGGATAGATCGCAATGGAGAACCCAAGCCGTTGCAATTCGGCCGGCGTCAGTTGCGGCGTGCGCCCGCCCTCCACGATATTGACCAGCAACGGCATATCGAAGGTCTTGCCAATAATCTCCAGTTCTTTTTCGCTCTCCGGCGATTCGATGAACAAGACATCCGCACCCGCGTTGGCATATTGCTCGGCACGGCGCAATGCCTCGTCCAGGCCCAGGCTCGTGCGCGCATCGGTGCGGGCCACGATCAGGAACTCGTCGCTCGCGCGTGCCTCCCTCGCGACCTTGATCTTGTTCACCATGTCTTGCGCGGCGATCACGCGGCGCCCCGGCGTGTGGCCGCACTTCTTGGGAAACTCCTGGTCTTCGAGCTGAATCCCGGCGGCGCCCGCGCGCTCGTAGCCGCGCACGGTATGAGCAACGTTGAGCAGGCCGCCGTAGCCGGTGTCACCGTCGCAAATCATCGGCGTGCGGCTCCCGCCGCAAAACGCACTGACGCGATTGAGCATGTCGGTATAGGTCGCCAGTCCGGCATCCGGTTCGCCCAGGTAGGAGGCGACCGTGCCAAAGCCGGTCATGTACAGGCAGTCGAAGCCCATCTGGTCGGCCAGGCGCACGGAGATCATATCGAACACACCGGGAGCGACCAGGATCTCGCCGCCGGCGAGTTTCTGCTTGAGCGTCAACGCATTAGTTTGAGTCATGGTATTGAAGGTTCTTGTTGGAGTTGCTGAGTTGATTGTCCTGGACGGCGATCTCTTCGAGCGATAGCTGATTGGTTTCGACGCCGAACAGGGTCAAGACCACCACCATCACCAGCAACGCGCCAGTAATTACTCCGAGCACGTCGCCAACGCCGCCCATCGCGTACATGATCACCACGATTTGCGGCGCCAGAATACCGGCGACGCGCCCGGCGGCCCCCGCGATGCCGTTGCCGCGCATCCGGTTCTCGGTCGGGAAAAGCTCCGGCAAATAGGTGGCGATGCCCAGCGCGACCATCAGGTACGTCAACGTAAACAGCAGGAAGCCCAGCAGCGTCGCTACGCCCACCGATGATGAGTGGCCGTACAGCCAGCCCACCACGGCAGCGGTCAGCGCCACGGCGATCAGGCCATTCTTGCGCCCCATGCGGTCGGCCAGCAGCACGCCGAGAAACGCGCCGGCCGGACCGCCGAACGACATGAGCGTGGCGTAGCCCAGCGACGACGACACGCTCAGCCCCTGTTTGACGAGGAACGTCGGCACCCAGACGATGAAACCGTAAATCACGACGTTGATCACGACCTGCACGCAAATCGCTATCAAGGTCTTGCGCAGCAACGGCGGCTTGAACAGAGAAAGCATCGTGGTCCGATGCTGGTCGACGGCCGCTTGCGGCGCAAGCGGCGGCAAAGCGCGCCCGGCGGGCGTTTCCGCTTCGATACCTGCCAGAATCTGCTCCGCTTCGTCGAAACGCCCTTTGGATTCGAGCCAGCGCGGCGATTCCGGCATTTTTTTGCGCACCACCCAAATCACCAGCGCACCGACGCCGACGATCGCGAACATGGCGCGCCAGCCAATGCTCGGAATGATCAGGTAACCGAGCAGCGTCGAGAAGAACAACGCCGAATTGGTGATCAGCGATAAATAGGCCGACCAGCGGCCGCGCACCTTCGGGGGAATGAATTCACCGATCGAACCGTATCCGACGACGATCTCGGCGCCCAGCCCCAGCCCCATGAAAAAGCGGCAGACGATCAACCAGGTCATGCTCGGCGCGGCCGCGCCAGCGAGCGAGGCAAGGCCGAAAATCGCCAGGTTGAATTGATAGGTGAACTTGCGGCCCTTCATGTCGCCCAGCACGCCGGCGACCAGTGCGCCGATCAGCATGCCGATAAAGGTCGACGACAGGAACGCCGCGTTCAGCTGCATACTCGACCAGCCGCTGCGCGCCAAAGCGCCGAGCACGCCGCCGGCCAGATAGATATCGAACGAATCGAGAAACATGCCGCCGCCGATCAGCCACAGAATCCGGCGATGGAATGCGGACGTCGGCAGCCGGTCCAGCCGGGCACCCGCGTTCACGGAATTAAGCATGGGGTTGTCTCCTCTTGTCGGTCCTTGTTTTCTGTTCGACTGGCACTGCGCCTTGATTGGCCTTCAATTTCTGCAGCACCGATTGGCGTGCCGCAAGAATGTGGGATTTCATGGTGGACTCGGCCCACTCGCGATCGCCGCTTTTGATCGCCTCGACGATTTCGCAGTGCTGCTGCACGCTGCGCTCGCGATCCTCTTCCGTGTAATTGCGGAACGTCCATTTGATGAGCGGGATCTCTTTCATCAGATTCAAGGTCTGGTTGAGCCGGGCGTTGCCCGAAGCCGATGTCAGGATCTCGTGAAAGGCTCGATTCGCGACAAACCATTTTTCCAAAGCACCATCCTCGTCAATCGCGTGAGAAATAACACGCATTTCAGTAGCCAGACCATGCAGGATCTCGACGTCTTCCGGGCTGATGCGGGCCACCGCGCACCCTACCAGGTAGGGCTCGATCAGCGCGCGCGCCTCGAAAATCTCTTCGACGTCGCGCACCGACCAGACCCTGACCCGCGCGCCGTGGTTGGGGCGAATTTCAAGCCACCCCTCCGCGCCCAGCCGGCGGAATGCCTCGCGGACCGGCGTTCGGCTCACGCCCAGACTGCGCGCCAGTTCCTCTTCCCGCATGCTTTCGCCAGGCAGGTAGCGCATATCGACGATCGCCCGCTTGATCTCGGCATAAGCGTGATCGACGGACTTCAACGTGGCGCCGGGGGGGATATCTGCGATAGCTTGTTGCATACAATAATATAAAATTTCCGATTTTTCACAGCAATTTTTAAAAAATTCTTAAACATTGTATGCAAGATGATTTTTGGTGTGACCTGGGGTTTCCCCTGGCATGCAAGGCCTGCCTGACGGGAACGATGGTTCGCTGAGCGGATTCGATGAAAAGTTGCGCCGAGCCGGCACCGGGCCGGTCAGCGCAAAAAGGAGAACTGAGTGTCGGCCATGGCGACCTCACGCCGCTATCGGGCGCGAGGGCCATGGTCTGATGGCGCAAGGCGTTGAGGCGGCCTTACCCTTCGACCAATGCCAGCACGCGGCACGGGCTGCCCGAACCGCGCTTGATTTTCAACGGCGGTGTGACGAGCAGCGCACCGGTCGGCGGCAACTTGTCCAGATTGACCAGGCTGGCCAAGCCGAATTTATTGTTGCCGTGCATGTTGGAATGGCAGGGAAACGGCTGCGCGAACGCATAGGCTTGCCCCGCATCGGTACCCACCCCTTCGGTGCCCCAACCGATCACGTTGCGTTCCCTGGCCAGGAAATTCGGCAGGTCGGGGTGGCCGCCCGGCGTATGGCCACCGTCTTCCTTGATATTCAGAAACGCCTCGGGGTCGGTGCGCAGAGACCAGTCGGTGCGCATCAGCACCCAGGCGCCGGCGGGAATGCGGCCGTGTTGCGACTCCCACTGTTCGACACGCTCGACGGTGAGCAGGTAGTCGGGGTTCTCGCGGGTTTCCGCCGACACGTCGATGACACAGGCCGGCGCGATGAATTTCTGCACGTCGATCGTATCGGTTGCGTTGTTCGGATAGTCCTTGCCGGTGATCCAATGGATCGGCGCATCGAAGTGCGTGCCGGTGTGCTCACCGCACGAGATGTTGTTCCAGTACCAGGCCGGGCCGCGCTCGTCGAAATTCGATATCTCCTCCAGCCGAAATGGCGCGCTCTGGCCGTATTGCGGCGGCAATGGAATGATCGGGGTCCGCTGATGCAGCGTCTGACTCAAATCGACGATGCGGATCGCCTGGCTTTGCAGCGCTTGCGCCAACTCTTGCAGTATCTTGCTCATTTCTCGCTATCTCCTCTTCCCAAAGTTTCCAGGCCGGCGGCGCTCGCCACCGGAGCCTGTCCATGTGTTACCCGATGGCCGGCAATTGCCATTGCCCCAATAGATCGACCAGGCGTTTGCCGCTGTCGTCGGCCAGCGCCGCCTCCCGCAGCGCGCGCACGCGTTGCGCCGCCTCGCCATGGCCGCGCAGGACCGGCAAGGCCGCCTCGATCGCGGTGAAGCTGCGCATGCCGCGGGCATGGGTATCGCCATAACCTTTGACAAGCCGCTGGCATTGCGCCACCTCGACGGCCAGCGCGTAATCCTGCGGCGCCAGTTCGGCGATCGACGCCAGCCATCTTTCGCACGCCGCCATTTCACGCGCATGCCGCAACGAACGGCGGCGCAGACTACGCATCGATGCCACCAGGTACAGCTGCAGAAAGCCTCGCAGGGATGAAGTGCGCACCACGCGTCCCTCGCGCGTCATGCGCTCCACCAGCCGCCTGGCCCAGCCGGGCTTCATCAGCCAGCGGCCCAGGCCGGCAGGCAGCGTATCGGCGATTTCGTCCACGCGCGGGTGAAGAAACTCATTGATATGCAGCAGTTGGTCGCGACTCGCCTTGACCTCCTCGCGCACGCGCTGAAACCGGCCGCTGCGAATTTTCAGATCGGCCACACGCACGGTGTCTTCATATGACATCCACAAGGCCAGGTGACGCGCCGTCTCGGTGAGCAGCAGCTTGGCCGGCGCACTATCGCCATCGCGAATCGCCGTCAGGCGATCGAGATATTCGCCGCCATAGGCGACGTCCTGGTAATCGACCAGACGGCGCACCGCCAAGCGCAGCGTTTCGTGAACTTCGACAGGAAACTCGGCACGAATGCGCGCCTCGAGCGCCGCCAGTCGGGCGTCCGGCGGCAGCGCCGCGGACACCTCGGCGGGTCCCGCCGGCGTGGCCTCGAGCGCCGCCGCGGCATAGCCGGCGTCGAACGCCTTAAGACTGCTTTGCACCCCGACCCCGCCGCGCTCGATCGCCGCTTCGAAATCGGCCCGCTTGAATGGCAGCGCGCCGGCACCGGCCAGCGCCCCGAACAATACGGCGCTGATCACGCTGCCGCTGCGCTCGGCAAGCACCGCGAAATCGCTGGCGATGAAACGCCGCGCGGCTTGCCTGCCTGCTTCGATAAAACGCTGCGAATCGACTCGCCCATCGCCCATCGCGGTCTTCTCGGTCATCGAATAGACCCGATGCGTGGACGCGATGAGCGTGGTGCGATCGGCGCTCACCAGGCCACGCTGCACGGCGCGGCCCGCTTCCATCAGCTCCGAGGCCAGCACCACCTCCACATCGCCCGCCACCGGCACCAGCGCCAGCACGGGTTCGGGATCGTTCGGCCCGGTCACGACCGGATGGAATTCGACGTAATAGATCGTCGCGCCGGTACGCTGCGCCACGCCCGGCACCGAGGTCGACTGCGCCATGAAGCCGGCGTGTTCGGCCATATCGACGATCCAGTCGGCCAGCACGCCGCCGCCCTCGCCGCCCATGGCCAGAATCGCAATGCCGATCGGCTTGACCGTTTTCTCATGCGACATAGCGCACCTCCCGGGCTTTGATGCGCCGCTGCAGCGCGTCGATCACCCTGTCCGCCAAGCGCTTCGATAGCCGCTCCCACCAACCCGGGTTGCTCACCAGCTCGGCGCGGTAAAACGAGGGGCACAGGACCGCCGCGTGCGAGACTTCTCCGCACAGGCCGCAGCCGACGCAACTGTCGAGCACGCTGGCTACCGGGTCCTGGCGCAGCGGATCGGGGTTCTCCTTGATCGACAGCGATGGGCACCCCGACAGGCGAATGCATGAATGGTCGCCCGTGCAGGTATCGGAATCGACGCCGAAGCGCTCGCGCACCACGCGCTTGCCCTCCTTGAGCAGGCGTTTCATCAACGGCTTGATGCGACGCTGCTTGTTGAGCATGCATTCGGACTGCGCCACGATGACTTTCGGTCCACGCTCCCGGGTCGTCAGCGCCTCGCGCAGCGTGTCGCGCATCTGCGCCACGCTGTAGGTGCGGGTAATGGTCTTGACCCACTTCACGCCCACGCCGCGCACCGCCGTCTCGATCGGGTTCTTGGTGGAGCGAATCGCATTGTCAGCCTTGGACGACAAAATATCCTGCCCGCCGGTAGCGGCCGAATAACCGTTATCGACAATCACCAGCACGTTATCGTTGCGATTGAACACGGCATTGCCCACGCCGCTGGTCAGGCCGTTATGCCAGAAGCCGCCGTCGCCCATCATGCTGATCGTGCGGCGCTCGGTCTCCTTGGTGTTGAAGGCAGCCGAGCCCGCCCAGCCCAATCCGTAGCCCATGGTCGTCGCGCCGATATTGAACGGCGGCAAAATCGAGAACAAATGACAGCCGATATCGCAACTGACATGATGCGGCCCGAGTTCGCGCTCGACCAGTTTCATCGCGGTGAAGATCGGCCGCTCGGGGCAGCCGGTGCAGAACGAGGGCGGCCGCGGATGCACTTCGGGTTCGGGCGTCTTGGGCAGTGCGGGCGAGTCGGCCGATGCGGCTTGCGCGACCGAGGCCTGCGTGCCGGCTACCACCGGCACGCCGACCGCGCGTTGCGTGGCGATCGTGGCGCGCACGCCGGCAGGCAGGCGCGCTTCGTCGGCCAGGCCAGGCTCATAGCGTTGCAGGAATTTCAGCAGCCCCTTGAGCATCACCGTCGGGGTGTATTCACCCGCCTTGGGCAGCATGTCCTTGCCATGCACTCGGGCCTGCAGATCGCCCTGCCGCAAAATGGTGTTGATCGCCTGCTCGATGAATTCGGGCTGGCCTTCCTCGATCATCAGCACGGCGCGCTTGCCGGCGCAAAACTGCCGCACCTCGTCGTCGATCACCGGGTAGGCCACGTTCATCACATAGATCGGCAAATCGGTATGGCCGTGCACGTCGGCCAGATCGAGCAGCGTCAGCGCGCGCATCAGCGTGTTGTACATGCCGCCTTGCACGATTAGGCCGATATCGCGCGCTTCATCGCCCAGGAACTCGTTGAGCTTTTCGCGGCGAATGAAATCGATCGCCGCGGGCCAGCGCTTTTCGATTTTCTCCTGCTCATGCACAAAGCTGGCCGGCGGCAACACGATGCGGCCGACATCGCGCACGGGATGCTCTATCGCGTCCTTGAGCGTGAAGCCCGGCCGCACGTTGTCGCGCGTCATGAAGCGGCCATGCACGTGGCAGGCGCGAATCCGCAATTGCAGCATGACCGGCGTATTGCTTGCCTCGGACAGTTCGAACCCTTTCTCGACGGCGTTCACGATCGAGGGCAGATTCGGGCGTGGATCGAGCAGCCACATTTGCGATTTCATCGCGAACGCGTGCGAGCGCTCCTGCATGATGCTCGAGCCTTCGCCGTAGTCTTCGCCCACGATGACCAGCGCACCCCCGGTGACGCCGCCCGAAGCCAGGTTGGCCAACGCGTCGGAGGCCACGTTGGTGCCCACCGTGGCCTTGAAGGTCACCGCGCCGCGCAACGGATAATTCACCGAGGCGGCCAAGGTGGCCGCCGCCGTCGCTTCGCTGGCGCTGCTCTCGAAATGCACGCCGAGTTCCTCGAGGATGTCATTGGCGTCCGACAGCACATCCATCAGATGCGAAATCGGCGCGCCCTGGTAGCCTGCCACATAAGACACCCCCGACTGCAGCAGCGCCTTGGTCACCGCCAGAATCCCCTCGCCGCGAAATTCCTCGCCGGATCCCATGCGCAACTTCTGCACTTCCTTCTTGAATGATTTTTCCGCCACCCTCAACCTCCTTGACTTGAATGCATTACGCACCCGCGTGCGGGTGCGCGAGCACGCGCATCGCATCGTCGAGCGCGAGCGTGACGATGTCGCCCGGCTGCAGCGCCTGATCGAGACGGGCCACCACGACCGGCCCCGCCGCAGTCCTGACGCTTGCCAGATGCGCATCGCCCGCGCCCTGGGCACCCACGCGATGACGCACCACCGTGGTTTCCTCGACGGTGCCGGGCCCAGCCGGCGTCGCCGCCCATTGGTCAGCGCCGCAATGCGGGCATAGATAGCGCGCCGGAAATAGTGTCGTGCCGCATTGCGTGCACCGAAAAACCGTCAGTTCCATGACTCACTCCGCCTCGGTTCCGAGTACCACCGCGTTCGCGCACATACCGTGGCGGTATTCGACCATTCCGTACCCGCTGACCACGGCCATGCGGGCGCCGGCGACCTGGCGCGCACCCGCCTCGCCACGCAATTGCGTGATCGCCTCGACCAGTCCGTGCATGCCGCCGGCAGCGCCCGCCTGCCCCGCCGAGAGCTGCCCGCCCGAGGTGTTGACCGGCAGCGCGCGCGCGGCGATGCGCCCGAGCAGGCCGCGCAGGTCGCCGTCGGGGGCAAAGCCCAGGTCGGCCAGTTGCACCAGCGCCATGACCGGATAATCGTCATAGACGGATACCACGTCCATGGCTTGCGGGCCGGCACCGGCCTGCCGCCACAGCGTATCGGCCACTGCCGCCAGGCCGGTCTGCAGTCCATCGCCAGCCTGATGATCGGGGTTGTAGCAGCATTGCAATGCGCGCACCCGCACCGTCGGCGAGCGCTCGCGCGCCAGATCGGCACGCGCCACGACCACCGCATTCGCGCCGCATACGACCGGCACGCAATCGAAGCGGCCCAACGGGTCGGCCACCATCGGCGCGCCCAGGTAGTCGTCCAGCGTCATCGGCGTGCGATATACGGCACCAGGGTTGTGGGCGGCCCAGGCGCGTTGCGCGACACACAGGGCGCCGTAGTCGCGCCGCGTCAGACCGTGCTTGAGCGCATGCCGCTGCGTGAGCATCGCGAACAGGCTGTTCGGCCCGCCGTTTTCCAGCGGCCGCAAATAAGTGCGCGTGGTGAGGTTGTAATGCTCGACGAGTCGCTTGAAATCGGCGGGCTCGAAGCGATCGCCGCTGACCAGCACGATGACCGACGCGTCACCGTGCTGCACGGCACGGATCGCATGCTGCAGCATATTGATCGCGCTGGCCCCGCCATGGCAATCGTCCATGCACCAGCGCGGGCTGATGCCGAGCCGCCAGGCGAGATCGATCGCGTGGTCGGGCGCCAGCGTAAACGACGCCACGCCAAGTCCGTCGACCTCGCGCGGCGCGAAACCCGCCTGCGCGAGCGCGCGCTGGAATGCCTGCGCCAGCAAATCGCCGGTACTGTGCTGCGGCGCCTGGCGCCGGTACGGCACCTCGACGCCCGCGGCCAGCACCGCCCCTGCGAGATCATTCGACATCACGGTCTTACCTCGTTCGTGTTACAGCGCGCGGCGGCGCGCCGTTTCATGCGTAAACAGCAGGGAGATCACGGTGATCATCCCCAGCGCCATGAGCAGCAGCGCCACCGGCCAGGCCGCGCGATAGTGTTCGAGCAAAGCGGTGGCGATCAGCGGCGACAGGCCGCCGGCGAATACCGAGGCAATTTCGTGGCCCAGCGCCATGCCCGAATAGCGCACTTCAGTGCTGAACAGCTCGCCCATCAGGCTCGGCTGGGTGCCGATCATCGCGCCGTGGCAAATCGGGTTGGCCAACAGCAACGCCAGCCAGATCAGCACCGGCGCCTTGGTGTCGAGCAGCCAAAAGAAGGGAAACGCAATGACCACCAGACCGAGCGCACCGATCATATAGACCGGCTTGCGGCCGATGCGGTCGGACAACCGCCCCCACAGCAGCATCGCGCACAGTTCGACACACATCGACACCATGACGCCGGCGAGCATGACCTGGCTGGGAATGCCGATGAATTTCCCGTAGACCAGCGAGAATGCCAGGAAGATATACGAGCCGCCGTTCTCCGCGACGCGCAGCCCCATGGCCATGAGGATTTCCTTCGGATGACGGCGGATTACTTCCAGCACGGGCATGTGCGCGCGGCGCCCGGCCGCGGCGGCCTTGGCAAACTCCTTGCTCTCGGGCAGCGTCGACCGGATGTAGACGCCGACACCGAAAATCAGCACGCTGGCAAGAAACGGAATACGCCAGCCCCACGACATGAATTGCGCCCTGGGCAGCGCTTGCACCGCAAAGAACACCGCCGCCGACAGCACGAAACCGGCGCCCACGCCGATCTGGCTCCACGACGCATAGAAGCCGCGCTTGTGCGGCGGTGCGCTCTCGCTGATCATCAGCACCCCGCCGCCCCATTCGCCGCCCGAGGCGATGCCTTGCAGCAGGCGCAGGACCACCATCAGCGCCGGCGCCCACAGGCCGATTTGCGCGTAGGTCGGCAGCAGGCCGATCAGGAAGGTGGCCGCCCCCATGATCGACAGGGTCCAGACCAGCGCCCCGCGGCGACCGTAGCGATCGCCGATGTGTCCGAACAGAATGCCGCCGAACGGACGGGCGGCAAAGCCGATCGCAAACCCGGCGAAGGCGACCATGGTGCCGATCAGGGGATCGGTGCCTTTCGGGAAGAAAAGTTCGCCGAACACCAGTGCGGCCGCCGTACCGTATAAAAAGAAGTCGTACCATTCCAGCGCGTTGCCGGCGACCGAGGCGATGACGATGCGCCGCATCGCCTTGTCGTCGAACGCCGTCGCCGAATCGGCCGTACCGTTTGACACGGCATGATGCGCTGCGGGGATGTCTGCCATACGAGTCTCCTTGGTCATTTCGCCGACGCCGCGCATGATGCGGCCCGGCCCTCCCATCTTGCGCCGCGTTAGCGCGGCAGTGTCGCTATGGTTTATCGCGATCGTTGTCGCGATTGTTATCGTGGCGGCGCGCGCCTAGCGCTTGAGCCGGTAACCCGAAGCCTCCAGGTCCCAGGTCAGGTCACTGACGCCGCGCTCGCGCAGCTTGTATTTCTGAATCTTTCCGTTTTCCGTCTTCGGCAAATCGTCGACGATGTCGAGGTAGCGCGGAACCGCGAAATACGGCAGGCGAGGTTCGCAGTACAGAATCAGCTCAAGCGGATCGATCGTCGCGCCCGCGCACGGCACCACGGCCGCCATCACCTCGTCTTCGGCAAGCGATGAACTTACCGCGAATACCGCCACGGTCTCGACCGCCGGATGACTCAGAATCGCCTGCTCGACTTCATACGACGAAATGTTTTCGCCACGTCTGCGGATCGCGTCCTTGAGCCGGTCGATGAAGCGGTAATAACCGTCGGCATCGCGCACCACCCGATCACCGGTGTGGAACCAGAGATTGCGCCATGCCTCGACGGTCTTTTCGGGCATGCCGAAATAGCCGCTGGCAAACGCGAACGGCTGGTCTGCGCGCAGGATCAGTTCGCCGGCTTCGCCGTCGGGCACTTCCCGGTCATCCTGGTCGACTACACGCGCGTCGAAGCCGGCGGCCAATTGCCCCATGTAGCCGGGGCGCTGCGCTTCGATACCGCCCCCAATCGCGAAGTTGGTCTCGGTCGAGCCGTAGCCGTCGAGTAGATGAATGCCGCAACGCTCGGTGAATTCATGCTGGAACTGCCCCGGCACGCCAGGCGCCAGTGCGATGCGCACGCGGTGGGCACGCTCGGCCTGCTCGATGGGACGGCCGAGCAGGATCGGCACCATTGCACCGAGCACATACGTGACGGTGGCCTCTGTCTCGACCAGGGCATTGAAGAACCCGCTGGCGGAAAAGCGGCGATCGACCACCAGTTCGGCATCGAAAATCAGCGCCTGGAAAAAGCTATTGAGCGCATTGGTGTGAAACAGCGGCAGGCACGTGTAGAGGACGTCGCCGGCAACCACGCCGAGATTGCCGCCCGTGTAATGCCCCCACCAATAGAACTGCGCGTGCGGACAGATCACCCCTTTCGACAGGCCCGAGGTGCCGGACGTGTATAGAATCGCAAACGGATCGCCGTCGGCGAGTTCGGCGGCCGCCAACGCTTCGCCCAGCGGCGGCATCGGCACCATGCCTCCCGCCGGCATGGCCGTTGGCCCGCCGTCGGGCAGCTCGCCGATCACCCAGGTATTCTCGAGCGACAGATCTGTGCCATCGAGAGCGGCCACCGCCTCGAGCAGATGCGCTTCGGCAACCAGCAGCCGCGCGCCCGAGTTGCGCAGGATATGCGACAACTGCATGCCGCGCGAGGCCGTATTGATCGGCACCACGACCGCGCCAAGCCAGCCGCAGCCAAGTACGACTTCCATGAATTCGGCGCGGTTTGAGCACAGCAGCGCAACCCGGTCGCCTTGCCCGACCCCATGCGCCGCCAGCGCACCGGCACGGCGCCGGGCGATGTCGAGCGCCGTCTGGCTGCTCCAGCGGATCGTGCGGTCGGAGAATAGCGGCGCCGTGCCGCTGCGGGCCGCCCGCTGCGCCAGCAGCGCAGGCATCGTTAATTTCGTCGCGCGACGATGCTCAGGCTGAGCCCGAGATTCGACAACTGTCTCCATGCGCCCCATCTCCTCCTAGTGATGGGGCCGAGTCTAGGTTAGCGTATTATATATGTCAAATTCATACACTTTATCATCGTCATAAATATGGCTGATTTCAATAAAATCGATTTGAATCTGCTGCGCGTTTTTCAGGCGATCCTCGAGGAGCGCAGCCTGACGCACGCGGGCTATCGTCTGGGGCTATCTCAGCCGGCCATCAGTTATGCGCTCGGACGCCTGCGGACACTGTTCGACGATCCACTATTTGTCAGGATACCGAACGGCATGGCGCCGACCCCGACCGCCGAACAGCTCGCGCAACCGGTGGGACGTGCATTGGCCGCGGTGCGCGAAGCCCTGCGTCACGCCGAGCATTTCGATGCGGGAAGCAGCACGCGCACTTTTCGCCTGTCGATGTCCGATATCGGTGAGCAGGTCTTTTTGCCGCCGCTGTGCGAGAAGCTGCAGCAGGTCGCGCCATTTTTGCAGCTCGAGGCCGAACAGATTCCGGTGACGAAGGTCGAAGAGGCGCTCAGGCTGGGACAACTCGATTTCGCCGTAGGCAATCTGCCCGCGCTCAAATCCGTCACGCGCTATGCATTGCTGTTTCACGAGGCCTATGTGTGCATGACTCGCAAGCGCGCCGGGTTGCCGCAACGAAGTCTGTCGGCCCAGCGCTTTCTCGAGCTCTCGCATATCGCCGTCAGCTCGAGCGAAAGCAGTCATCGCACGATCGACGACTCACTGCGCGCGGCCGGCCTGCATCGCCGGATTGCGCTGCGTGTGCCGCATTTCACGGTGATTCCGCAGATTCTGCAACGCACCGACTGGATGGTGACCCTACCGCGGCGCGTGGCACGCCATTTCAATGAGCACCGGCAATTCGCGGTCTATCCGCTGCCGGTGGCGATTCCCGAGGTCGAGGTCACGGTGCACTGGCACGAAAGTTTTGACAACGACGACGGCAATCGCTGGTTGCGCGAGCAGATCATCGACACGCTGCGAGATACCTGACTCAATCAGGCAAAAGAAAACCCGCCCGGTGACCGGAGCGCTGCTCGTCGAGCCAGCGTCCGGCCCGCGGGCGGGCCATGGCACGGCGCCAGCGGCGCCTGCGCTTACATCACCATCATGTTGTGGTTCAGGTAGTACATGATCCAGAGCGATCCGCCCACCACGATGAACAGAATCACCAAGGTAAAGAGGAAAGCCATCAGATTCCAGCGTTGTGCCGAGGATCCGTCGAGGTGGAGGAAGTACACCAGGTGCACGACGATCTGCACCACTGCGCAGCCGAGCATCGTCGCCAGCAGCGTGGGCGCCGCGGCGGAGCCATTCATCACCATGACGAACGGGACGACCGTCAGCACGACGGCCAGCACGAAGCCGATCAGGTACGATTTGACGCTGCCGTGGCTCGCCCCGGCGTGAGCGGCGGCGGTGTCGTCGTGATGCCCGTGGCCATGACTCGTATTGACGTTTTCCATTTACATGACTCCCATCAGATAGACGACGGTGAACACGCCGATCCAGACGATATCCAGAAAGTGCCAGAAAAGGCTCAGGCACATCAGGCGTCGGCTGTTGGTTGCCGTCAAGCCCTTCTTGCCGATCTGCAGCATCAGCACCAGCATCCACAGCAGACCGCTGCTCACGTGCAAGCCGTGGGTGCCGACCAGCGTGAAGAACGACGACAGGAACGCGCTGCGCCCCGGGCCGGCGCCTTCGAGAATCATGTGGCGGAATTCATGCACTTCCATGCCGACGAAGCTCAACCCCAGCAGGAAGGTGATGCCCAGCCACAGTTGCACCTGGGCCTTGTCGGCGCGGTTGAGCGCCAGCATGGCCATGCCGTAGGTCAAGCTGCTGATCAGCAGGCAGAAGGTTTCGATCAGCACATAGTGCAGGTCGAACAGTTCCTTGCCGGTGGGGCCGCCCGCCGTGGCGTTGCTCAGCACTGCATAGGTCGCGAAAACGCACGCGAACAGAATGCAGTCGCTCATCAGGTAAACCCAGAAACCGAAGACGGTCTTGTCGGCGGTATCGTGGTGCGCGTGTTCATGCGCATGCGCGTCGGCATGCGCATGAACGGGGTATTGCTCTAGAACATTGGTCGACATGGTTTTAAGCCTGCGGCGCTATGCGTTGAAAAGATTGAGCTTCGGTCTGTTCGACTTGCTTGGCCGGTACGTAGTAATCGATCTCGTCGTCATTGCTGCGGAAAATGACCGCTGCGATCATGCCGACGAATCCGACGATCGCCAGCCACCAGATGTGCCAGATCAACGCGAAGCCGAACGCCACGCTCAGGCCGCCGATGATGACGCCGGCCGAGGTGTTCCTGGGCATGTGAATCTGCTGGTAGCCGCCGGGCGCTTCGTCGCGCACGGGCAAGCCATGCTCCCTGCGATAAGCCAGCTCGTCACGCGCGTGGATCACCGGCGTATGAGCAAAGTTGTAGAACGGCGGCGGCGAAGCGGTGGTCCATTCCAGCGTGCGGCCGCCCCACGGGTCGCCCGTCACGTCGACGTTCTGCTTGCGATCGCGGAAGCTGACGTACAACTGCGCGAGCTGGAAGAAGATACCCAGCATGATGACCGCGGCGCCGACCACGGCAATGTGCAGGTACGGCGTCCACAGCGGGTTGTCGGTATGGTTCAGACGGCGCGTCATGCCCATCAGGCCCAGCACGTACAGCGGCATGAAGGCCAGGTAGAACCCGATGATCCAGCACCAGAAGGCGCGCTTGCCGAGCTTTTCGTTGAGCTTGAAGCCGAACGCTTTCGGGAACCAGTAGGTCATGCCCGCCAGATACCCGAACAACACGCCGCCGATGATGACGTTGTGGAAGTGGGCAATCAGGAACAGGCTGTTATGCAGCACGAAGTCGGCCGCCGGCACGGCCATCAGCACGCCGGTCATGCCGCCGATCACGAACGTCACCATGAAACCGAGCGTCCACATCACCGGCGTGGTCATTTCCACCCGGCCGCGATACATCGTGAACAGCCAGTTGAAAATCTTCACCCCGGTCGGGATCGAGATGATCATGGTGGCGATGCCGAAGAACGCGTTGACGTCGGCGCCCGAACCCATCGTGAAGAAGTGGTGCAGCCACACGACGAACGACAGGATGGTAATGCAGCAGGTCGCGTACACCATCGAGGTGTAGCCGAACAGCGGCTTCTTCGAGAAAGTCGAGATGACTTCGGAGAAAATCCCGAACGCCGGCAGAATCAGGATGTACACCTCGGGGTGACCCCAGGTCCAGATCAGGTTGATGTACATCATCGGGTTGCCACCAAACGAATTGGTGAAGAAATGCATCCCGAGGTAGCGGTCGAGCGACAACAGGGCCAACGAGACGGTCAGCACCGGGAACGCGGCGACGATCAGGATGTTGGCGCACAGCGCGGTCCAGGTAAACACCGGCATGCGCATCAGCTTCATGCCCGGAGCGCGCATCTTCAGGATCGTGGCCACGAAATTGACCCCGGAGAGCAATGTCCCCAGCCCCGATATCTGCAGCGCCCAGATGTAGTAATCGACGCCGACCCCGGGACTGTAGTGAAGCTCCGACAGCGGCGGATAAGCCAGCCAGCCGGTGCGCGCGAAATTGCCGACCGCCAGGGACAGGTTGACCAGTACCGCGCCGGCCACGAACAGCCAGAAGCTCAGCGAATTCAGGAACGGGAACGCCACGTCGCGCGCGCCGATCTGCAACGGCACGACGACGTTCATCAGACCCACCATGAACGGCATGGCCATGAAGAAGATCATGATGACGCCGTGCGCGGTGAAGATCTGGTCGTAATGCTCAGGCGGCAGGTAGCCGAGCGATCCGCCCGTGGCCACGGCCAGTTGGGTGCGCATCATGATCGCGTCGGAAAAACCGCGCAACAGCATGACCAGCGCCACCAGAATGTACATGACGCCGATTCTTTTGTGGTCGACGGTGGTCAGCCACTCGGTCCACAGCATCTTCCATTTGCCGAAATAGGTGACGGTGCCGAGCAACGTCAGGCCGGCCAATACCATGAAGCCCACCGCCCCCATGACGATCGGCACATTGTACGGGATAGCCGCAAGACTCAATTTACCTAACATGGTTTACTCCTTGGTACTGGAACGCATGGCCACGTTCATGTTCATGGCCATGTGCGCGCCCGACTGCGCTTGCTTTTCTGTATCCGGGGCCTTCATCTTCATCGCCGTGTCGGCACCCGCGCCGCCATCGCGATACTGAGTGAGGATGTCGTGATAGAGCTGCGGATCGACCGACGAATAGAACGTCACCGGATTGCTGTGGCTGGGCTTGGCCAACGCTTTATAGGCGGCGGTGTCCAGCTGCGCCGGTGCGGCCTTGACCTGCTTGACCCACGCTTCGAAATCGCTGCCGGACTTCGCCAGCGTAGTGAACTTCATGTCGGAGAAGCCGTCGCCACTGAAGTTCGCGGAGATCCCATCGTACGTGCCGACGTGGTTCGCAATCAGGTGCAGCTTGGTTTCCATCCCGGCCATGGCGTAGACCTGGCTACCTAGTTGCGGAATGAAGAAGGAGTTCATCACCGAATCCGAGGTGATCTGGAAATTGATCGGCGTATCGACCGGAACCGCGATCTGATTGACGGTGGCAATGTGCAGGTCCGGGTAGATGAACAGCCATTTCCAGTCCATCGCGACGGCTTCGATGCGCACCGGCTTGACGTCGGAATCCAGCGGGCGATACGGGTCCAGCGAGTGAGACGTGTTCCACGTGATAACGGCCAGGACGGCAATGATCGCGCACGGCACCAGCCACACGACCATTTCGATCTTGGTGGAATGCGACCATTTGGGGTCGAATTTGGCCTGCTTGTTCGAGGCACGATATTTCCATGCAAACGCGAACGTCATGATGATCACTGGCACCACCACGAGCAGCATCAGCACGGTAGCCGTGATGATGATCGATTTCTCATCGACGCCGATCTGTCCTTTCGGGTTGAGCAGGGTCAAGTTGTCGCACCCGCCGAGCAACAACGCGGCGCATGCGGACAGTGCCGTCAAAAGCTTCCTGGTTATATCGTTTTTCATCTCACGACTTCTAAAGTGTGGGCAATTGCAAAATCTGTACAGAACTCCGGGCAACCGCAACCAACCCGCCCGGGGCAGACCCGCCTGAACAACTTCTGCAAAAAGGCAAAGCGCCGATTGGCCGAATACAACACTGGCGCATGGCGATCGCCCTTTCGGGTGCGATCCAACTGGGCTCGGCCAGGGGCGAGCGGTCTCCTTGGGGGCGCACTTTTGGGGTGCAACCCGTCGGGTGTCACGAACCAGCCGGTGTCGGATTGAGTCGGTTGCACCGAATCGCCACTACGCACCGAGTGTCGGCGCCTGCGACGCGGGACCGCTGAGAAAACCGTCCTTGGTTTACATGTTCGAGATCAAGCCGCGCCAGATTGAGGTCTGGCAAACTACGACTTACCACCTATTCGAGCCTCATTTTCCGGACTACGCCGTATCGGAAAATTGATTCACTGCGCAATTATGCCGAAAACTCTTATGTAAGAGTGGTCGGCAAGAGCCTCGCGCAGAAGGTGCGCAACCCGAAAGCGCCGCAATTCCCGGCGGAATTATCTGAATATATTGAAAATTAACGCACGATAAAGGTGTTTTAAACTCACAGCCGCGTCGCCGCGGGTGCGACAATTGGCCGCACACTTTTGTGTCGCACTGCGGCGTAATCGATCATTCTTTTCGGCGATTGTCGGCATCGCACCCATTTCGCATGACGGGTTGCCGTCGGCGCCAAAGGCTGCTCCCGCCCGCTCAAGCAAACGACGGGGCCCCGGCACACGCGTCCGGCGCTTAAGCCGCCTTTAAGCTTCGCGCCTTACGCTGTCGGGGAGTTTTGCGTTCTCCGGCAAAAAACGATGCGAGCACTCACTTTCGTTTCATAACACCCGACCGGCTCATGGCCGCTCGGCTGATGCACGAAATGCCCCCGGCACCTACCCGCCAGCAAATGCAACTGGTTAACACGAGATTCAAGATGAAGAAATTTTTGACACCTCATGAATTAGCCACCTTGCTTCTGGTCTTGTTGGCGCCCACCCAAATTTCTCTCACGGATCCCGACCTCAACGCGCTGCAGCAAGACAGCCTGGTGGAGATCACGTCGGTCGCGCCCGACGCACCCGACGTGCTTTTGCCGCGCCTGACCGCGCAAGGCGAGGCAATCCTGAAGAAACTGAACCCAGCCTGATCGATCCGCGCCATGGCGCGTCGCCCCAACGCGCAATGCACTGAATTGTTCCGCCGATGCCACAGCGCTATTGGCCGGGGCCGCTTCTGCTATATGATGACCGCATAAGAAATTTCCGGCAGCTGATACACGCTGCCGCAGGCAAAACAATAATTGGTCGAATTTGGGTGCGCCATGCAGAAAAGCGTCTACACGGGGAGTACGCAACAAGAGAAAGCAGTGCTGAGCGACGAAGCGGAGATGTTCGCGCTGGCGCCGGTTTCGCTGTGGCTGGAGGATTTCAGCGAGGTTCGCGCGCTCTTCGAGCAATGGCGGGCCGAAGGCGTCACCGATGTGCGCGCGCACTTCCTGGACGACCCCACGCGTGTCGCGGCGTGCTCGTCGCGCATTCGCGTGCTGGCGGTCAATCACAAGACCCTGTCGATGTTCGAGGCGGCAACGCTCGAAGAACTGACAGCAAATCTGGGTAGCGTGTTTCGCGACGATATGCTCGCGACCCACATCGAAGAACTGTCCCAACTCTGGGCGGGCCAGACCGAGTTTCTCAGCCGAACCGTCAATTACACGCTGGGCAGTCGGCGCCTCGACGTACTGCTCAAGGGCGCCGTGCTGCCAGGTCACGAACAGACCTGGGATCGCGTGCTGGTGTCAGTCGAAGACATCACCGAACTGGAAGGCGCGCGGCGGCGCCTGGCGCTGAGCGAGGCCTACGCGCGCGGCATTTTCGAGCACTCGCCGGTTTCGCTGTGGGTCGAGGACTTCAGCGCAATCAAACGGCTGCTGGACGATCTGCGTGCCCGCGGCATCGTCGACTTTCGCGTGTTCACCGACGTCCATCCCGAGTTCGTCGAGCGCTGCATGCGCGAAATCCATGTACTCGATGTCAATCAGAAGACCCTCGAAATGTTCGGCGCGCCCGACAAAAAGACGCTTCTGCGCCGTTTGCCGGAAGTGTTCCGCGACGATATGCGCGTTCATTTTCGCGAACAGTTGATCGACCTGTGGGATCACAAGTATCACCAGCAGCGCGAGGTACTCAATTACTCGCTCGACGAGCAGGAGATCAATATTCACCTGCAGTTCTCGATATTTCCCGGTCACGAGAAAAATTGGGACCTGGTGCTGGTCGCGCTCACCGACATTACCGCCAGAAAAAAGGCGGAAGCCTATCTGGAATTCCTGGGCAAGCACGACGAGCTGACCAAGCTGCACAATCGTTCGTTCTATGTCGACGAGCTCAACCGGCTCGAGCGCAAGGGGCCATTCCCGGTGACCGTCATCATGGCCGACCTGAACGGGCTCAAGAGCACCAACGATCAACTCGGCCACGCGGCGGGCGATGCGCTGCTGCGGCGCGCCGGCGAGGTTCTCGCCAAGGCCGCCGATGCGTCGTTTCACGCGGCACGCATCGGCGGCGATGAATTTGCGCTGTTGCTGCCCTCGACCGACGAGCGCGGGGGCGTCGCCGTCATCGAAAGCATACGCCAGTTGATCGACATCAATAACCAGTTCTACCCGGGCGCCCCGCTAAGCCTGTCGCTGGGCGCGGCCACGTGCCGCGCCGGCGAGCGGCTCGAAGCAGCCGTGCAACGAGCGGATCAGCTGATGTACGAAGAAAAGCGCGCCTACTACGCGTCACCCGAGGCCGATCGGCGCCCGCGTGCGGATGTCGCCTGAACCAGCCGGTCGACCCTGAGCGGCTTGACATTGACACTCTCGAACGACTCCACCTTCGTGGCGAATTGCGCCGCGCTGTGCGCAAAGATATTTGTGTCGCTATCCATGCAACATCCGATCCGCCATAAACGCGGCATAATGAGCGCCGCCTGGCTGCCGGCGCGCCGCCTCAGCGGGCGTTATCGACGCATGAGTCGGGCGTCGCGCGAGGTGCTCGAGCCGGATGGTCATCACACTATTTCCTGCTTCAGCCTGTTAGGCTCTACCCAATCCAATCCACAAACAAGCACTGGAAAGGTCAATGAACCTCATCAATCACCCCGCGTGTCGTCCGTTTGTCGAGGCGGGCGAACTTTCCCAACTTTCGGCGTATTACGAGGAAGGGCGCAACATCATGTGGATGATGCTGCGCTCGCAACCACGCCCGTGCTTCAATCAGGCGCTGGTCAGCGACATCATTCATTTGGCGCGGGTCGCACGAGAATCGGGATTGCAGTTCGATTTCTGGGTCACCGGCTCGGTGGTGCCGGAAATTTTCAATGTCGGGGGTGATCTCGATTTTTTCGTCGAAACCATCCGCGCCGGGCAGCGCGACCCGCTGATGGCTTACGCCCGCTCGTGCATCGACGGCGTGTACGAAATCTTCACCGGCTTCGGGACCGGGGCCGTTTCGATAGCAATGGTCGAGGGCAGCGCGCTGGGCGGGGGCTTCGAGGCGGCGCTGGCGCATCACTATGTGCTGGCACAAAAAGACGTGAAGCTGGGCTTTCCGGAGATTGCATTCAACCTGTTTCCCGGCATGGGCGGGTATTCGCTGGTGGCACGCAAGTCCCACATGCGGTTGGCCGAGGAGTTGATCAGTACCGGCGAATCCCATACCGCGGAGTGGTACGCGGAGAAGGGACTGGTCGATCAGACCTTCGAGCCCGGTGAAGCATTCCTGGCCACGCGCACCTTTATCGATGTGATGCGCCCCAAGCTCAACGGCATTCGGGCGATGATCCGCGCGCGGCAGCGCGTGCTGCCGCTCTCGCGGGCCGAGTTGATGGATATTACCGAGGACTGGGTCAGGGCCGCCTTCACGATCGAGGAAAAGGACCTGGCCTTCATGGAGCGCCTGGTCATGCTGCAGAACCGGCGCGTGTCAAAACTCAGCCAACAGCGCCGCTAGGCGCCCCAGACCGTCGCGGCGGCGCCCCTGCGCACAGGCGCGACCCTTCAGGCGATCAAGCGGAGCCGTCGTTGCTCCGACAGCCAAACTTCGAACTCCTCTGCTGTCATCGGTTTTCCGTATAGGAACCCCTGCGCATAATCGACCCCGACCTGCTTGAGAAAATCGGCTTCAGCGCGAGTCTCGACTCCCTCTGCAATCACCGCGAAACGCAACTCCTGGGCAATCGCCGCCATCGAGCGCACCAGCGCCTGAGATTTGGTGTTGGTGTCGATTCCGGAGACGAAACTGCGATCCAGCTTGATCACGTCCAGCGGAATGCGCGCCAGTTGCGACAGCGACGAGTAACCGGTGCCGAAGTCGTCCAGATGCACCTTGGCGCCGAGTTGGCGGAATCGCTTGATCAGCCCGATCGCCGTGGCTTCGTCTTCGATGAAGCAGCTCTCGGTCAATTCGAGGTCGAGCAGACAAGGCTGCAGGCCGGCGACATCGAGGGCATGGCTGAAGTGATTCACGATATCCGTGTCGCACAACTGGCGGGCCGAGACGTTGATCGAAATCCGGATATTGAGCCCCTTGGCCTTCCAGCGCATGGCCTGGTTCGCCGCCGCTTGCATCACCCAGCGCCCGAGCGGTCCGATCAAGCCCGATTCTTCCGCGTAGCGGATGAATTCGGTCGGCGGAATCAGGCCGCGCTCGGGGGACTTCCAGCGAATCAGGGCCTCGACGCCATGCACCACGCCAGTGGCAAGCGATACCGCGGGCTGGTAATACAGCACCAACTGCTGCTCGTCGAGCGCCTTGCGCAGGTTGGTGTCGAGCCACATGTACTCGGCCACCTTTTTGTTCATATCGGGCGAGAACACCCGATAGGTGCGCTTGCCGGCATCCTTGGCGACATACATCGCCGTGTCGGCGCTGCGAATCAGGCTTTCGAGACCGTCGCCATGATCCGGGTAGAGCGCGATGCCGATCGAGCAGCCGGTGTAGATTTCCATCAACCCGAGGTGGAACGGCGTGCGCAGACGATCCAGAATGCGTTGGGCTGTCGCCTCGAGCAGTTCGATCGTGGATTTTTCGATCACCACCACGAACTCGTCACCGCCCAGGCGCGCCAGCGTATCGCCTTCCCCGAGGCAGCTCTGGATCAGGCTTGCGACGTCGCGAATCAAACGGTCGCCGACGACATGGCCGTAGTGATCGTTGACCTTCTTGAAATTGTCCAGGTCGAGGAACAGGATGCCAACGCGGTTGCTCTCGCCGGCCTGGGCGGCGATTGCCGTCTTGATCTTTTCATGGATGGCGTTGCGGTTCGGCAGGCCCGTCAGGCCATCGGTATTGGCCAGTTCCGACAGGCGCCTCTGCGCGTTGCGCTCCTCGGTAATATCGGTACCCGAGCAAATCAGGAACTGCTCGTCGACGCCGCTGCCGCTCTGGACGAATTTGTTGCGGAATAAAAAGAGCCTGGGGCCATTGACGGTATTGATATACCGCTCGACTTCGTATGGCTCGCCAGAATTGTAAAAGCTGGAGATATTGCGACTCGAGGCCTGTCCCTGCTCCGCCGACATGAACAGTTCGAAGGCACTCTTGCCGATCACGTCTTCCTCGCGCATGCCGGTGACTTCCTCGCACAACCGGTTAAAGCGCTGCACCCGACCGTGCCGATCCAGAATCACCACCAGCGAGTTGACCTCCGAGACCACCTGCTCGGCGAAAGACAGCCCGTGGACCAAATCGCGCGCGACCGAAACCGTGTCGTCGTAAGCTGAGGCAGTGCCCGCCCATTGGGTGGGATTGACCTTCCTGCCGACCAGGTGAAGTCGCAACGGCTCGCCGACGATACTGACATCCAGCACCCGGTGAGACGTCACGCCCGTCATGCCCCGAACCTCGCCCGCTTGCGCCGCGCTCAGCGCGATGCTCAGATTGGTCGAGCCGCGCTGTGCTTCGAGCGACAGCGCGTTACTGTCGCCGGCCAGGCGCCAATACGGGCTACTGGTACCGAAATATTCGTACAGTATTGAGTAATCTAGATCGTTATCCATGGATGAGCCCCGCGCAGGATTTCCTGCCTCGCCGGTTACGCTAGTTTGTAAGTTCGTGGACAACTACTATTCTCGTTGAGCGCAGCAATTCAAATATTGACCGCAAGGCGCCGATGCAGCCTGTGGCGGCACCCTCTTTTTCGGCGGCAATCAAAGACTCGCTTTTCATACCCTGCGGCACGGGCAAATGCCCATATTTCCTAAGCTTAGCAGGGAATTGTAAAAATCGGTGACAACCGCGCTTTTTGCCACGCATGTTAGCAAATTTGCATGGCCGGTATATCGCTGTTATGTTCGGGTTTTTATGCGTCAAGCCAAGGGCCAACGGGCGTAAAACCAGTGCCGGTGCGTTCCGAGCGGCACGATTTGCCGCCCTTGGCCGGTCCGAAAGGCTTACCATATGCGGCTTTTCGCCCGTTACCATGAAAATGGATTATGCTCGTGCGGTCGATAGGCTTATGATGCGAGGCTCGGCGCTTGAACGGCCGACCGACGCATTGGCGCCGTTGCAGGCATGCCATAGTTATCAATAGCAAGGTTTTTCCTAATAGACAGATGCAACGTTTTAGCTCATCGGGCCGCGCCAAGGCGAACACTGCCACCGCCGCGTCCATATCCGACGATGACACCGGAGTGCCCGAGGAGCAGGTCTACCTCGGGCGCCAGCCTATTCTGGACTGCCGTGGCGCACTGACCGCGTTCGAGTTGCTGTTTCGTTCCAGCCTGGCCAATTTTGCTGTCGTCACGAATGACGCCGAGGCGACTGCGCATGTGATTTCTCGCATCTTCGGCGACGTCGGCATCCATGCGGCGCTGGGCGGACACACCGGCTACGTGAATGTCGACCGGACGATGCTGATGTCCGACATCATCGAACTGCTGCCGCCCGAGCGCTTCGTGCTGGAAATCCTCGAAACGGTGGAACTCGATCAGGTGCTGCTCGAGCGTTGCCAGGCGTTGCGCAAGCTCGGTTTTCGTTGCGCCCTCGACGATGTTTCACGCCTGTCGCCACGCTTCGAGGAAATTCTGCCGTATATCGACATCGTCAAAATCGACTTCCTGCAATGCCCTCGCGACGAGATCGAGGCGCTCGTCAAGGTAGTCAAGCAACACGGCAAGGTGCTGCTGGCAGAAAAGATCGAAACCCTGGAAGACCATGAAATCGCCATGCGCATGGGTTTCGAGATGTTCCAGGGCTATTACTTCGCCAAACCCCAAGTACTGTCCTCGCGCAAGACCAACGCCTCGCGCACGGCCCTGTTGCGGCTGCTGGTGCTGCTCAGCGGCGAACCGAGCATCGCCGAAATCGAAACCGAACTCAAGGCGCATCCGGACCTGGTCGTCAAGCTGCTGCGCCTGCTCAACTCGAGCGCCGTTGGCCTGACGCGAACGATTTCATCGCTGCACACCGCGATTCTGGTTATTGGCACCCGTCAGGTCGCGCGCTGGGCGCAAATGCTGCTGTTTGTCGAAGGCAATCAACTCAATCTGCGCGCCGATCCGTTGGCCGAGCTGTGCGGCACGCGGGCGCGGTTCATGGAACTGGCCGCCAACCGCATCCGGCCGAACGATGGCCGCTTCAGCGACACCGCCTTCATCACCGGTGTGCTCTCGCTGATCTATGTGCTGTACGGCGAAGCCACCAGCGACGTCGTGCAGCGCCTGCCGATCGACGCCAACATACGGCGCGCCGTGCTCAACCGCGAAGGCGAGCTGGGCCTGCTGCTCGACGCCGCCGAGGCCACTGAGTCCGGCGATTACGACAGCATGGCCGCCGCCTGCGAGCCGCTGCCCGCACTCGAGGCCGACGACCTGGCCGCGATCGGCCTGGCGGCCGGAGCCTGGTACAACTACTCGGTCTCTCCACCCCGCAAGGACGCGGGAAATACCAGCACCTGAGTCTCTCCCCGCCTCATTATTGCCAAAAACGAAATGATCCATTGAGCCGGAGGCTGTTTTTCCTCACTGAGCGGCGCAATAGACTGATCCTGTCGACGATGAAAACACATCGCCCCCTTTTGAATAGACAGGAGAATGATCATGAAACGCAATCTTTTGGCCGCCGCCTTGCTGTCCACTGTGCTCGCCGGTGCCGCCGGCTCGGCGATGGCCAGCGACGCTTACCCCGATGGTTCGCAACTGGCCGGCATCCCCGCGGCCTCGGTGCTCAGCCGCGCCCAGGTCAAGGCTGAACTGGCACAGGCGCGGACCCAGGGCCTGCTGGTGTCGAGCGACGCAGCGTACCCGCACTCGATCGAACAAGGCCCGGGCAAATCCCGTGCAGCCGTCAAGACCGAACTCGCGCAAGCCCGCGCGGCCGGCGTGCTCGAGCAGAACGACATCGTGTATCCGCGCGCCATGGCAGTAGCGCAACCCGCCGCGCTTGCTCAAAACGGCGCGCTGACGGTTGCCAGCATCGAACCCGGCAGCATCTCCCCGCAACCTTGATGCCCCCCCCTGCCGCGAATTCGCGACAACCCGTCAGGCCTGGACCGGTCCTGACGCGACACCAGCGCGGCACGAGATGCCCCCACCCCCAGCGGTGGGGGCTTTTTGTTGTGCGCGTCCGCACCCGACGCACCCTCTCATAAATGCACTATTGCACGATTGCACGGCGAGTTATTCCGTGGTGATATGTCATTTCCGGCAGAATCGCCGCAGCAAGCGGCCCCTACTCCCGTGAACATCGCTATCGAAGACGCCGTTGCCTTATTGCACGAAGCACCCCACGGCACCCTGGCCACCTATTCGGCCACATTGTCCGGTTATCCGTATGCCACCGGCGTGCCCTACGTGACAGATGCGCATCATCGTCCGGTGCTGTGCATCAGCAGGCTGGCCGAACACACCAAGAACTTGCTGGCCGACCCACGTGCCAGTCTGTTCGTTGCGCATCCGGGCACAGCCGACATTCAGGCGGCCCCGCGGCTGACGCTCACCGGCGAGGTGGAGCCTTTCGAGCCGCCGCTCGATTTTCTGGAGCGCTATCTGCGCTATCAGCCGGGTGCGCGGGAACTGCTTGTGCTGGACTTCATTTTCCTGCGGCTCAACCCGCTCCAGACCCGAGTGATCGAAGGCATCGGCCGCATGGGCTGGTTATCACGTGAGGACTGGGCAGCATTGCCGGTGGTGCCGCACAGTGAAGAAACCGCCCTGGTCAATCTCGCGGTCCAGCATATGCGACCCGACGTGCGGCTGCTTGGCATCGACTGCTACGGGATGGACTTGATGGTTCATGGCCAACGCACCCGCCACCGGTTTGCCGACGGACCGCTGCACGCCGACGCGCTCGCCGAAGCGGTCGACCGGGTCGCCCCCACGTTCGGCATCTGATGCGCCGGCGCGGGGTCCACACAGAGTGCGCAACCAAGACCTGAACGGCGTGTCCAACCGTCGAATTGGAGCGTAATCATGATCAAATTGCTGACGGCTTTGGCTTTGACGGCGCTGCTTGCCGGTTGCGTGGTTGCACCGCCTTACGGTTACTACGCACCGGGGCCCGCCTATGGGTATGGTTACAACTATTACGATAACTACTATTACGGCCCGCCGACCGTAACTTTCGGCGTCGGTTTCGGCGGCGGCTGGCACCATCGGGGCGACTGGCACCATTGATAGCGGATGACGTGCAGCGGCGCGTCCATCCCGCAGGCCGAGAGGTGTCCCCGCCGTTTCCCCGCATTGCGACATGTGCCCGCACAATGGCACCGACACTTGCGCCGTCGCGCGGCGGCCACGCTCGGATGCGTGGCCCGCTTGCCCTTACTGATCGCGCCTTGGCAGCAGAGAAAGAAATTCCCGGCGCAGCGCCGGATCGCGCTGGAACGCGCCGCGCATCACACTATTGACCATCTTCGCGTTGTCGTCCTTGACACCGCGCCAGTGCATGCAGAAATGGTCTGCTTCGAGCACGATTGCCAGCCCGTCGGGCGCCAGCCGCGTCTCGAGCAGGTCGGCCAGCTGCGCAATCGCCTCTTCCTGGATCTGCGGCCGTGCCATGACCCAATTGACCAGGCGCGCGTATTTCGACAGGCCGATCAGGTTCGAGTTTTCATCCGGCAACACGCCGATCCATACGCGCCCCATGATCGGGCACAGATGATGCGAGCAGGCGCTACGCACGCTGATCGGGCCGATGATCATCAGCTCGTTCAAACGCTCGACATTGGGAAACTCCGTGACGGCGGGCGCAGCTTCATAGCGGCCGGCGAACACTTCCCGCACGAACATCTTGGCGACCCGGCGCGCCGTGTCTCGCGAGTTGTGATCGTTCTCGACATCGATGACCAGCGAGCGCAATACGCCTTGCAGCTTGTCCGCGACCTCCTGTTGCAGCGCGTCGAGCTCGCCTTCGCGCAGATAGGCCGCGATGTTGTCGTTGGCATGAAAACGCGTTCCCGCGCTCATCAGCCGCTGACGTATGCGCTGCGACAAGGGTATGCCGTCGCAGGCTTCGCCCGTGACGGAAGGGGGTTGCACCATCAGATCCATGACCGGGCTCCTGGGTGGGTTGAGCACGGCGCGCGAAAATCGCGCACCGCGCTGATTCATGCGCCGCCGGGCACGGGCTTGCCGTGTCCGGCGGCGATTTGTTCCAAGGCACTCTCGAACGCGTGCCGCGCGTGATTCGCTATGTCGCCCAGCAATCGATGCAAAACCCGATCGGCGGGCGAGTCGTTCGCACAGCTGTCGCTGTACGTCTCGAAAGCATCCAGTTGCAGGATCAAATCGACGATATGGCGCGGGCACTCGCACGCAATCGGCGCAGCGCTACCAGACAGCGACACCAGGTGGCGATCGTCGAAACGGCGGCGCACGCGCTCGCCGCCCAGCGACACCGCCCGTTCGCGTTCGCACTCGCGGCGCATGTCACTCAGCAATTGCCGCAGTTCGGTCCGATTACCAGGGCGACGATAGACGCGCACGCCGGCAAGATGCAGCGAGGCGGCCGCGCCGTTCGAGCCGAACGGGTAAATCACCGCCGCCGCGCGAAATCCGCCGCCGTGCGTCATCCGCAATACCTGCTCGACCGTCTCGTCCCACAGGCCGGGCACCTCGACCAGCAGTATCTGGGCGTCGACCTTCACACCTCGGGCACGAGCCGCCTCGAAATCTCCAATGGATGGATAGCTGGCCCGCACCTGCAAGCCTTGCAAACCGAGCTCACCGGCATACTCCGCCAGGCGCTCGGGCAACACGTCACCCACCACCGCCAGGCCGAGCACCACCGGCTCGTCGTCCGCACGGGCTCGCATGGCGCGCTGGCCGTTGGACGCCTCGAGCTCCGCCAACTGTTGCTCGTCGAGCCTGGCGATCGATCCAATCGCATAGCCTCGATCGACCAGCGCCTTGATCCGCACCAAACGCCGGACATCGTCTTCCGAGTACAGGCGCTGGCCCGACGCTGTGGTCGGCGGCGCAACAATGCCATAGCGCCGCTCCCAGATGCGCAGGGTCGTCACCGGCATGCCAGCCAGACGCGCCGCCTTGCCGCTTCGATAACCGTGCGTCTTTCCTGTCACCGACGTTTTCGTTCGTTCCATCGCAATTGCCGATTCTGTGAATCCTCGAGTGGCCGCAGACTATCAATTTCGTTTCATCATGTCAACGATAATTCGATACAAAATGTGTACACGCGAATTATTTGACTCACACTTCAAGTCGATTAAAAGAAGCTATCCCCAAGATAAATATAATTTATTTCAAATCACCGGCGATCCCTCGCCAGTCAGCCCAAAGGAATTTCACTGGATGACTCGCATTTTTCGGATTCATGAATCCGATTTCATCATTTTGCGATACACTTGCATCGCATTGAGAGCAGTCACCCGACTCGCGCTTCCCTTTGACCCGGTACACTCTCCGGTTTTATGACTTCGACACCTATTTTCGCCGTGATCGGCGCCGGCATGGCCGGCCTGAGTTGCGCCTCGGAACTGCATGCTGCGGGTCTGGGCGTGCGGATTTTCGACAAAAGCCGCGGCGCCGGCGGGCGCATGAGCACACGGCGCGAGGGCTCCGGCCAATGGGATCATGGCGCGCAATATTTCACGGCCAGCACCCCCGAATTCACGCAGCAGATCGAAAGCTGGCTCGCCGCCGGCGTACTGGCGCAATGGCAGCCGCAATTGGCAATCATCCCGCCGCGCCCCGCCGCATCGTCGTCACACCCGCGACGCTATGTCGGCGTGCCCGCCATGACAGCGCCGGCCCGTCATCTGGCGACACGTTTGCCGCTCGAGTGCCTGCGAACCATCGATGCGATACGGCGCGACGGCCAAGGGTGGCAGATTCACAGCACCGAACGTGGCTGGCACGAGGAGAGATTTGCCGGTGTGGCGCTTGCCATGCCAGCCCCGCAAGCCGCCGCGCTGCTGCGGGCCGCGGCACCCGGGCTTGCCGCCGAGGCCGGCGCATTCGCCATGACGCCCTGCTGGGCCGCCATGCTGCAGTACGAAAGCGCTCCGCCCTTGCCATTCGATGCCGCTTTCGTCAATCACGGCCCGTTGCGCTGGGTCGCGCGCAATGCCAGCAAGGCCGGCCGCGACGCCAATCACTGCTGGGTATTGCACGCCTCTGCCGAATGGAGCGCTGCCCATGAGGAAGACCCGCCCGACACTGTGCTGCGCGCATTACTGCAGGCCTTCACCGAATTGGGCGCGCCCCCGCCGATTGTCGCGCGCGTTCACCGCTGGCGTTATGCGAACCTGCCCGCCATCGAAACCGCTCCCGCTCCGGGCATGTTGTGGCAGGCCGACCTCGGCCTGGGCATTTGTGGCGACTGGTTGCACGGCGGCAAGGTGGAAGGAGCCTGGCTGAGCGGCCGCGCGCTTGGGCGCGCCATCGCGGCTTCGCCCCGGGCAAGGCGTGGCGCCGCTGCCGCAAGCGCCTCAAGTGGGCTTTGAGCACACGGGGGAGCAGGCCCGCTCAAGCTCCGCGCGTGACCGGGTTCAGTCTCGATCGCCCTGCTGCCGCACATGCCCTCGCACGAAGTCGATATGCGCCTGCATCGCGGTCCGGGCCTCTTCCGGGCGCCGCTCGCAGATCTCGTCGCAAATGGTGCGATGCTGTTGCAGCAACAGATCCGGCGCGCCGACATCTTCCTCTCGCACGCCCATGCCGTTGGTTGTGATGTGCTCGCGCAGCAGGCCGATGACGCTGGTATGCAGATGCAGAAACATCGCGTTGTGGGAGGCAAGCGCGATGGCATCGTGAAATCTGGCATCAGCCACCGCCTCGGCCGTCACGTCGCCTGCGGTGCGCGCCGACTCGAGCGCATGCATTTGCGCCAGAATTCGCTCGCGGTCACCGGCATCGGCTCGCAACGCCGCGAAATAAGCGGTCGCCCCCTCTAGCACGCGGCGGAATTCGAGAATATCGCCGCACAGTACCGGATGATCGGCCACCAACTGCCCCCACGGCGAGGCAATGCCGGTGCGCAGGCCGTCCGACACGAACACCCCCGCGCCCCGCCGGCTCTGCAGCAGGCCTCGAGCGGCGAGCCGCTGAATCGCCTCGCGAATCGTGTTGCGCGCGACCCCATACTGCTGAGCCAGTTCGCGCTCCGCCGGCAGGCGCGCGCCGGCCGGCCATGAGCCGTCGAGCAGCGCCGTCTCGATCCGGCGCATCACGGACTCGGTCCGGTTAACACGCCTCACACCAGTCACTGTCGCCCTCCTCTCAAATGCATTTTGCGTCAATTGGTCCAACCAATCTTGCTGTTTAGCCACATCTTGCAGCATACCACCCACCCCGCACAGCGATGGCTCTGCACTTTTATTTGGTGCCGCCTGCCCACGGCACAACCATCCGGCGACGACCGCCCTGGCAGCAGGTCGGGCTTCGTGAATTTGGTCCAACCAAATTGCAATTGCAAACGATCCCGGCAATCATGGGCCGACATGCCGGCTCGCACGCCGGGCGTGCGCAATTTATGGAGGAGTCAGACATGTCGGAGAGAGCCTACCCAAAGGCTGTGCCATCACACGTCTATTTGTTCGCGACTTGCCTGGTCGACCTGTTCGTCCCTGCGGCAGGCCTGGACACTGTGCGATTGCTCGAGCGCGAGCAGTTGACGGTGCACTATCCGCGCGGCCAAAGCTGCTGCGGGCAGCCCGCCTACAGCAGCGGCAATCCGGACGAGGCGCGGCGCGTGGCCGCCGCCCAGCTGGACCTGTTTGCCGAACCCTGGCCGGTGATCGTGCCGTCGGGTTCGTGCGCCGGCATGATGCGGCATCACTGGCCTGCGCTGTTCGCCGACGATCCCGTCAATGGCCCGAAGGCGCGCGAGATAGCCTCACGCGTGTATGAGCTCGCTGAGTTTCTCGTCAACGTGCTGCATATCCGGTTCGATACCCTGCCACACGATGTCGGCTCGCCCGAAGAACGCGTGGTGCTGCACACCTCGTGCGCGGCACGCCGGGAAATGGGTACGCGCGGGCACGGAGTGGCGCTGCTCGATGGGTTGCCTGGCGTAACCCGCATCGAACACGAGCGAGAATCGGAATGCTGCGGCTTCGGCGGCACGTTCTCGTTGAAGCACCCCGATATTTCCGGCGCCATGGTGCGCGACAAGGTCGCGTCGGCCTGCGCCACCGGCTGCGACCGGCTCGTGTCGGCCGATTGCGGATGCCTGCTGAACATCGGGCATGCGGCAGCCAAACAGGGTGCGCCGCTGCCGGTCGAGCATCTCGCGACATTCCTCTGGCGCCGCACGGCCGACGCGACGTCGCCTCTCGGAGCAGCGCAATGAGCGCGCGCGACGCCATCCTCGCGCGGCTGCGCGCTGCCGCGCCGCGCACTGTCCCGACCGACGCGCAGGCACTCAGCCAGGCAATCGACCACCATTACGACGGACGACGGGCGGCACCAGACGCCGACCCACTCGCCGCCGCACAGACCATGCTGGCCGCACTGACCGCGCTGCACGCCGAGGCCTGGTGCGCCGATGCCGCGTCATGGCCGGCGCAATTGGCGCAACGCCTGGCGGCAGCCGGCGTGCGTCGGTTACTGCTCGATCCCGTCCGTCCGGAGGCAGCGGCGCTCATCGAAGCGCTGCCGCCCGCCATTGAGGCGGTTGCGTTCGCGCAGCCGATCGAGGCATGGAAGCGCGAGCTGTTCGACACCATCGACGCCGGCTTCACGGTCGCCCGCTCCGGCATTGCGGCCACCGGCACGCTCGTGATCGCGCCCGACGCCAGCACCCCGCGCACCGTATCGCTGGTGCCGCCGCTGCACGTCGCCGTGGTGCACGCGCACACGCTGCACGCCGATCTGCACGAGGCTGCGCGCGCCGAGCAATGGCCGGCGGGCATGCCGAGCAATCTGGTGCTGGTCTCCGGCCCATCGAAAACGTCCGATATTCAGCAAACCACCGCCTATGGCGCGCACGGTCCGCGCCGCCTTTGGGTCGTGATCGTCACCGACGCGCAAGGAACCACCTCATGAGCGCCCAGCCGATACATTTCGTCGCGCCCGGCGACTTCAAACAGCGCGCGCGCGTCGCGCTCGACGACCCGAAGCTGCGCGCCAGCTTTCGCGGCGCCATGGACTTCCTGCAAGGCAAGCGGGCCAGCCAGTTTCCCGACGGCGAGGAACTCGAACGGCTGCGCGATCTGGGCGAGGCGGTTCGCCAGCACGCGCTGGCGCGGCTGCCCGAACTGCTCGAGCAACTCGAAGCCAAGCTCACCGCCGCAGGCGTGCACGTGCACTGGGCCGCAACCGCCGACGAAGCCAACGAGGTCGTGCTGGGTATCGCGCGGGCGGCGAGCGCGCAACGCATAATCAAAGGCAAGTCGATGGCCAGCGAGGAAATCGAACTCAATCATTACCTCGCCGAACACAATATCGCGTGCATCGAGTCCGACATGGGCGAATATATCGTCCAGTTGGCCGGCGAGAAGCCCTCGCATATCGTGATGCCGGCAATCCACAAGACGCGTGGCGACATCGCTCAACTGTTCGAGCAGCGCATTCCCGACACGCACTACACGGAGGACGTCGACGAGCTGATCCAGACCGGCCGGCGCGCGCTGCGCAGCGCGTTCGTCGAGGCGGACATCGGCCTGTCGGGCGTGAATTTCGCGGCAGCCGATACCGGCACGCTGTGGCTGGTCGAGAACGAAGGCAACGGACGCCTTTCGACCACCGTGCCCGACACTCACATCGCCATCATGGGCATCGAGAAAGTGGTCGCGAAGCTCGAACACATCGTACCGCTATCGAGCCTGCTGACACGCTCGGCCACCGGGCAAGCCATCACCACCTACTTCAATCTGATCAGCGGCCCGCGGCGCGCCGGGGAGCGCGATGGCCCGCGCAACGTGCACCTCGTGCTGCTCGACAACGGCCGCACGCAGGCCTACGCCGACGAACAGTTGCGCGCGACCCTGCAGTGCATTCGCTGCGGCGCATGCATGAACCACTGCCCGGTCTACACGCGCATCGGCGGCCACGCCTACGGCACGACCTATCCGGGGCCGATCGGCAAGATCATCTCGCCGCATCTGCTCGGACTCGACGCGACCGCCGACCTGCCGAGCGCATCGACGCTGTGCGGCGCCTGCGGCGAAGTCTGCCCGGTGCGCATTCCGATCCCGCAACTATTGATCCGGCTGCGTACCGAAGCCAATCGCAGCCCCGATGAGCGCGTCGCGCATCCGCTGCGCGGCCAGGGCGCGAATTACCGGGTCACGCAAGATCTGGCGTGGCGCTTCTGGAGCGGCGCGTTCGCCCATCCGCGCGCCTACCGCGCATTCCGCTGGTTGGCCACGCGCATGCGCGCGCTCACGCCTGCCCGGCAAATGGGTTGGACCGCCAATCGCACACCGCTCAAGCCGGCCGAGCGCAGCCTGGCGGATCTGTTGCGCGAGCGCGGACAGGCTGAGTAACGAGGCCTGGCAGACAGCACGAGGCAAACGCTTGCGCAGGCGGGAGCGGCAGCACAGTTATGCGGTTGCACGCGCGCCGCCGTTCCGCGAAGGCAGGCCCAAGCCGTCGGACCGCAACTCGTCAAAAGTGGAAGGAAAATGAGACTAATGGAAGGTTCGTCAATAGTCTCTTTTGTTCGAAAACTCGATCGCCAGTGTTTTCGCGGCATGGCGCGCCTCTGCTCGCAGCCATTATCCGCCTTGATGAAACGCGGCGACGAGTAGCCTGCAGCGATGCGCTCGAGCGCAGTCACAACGTCTTCCCCGTAGTGTCGCACCGACATCTGTAGCTAAGCACTCGCGCACGTGATTATCCCCATTTGTCAGTGCGTATGAGCGCCGGCTGTCAAACAATGTGCAGCGGCAAAGTCCATGCGGGAGATCTCGTTGATCGCGGTGACAACCTGTTTGGGCTGCAGCGGTCGAGGGACCTTGTTTAGCCGGGGCCGCTCATGCCACAGTGGCCGCCCCTGCTCGCGATAGCGCCGATAAAAGGCCCTTCTGGTTATCGCGCCAGCCCTCCTGGCTTGCGCCCCATCATGATATCGACTGCGCGATCCGCGACTGCCATCACCGTGGCGTTTGTATTCGAGCTGATGATGTCCGGCATCATGGACGCGTCGAACACGCGCAATCCGTCGATACCCTTGACCTCGAGGTGCGGCGTCAAGACTGCCATCGGATCGTCGTCACGCCCCATCCGGCATGTCCCCACCGGGTGATAGTTCGATTCGGTGGTGCGCCTGATGTATTCGGCGAGCGCCTCGCTTGTCTGGAAGGCCGATCCTGGCCCGATCTCTTCACGAACAATCGACGCAAACGGTTCACTGGCGGCCACGTCCCTGAGATACCGGATCGCTTCGACCAGACGTGCCGTGTCGTCGGCATCGGCTAGCCAGTTTGGACTGACGCAGGCGTCGTCCAGCGGGTTCGCCGAGCGCAAGCGCACCGTGCCGCGCGAGCGGGGGCGCACGAGGTTCGCCATCAGGGTCATGCCATAGGTCGGTTTGGGCGCCTGTGGATCGGGCCACATCACGCCGACGCAGTAGAGTTGCAGATCTGGTTCGCCTTCAGGATCGCGCAGATTTACGAATGCCATCGTCTCGGCCCCGTTCGACGTGATCGGCCCGCTACGGAACGCGAGATATTGCAAGCCGTTGCGCAGTGCGCGCAGCCCGCGGTCCTCGCCAAAGTAGCCGTGCTGCCCATGCGTGGCCATCGAGACAACGGCGACGTTGTGATCCTGCAGGTTCTGGCCGACGCCGGGCAAGTCGACGCGCACATCGACGCCGTGCTCGCGCAGATGCGCGGCGGGCCCGATTCCGGACAGCATTAGCAGCTTCGGCGTCGCAAACGCACCGGCACAGACGATCACCTGCGCTGACGCCCGTGCCTGAACCGGCGCGTTGCCACTCACCATATACTCGACGCCGACGGCACGCGTTCCCTCGAGAACCACGCGAAGCACCGTCGCCCTCGTCACCAGCGTCAGGTTCGGGTCTGCCATGATTGGGGCGAGAAAGGCGTCCGCGGCGCTGCACCGCTGCCCGCGCCAGGTGGTAGTTTGCATGTAGCCGACACCGCTCAGCGCCCCCGCATTGAAGTCAGTGGCGAATGACAGGCCGCGCCGTTGCATCGCTCGGACGAAGCGATCGGCAACGTCGACCGTGTAGAGAGAGTCGGAGACCTTCAGCGGACCTTCGGCACCATGGGCTTCGTTGTCGAACCGCTGGTTGCCCTCTTGCCGGCGGAAGTATGGCAGCAGTTCGTCCCATGACCAGCCGGTGTCGCCGGTGGCGGCCACCCAGCGCGCATAGTCGGCGCACGAGCCACGGGTGTACGCCATCGCATTCACCGAACTGCCTCCACCGACGACGTTCCCCTGCGGGATCGACACGGTGCGATCGCCCAACGACGGTTGGCGCTCGGACGTGTAGCGCTTCACGTATGGACTGCCACCGAACAGCATTTTGAACGTACCGGCCGGCATCCGGATCAACGAGCCCTGCGCCGGCGGCCCTGCCTCGAGTAACAGCACCTTCGCCTTGCAGTCGTGCACGAGCCGGTTCGCAGTCACGCATCCCGCGCTACCCGCACCGATCACAATATAGTCGTATTCCATCACGTCACCCCGCCTGCAAGCCGGCATCGACGGCTAGATAGATCGCCTGCTCCTCGAGGAATGCGCAAAGCCCTTCGGGGCCGCCCTCTCTTCCGACACCTGACTGTTTGAAGCCGCCGAACGGCACGTTCGGCGCCATCTCAAGGCCGTTGACCGAGACGTTCCCGGATTTGATCCGGCGTGCCACGGCGTAACCGACCTCGGCATCGGCCGTGAACACAGTGCCACTCAGACCGAAGTCGGTATCGTTGGCGATCGCTATTGCTTGTTCGACGTCGTCGTACGCGATGATCGACACCACCGGTCCGAAAATCTCCTCACGGGCGATCGTCATGTCTGGCGTGACGCCGGCGAAGACCGTGGGTTGTACGAAGAAGCCTTCGCCCCGTTGGTCGTGGCGACCGCCGCCCGCGGTCACGCGCGCGCCCTCGCGGCGTCCCGTTTCGATGTATTCGAGGACGCGTTCGAGCTGCCGCCGGCTCGCCACCGGCCCGATCTGTGTGGTTACGTCCCACGGGTCGCCCACCGTCAATCCGTTAGCTATAGCGCTGTAAGCGTCGACGAAGGCCCGCTCGCGTTGCCGTGGTACCAGGATTCGCGTCTGCGCGAAGCAGATCTGTCCCGAGAACGGCATGGTGAATGGCGCCAGCGCAGCGAGCGTCGGTTCCAGCACGGCATCGTCGAGCACGACCGCTGCCGACTTTCCGCCAAGTTCGAGCGTCACACGCGTGAGACGGTCCGCACAGGTCTTCGCGATAAGCTTGCCCGTTGCCGTGCTGCCGGTGAAGCTCACTTTGTCGACTTCGCGCTTCCCAACCAAGTGCGCGCCGCCTTGCGCATCGGCCGTGATCACGTTTAGTACGCCCGGAGGCAGACCGGCCTCATGTGCGCATTCGGCAACGACGAGCGCATCGAATGGTGTCTCGGGAGGCGCTTTCACGACGACCGTGCAGCCCGCGGCGAGCGCGGCACCGAGTTTGTATGAAAGAATCGGAAGCTGCGCGTTCCACGGCGCGATTAGCGCGGCGACGCCGACCGGATGACGGACGATCCGCGCATGACCCGCTCGCGTCTTCCGACGCTCCTCAAACGCGAACGTGGACGCGAGTTCGGCGTAGTAGTCGAGCATTGCCACCGCAGTCGGCGCGAACTGATTCGAAAACCAGACGGGCGCGCCGACTTCGGCAGTCCATAGCCGCGATAGTAGGCCCATACGGGATGCCAGAGCGGCCGACATTCGCTTCATGCAGGCGGCGCGCTCGGCGCCGGACATGTTTGGCCATGGGCCGGTATCGAACGCGCGCCTTGCCGCGTCGACCGCACGGTCGATGTCCGAGGCGCTTGCGAGCGCCGCCGTGGCAAACAACTGTCCACTCGACGGCGCGACAACATCGACCGAGCCGGCAGCATCCGGCGCCATCCAGCGGCCGTCGATATAAAAACGGGAGCGCACGTCGGCGCTCAGTTCAGATACCGTATCGAATGGAAACGACGAAACGGAAGCAAGGGTAGACATGGGTTCTCCTCAAAGTACCTGCCCGAACCGCGAACCGCGAACCGCGAACCGCGAATTGCGAATTGCGAATTGCGGCCAGGATGGATGACATTGCCTGCACTAGAAACGATGGCCGTAGCTCACGCCGATGATTTCCGCTCTCGTCCGCATGTCGAATCCGGCGCTTGCGCCGGTGCCCTTCACGTTCGTCGCAAAGTCATATTCAACGACACCGCTGATGTCATCGGCCTTATTGAGACGCCAGGTGGCGCCGGCCGACACAGACGTCGAGCACGGCATCGCGGCGAGCAGATTCTGGGCGACGACCGACGGCCCGATCGGATGATTGCCGCGAGAAAATCCGGCGCGCAACGTCCATCGCGAATTGACGTTCCACGCGGCACCCACTCGGAAAATGTCCTGATTCTGCCAGCCGAAACCCTGTGCCGAACCGACAACGGTGTTGGAAAACTCGAGGTGCAACCAGTCTGCCGCCAGCGTCAGACTGGGCACGATTCGATACGCGATGCCGACGCCGTACTGTGCGCCGATGTCAATCCGGCCGCCGCCCGCCGCCAGGAGGTCGTCGTCGTAGCCCGAGAGCCGGCTCATGCGGATACGACTCGCGTAGCTCGCACCGAATGTGAACGCCGAGGTCGGCTGCCAGATGTAGCCGAGCCGCACGCCGTAACCGAACGCGTTAGATATTCCGTGTGACGGTAGCGGCTGCAAGCCTCCGCTGTCGGTCGGCACAATCGCGCCATTCGCGGAAAACCGCTCATATGCGAGCGCTAGACTCGCACCGATAATGTTGTGCGGGGTCAGGCGCCACGTTATGGTCGGCGCGGCGATCACCGTTTGCAGACTCGACTGGGCGACGCCCGCGCCGGCGATCGGAAGCGCAGGACGACCGTAGCTCGTTCCCACTCCTACGCCGAACAGCGATACACCAAGCGTCAGCCGCGGCGAAATCTGCCAGTTCGCGCCGCCGTTGGGGACCGGATAAACCTTGCCGGTATGTAAATGGTTGGAAGGACTGCCGTAGTCAAAGTCAGTCAGCGGTTCCAGCAACTGGATGCCGAAGTCGGTTCGCGAGCCGATCAACCCCATGCCAGCGGGATTGTCTGCGGCCGCTGTGCTGTCCTGCGGGAACGCGATCGACGTTCCGCCCATTCCGGCGGCCATGACCCCGGTACCGGTCAGCGCGATGCCGTCGACGGCCAGCGCTTCCTGCGCATGCAGAGTCGCCAGCGCGCTTACCATCAAAATGCACGCACAACGAATCGTGCCGAGTCGCTTCGACATATTTTGTCTCCTGATTTAATTTTTTGAATAAGGGCGCCGCCTGTGGGCGTCTCTAGAGTGCTTCTATAGATCTACTACCAACGACTTCGAACGAGATCGCGAGACACAGACCGCCATGCAATCACCCCGTGCCTTCTCCTGCGCAGTCAGAAAGCAATCCTGATGATCGGGCTGCCCTTCCAGCACTTGCACCACGCAGGTTCCGCACACGCCCTGCTCGCAAGAGGTATCAATCTCAATGCCCTCCTCGCGCAACACGTCAACAATCGTTTTCTCTGCTGGAATGGCCAATGTGCGGCCACTGCGCGCGAGGGTCAGCTCAAACGATGTCGTCGACTCAGCGGCCGGCGGTGTGGCCGTCCCCGCAAAGTATTCGAGGTGCACAGCCTCTTCAGGCCAGCCGAGGCTTTTGGCTACGGCGCGCACTGTGTCCATGAACGGCTGCGGTCCGCAAAGATACAGATGGCACCCTGGCACCCAATCGCGAAGCGCCTGTCCCAACGTCGCCTCGACAGCGCCTCTGTCCAGACCGAACAGCATCCGGCAGCGCTCGCCGAGGACGCCGGCCGTCAATTCATCGCGAAACGCCGCATGCGCTTCCGAGCGGCAGAAGTACAGCAGGTCAAATCGCTGCTCGCGCTGGTAGAGCAGCCGCGCCATGCTGATGATCGGCGTGATCCCGATCCCACCAGCCATCAGCACGCTGCGAGTCGCTCCGTATTCCACCCGGAAATGATTGCGCGGCGCTGAGATGGTGAGTTCGCAGCCTTCGCTCAACGACGAATGAACGAACTTTGAGCCGCCACGCGACTCGGGCTCGAGCTTCACGGCAACTTCATAAGCCGACGTGTCGGCGAGCGATCCGCACAGGGAGTACTGGCGGATCATGTCCTCACCCAGATGCAGGTCGATGTGTGAACCGGGCTCCCACGTGGGCAGGGCAGCAGCGTCGCAGGGTACTAGGCGCAAGCGGCGAATGCCTTCGGCGATAGCTTCGGCGGCAACAACTCGTACAGAAATGGCACTCATGAACAGATCAACTCAGACAGAAAGTGACAGCCAGCGTCTTGACGTCGGACGCGTGGCATCGTTTCAGGTTGCAGACCGTTGCGGTCTGAACAGGTCGTCGCTGGCCGCGTAAGCCGCACACCAGACCTCCTTGGATTCGCTGCAGCGGATCTCGCCAGTCGCGACAACCATATCCCGGAAGTTGTTGTCCTTTTCGCTGCGCACCACGCCGCGAGGATCGCTGCCCTGTGCGACCGCTTGTGCCGCTTCATCCAACATCCGACGTGCGCGCACAATCGCGATATCCGACGACGACAAATGCTCGTTCGTCTGTTCGTGAATCGTTCCTTGCGACTGGGTGATGGCGATGTCGTGCACGGAGAAGCACTCGCCGAGACCGAGATACGCCTTGCCCTTCATCGATTCGCGATCCTGGGAATAGAGGTTCTCCCACGTGCGCCACATGCGGTCGCCTTCCTGCTTCTCCGACTGGTATTGTTTTTCCAGCGCGGCCTTGTCGAGCTCGCCGCTGCGATGAAAGATAAATTCCCAGCGCCAGTGGTGACGATCGTCGATGGGCACATCCCACAGCATTGTCAGTCCACCCTCGCCAAGATAGCCCTCGAACCCGCCGACCGCGCACGCATTCGGCATTACGAAGTTCGTAACGCGCAGCGACGAACGCTCGTCATCGATCTTGCGTTGCGTGTAGAGTCGCACGCCGAAACGCGTGTCCTCGATCGCCAGTTCCGGACGCGCCTGATTCGAGAACACTCCCCAGCGCGCTTTCATATCGTCCGAAGATAGTTCCAACTGGTGAAGATAGGACGTATGCACTGGATCGATGTTGCCCTCGCTCGCTTGCAGCCAGTTGCAGTCGCCGAACCAGCGCGTCGTATAGCAGTGCTCGGACCCGCCGACCAGTGCCGGGTAGTTTGGAAAAAGCGGCGGCTCGCCCGGTCCCATGTAGGCCCAGAAGGCGCCCGCTGCTTCATGCAGCGGATACGACTTCATGCGAATTCTGTCCTTTGCCGTCGCCGACGCTTCGGCAGGCTGGCTCAGGCAGCGGCCTTCGACGTCGAACAGCCAGCCGTGATAAGGACACCGGATGCCACCGTCCTCGATGCGGCCCAGCGCGAGATCGGTACAGCGGTGCGCGCACTTGCGGTCGATCAGACCGACTCGGCCGTCGTCGTCGCGAAACAGGATCAGGTCTTCGCCGAGAATCCGCACCGGCTGCGGGGCAGCCCCTTGCGGCAGCGAATCGATTAGCGCAACCGGCTGCCAGTAACGACGCATCAATTCGCCTGCCGGCGTGCCGGCATCGGTCTGGGTAAGATATTGGTAGCGATCGGCGCCGCGCGGGGTCGCCTTGAACGTCACGGGGTGCGCGGGAGCGTTCATGTAGTCTCCTGTAATTGATTTAGGGCCTCAGAGGCCCGCAAAAAGCGTATAAACGCAGACGTGGCAGCCACGGCACGCATGAAGACAGGCTTCGAAGGATCGTTTGCCGCCCTTTGAGAATTACTTTATGCTAATATCCGATAACAATAAATCGTTAATTATGCATATCTGATATGTTAATTAAGCAACTAATACTTCATGGAAATTAAACAGCTGCAGCACTTCACCCGTATCGCCGAGGTGGGCAACCTCACCCGAGCGGCCAGCATCCTAGGCGTAACCCAGGCGGCACTGAGCAGACAGGTCGCGCAACTCGAGGCAGAACTTGGCACAGAACTCTTCAGGCGAAACGGTCGCGGGCTCGTGCTGACCGAAGCGGGCCGGCGCCTGCTCGACGAGGTCCCGAGGGTGCTCCGGCAAGTCGCCATAGCCGAGCGGGCCGCGAAAGGGGAGGACGGTCCGGTTCAAGGAGGCTTCGTCCTCGGGCTTGCGCCCTCGCTGGCGCGCACGGTCGTGGTGCCGTTGATCCAGGCATTTCGCGCAAGACTGCCCGAAGTGGTTCTGCGCACAGTCGACGGCACGTCGGCCAATCTCGCGGAACTCGTCGGCAGTGGCAAACTCGACGCCGCCGTCGTCTACCACCCAGCCACGAGCGGCGCCGTAGATATCCAGCCGCTCACGAACGAGCGCTTCTATCTCGTCTCGGGTCCCCTGGCCATACGCGAAGGACAGGTACCGCCGCGCGAGATCCCGCTCGATGCGCTGCCCGCGCTGCCGCTCGTCATCGCCGGAAAAACAAACGTCGTCCACGGGGTACTCGCCGCCGCGCTGGCGGAGCGCCGACTGAGCGCGCAGGTCGTGCATGAGATCGAAAATTTAACCGCGATCCTCGACATGATCCGCCACGGCTACGGCTACTCTGTCGTTCCACTCAGCGGCGTGCAGCCATGCATCGGCGATTCGGAACTGCGTCTGCACCGCATCGCGGACTCCGGTATCGAGTGCGATCTGGCAATCGTTACGCCTGCGCGCACAGGCCATGACGCGTTGATCGCGCAAAGCACGGCCGTCGTGCGAGAAGTCGTGCTCGAAGAGTTGAAGCGCTACGAAAGGGAAGTCGAAACGGCCATCGGGCAGCGGTCGGAAGACCCCGGTTCAGGCACGCGTAAGCGGACCAAGGCACGCGGCACATAGGTCACTGCAGGCTCCATGAGGCTGCCCACCGCATCTTGAGGGGGCGAGGCTCCCGCGCCTGTCATTGAGCAGCATCCACATCAGGCGCCGCGAGCCCACGTTCGCGTTCGTCCGCCAGCCGAGAACATGGCGGCAGTCTCTCCATGGCCGCTTCCAGTGTTCTGTCGAGTCACTTCCCGGCACACCACCTGGATGACATGATGCGTCGCAAGGGAATACAACTGCGCGCGCCCCATCGCGGGTGGCGAGCGTGCGGGCCCCGTCAGTCACCAAAAAGTGCTTCGAGATGATTCCGCTCGCCGATCCTACCCGCATCGACCTGTGCCACGCTCAGGATCTTCGTCATGCGTTTTCCAGCGCAAGCAACCCGTAGGCCGTGTTCGAGGCCGGTACATGATAAAAGCGATGAACGCGCCGCACGGCCTCGTCGAGCGCGCCGCGCATGATCAGCCACATGATGATCTCCAGCCCTTCCGAGCCGGCTTCGCGTAGCAACTCAGCATGACCGATTACGGCAAGCGAGCCAGGATCAGTTTCCATCCGATCCAGCCACATCCGGTCGTAATCTGGATTGATCAGCCCCGCCCGCTCGCCCTGCAGTTGATGCGACATGCCTCCGGTGCCGAATACCGCGACCTTTGCGTCCGGCGCGTAGGAATCGATCGCCCGCCGCAACGCCTGACCGAGTTGATGGCATCGCTGCGCCGTTGGTTGAGGATATTGGATGACGTTCACGCAGAGCGGAATCACTTGGCAAGGCCAGCGTGTCGGCTGTCCGAACAGCAGCGAGAGCGGTACAGTCAAGCCGTGGTCGACCGTCATCTCGCTGACCATCGCCAGATCAAAGCCATCCTTCAGGATGAGGGATTCCGCGAGATGCCAGGCAAACTCAGGATTCCCCTCGCAGACCGGGACGGCCCGCGGGCCGTAACCTTCGTCGTGCGGTGCAAACGTTTCGGCCATGCCGAGCGCGAACGTCGGTGTGACGTCAAGTGCGAACCTCGATGCATGATCGTTGTAAATCACGATAGCAATGTCGGGGGCGATCGCAGCGAGCCACTCCCGTGCTGGCGCAACACCCTCGAAGAGCGGACGCCAATATGGGTCGGCTGTCTTGCCGTGATCGATCGCAGCTCCGATCGCCGGAACGTGCGACGTTCCTATCCCTGCAACGATTCTAGCCATGACGTTGCTCCACTATGCTGCGATTGCCGACGATCGGACGTCCACCTGCGGCCATCATCGCGCGGAATCCCTCGACGTCGAGCGCTTCGGCCGACATGGCGGCACCTACGTGTTGCATGCTCAATCCATCGAAGATAGCGAGCTTGAAGGTGTAGTAGATATTGCCACCAAGTCGCAACATACCCAGCCAGTCGCGAGCGGCAATAGCCTCGTACTGCGCCGGGGTCAAGCCGAAACGCCGCGGATAACCATCTGGGTCGCTGCGAAAAGCATCCCGGTTAGAGGCGACATCGAGCGACTTACAGAACATGTTAAGCGCGTAGCCTTCGCGGCAACGTGCCCCGTCAAAGACATACGTGCCCGGAATATCGTCGTAGTCGCGAGTGCGATTTGCCGACATCAATCCTCCCAATAAAGACGCATCGGATTGTCGACGAGAAGACGCTGCTGCAGATCGACAGTGGGGGCAATATGCGGAATGAAATCGACGAGCCCACCATCGTCAGGCATGTGATCCTTGAGATTCGGGTGCGGCCAGTCCGTCCCCCACAGTACGCGATCCGGAAATGTCTCGACGATGCGCCATGCATACGGTACGACGTCGCGATAAGGACTTGCCTCACCGAACTGCGCCCTAGGACCCGTTAAACTCAGGCGCTCCGGACAACTGACTTTCGACCATACGTTGTCATGCTCGCGCATGAATTTTATGAACAGGTCGAACTCCGCACCGTCGACCGGCTTCGATACGTCCGGCCTACCCATGTGATCGACGACGACGATGGTTGGAAGATTGCTGAAAAATGGCCACAGCTCCGGCAGATCGGCGGCCTCGAAGTACACGACGACATGCCAGCCCAGCTCGGCCACACGGCGGGCGATCTCGTCCAGTTCGTCCTTCGGCGTGAAATCGACTAACCGGCGCACGAAGTTGAAACGTACGCCGCGAATTCCCGCATCGTGCAGCTCGCCCAACGCCTGGTCCGTGATGTCGCGCCGCACAGACGCGACGCCGCGTGCACGGCCCTCCGAACGCAAACATGCGTCGACAAGTGCGCGGTTGTCTGCACCGTGACAGGTGGCCTGGACAATGACGTTGCGCTCGACGCCAAGATGATCGCGCAACGCGAAAAGTTGCGCCGAGCTGGCATCGCAAGGCGTGTACTTGCGCTCAGGCGCATAAGGAAAGACTCCGCCCGGCCCGAACACATGGCAATGCGAATCGACGGCGCCCCGTGGCAGCTGGAAAACTGGGCGCGAAGGGTTCGCGCACCAGTCTAGCCAGCCTGGACTCTTCTGGAATTCCATTTCTTTGTGCTCCAACAATGCGATTCACTACGCCGGACCGCTTGCCCGCCGCCGGCTCGACCAACATATCTCAGTCGACGTATTTCAGGCCCGCGCGCTCAAGCGCGTCTCGCATGCCGTACATGTCGAGACCAAGCTGGCCGGCAGCGAGCTTGCGACGCTTTTCCTCCTCGTTCGCCGTTCGCACAGCCGACGCTTCTGCCACGCACATTGCGTGTGCGGCCGGAACCACCGCCACGCCGTCGGCATCGGCAATGATCACGTCCCCCGGATGCACGAGTGCGCCCGCGCAAATCACCGGCACATTGACCGATCCGGCGGTTGCTTTGATCGTTCCTTTCGCGCTGATCGCCCGGGAAAACACAGGAAAGTCCATTGCCTGCAATTCCGCCACGTCCCGGCAGCCGCCGTCGATTACGAGTCCCGCCGCGCCGCGAGCCCGGAAGCTCGTCGCTAGCAGTTCGCCGAAAAAGCCATCGGTGCAATCCGCCGTAACTGCGGCTACCACGACATCGCCCGGACGAATTTGTTCCGCTGCGACATGCAGCATCCAGTTGTCGCCGGGGTGCAGGAGTACCGTCACCGCCGGCCCGCACAACCGTGCGCCTGCATAAACCGGCCGCATGTAGGGCTTCATCAGGCCAGTGCGACCCATCGCCTCGTGTACCGTCGCTACGCCCTGCGGGCCTAGCCGCTCCACCGCTCCCGCATTGGCGCGCACGATACCGCGCTTTACCACGCCAATTTGCCCTGTCGTCACGTCGCTCCCGTTCATGCCAGTATCTCCGTTCTCGCCCTTAGTGCGGCATCAAGGCGCGGATAGACGCGTCTCGCGTTGGTTTCGTAGATCTTTTGTCGATCTTCTTTCTTGAGGCTCGCGGCCGCATCGATGTAGCGGCGCGTATCGTCGAAATGAAAGCCGGTCTGCGGATCGATGCCGCGCACTGCGCCAATCATCTCGCTGGCGAACAGAATGTTGTCGACCGGGATAACCTTGGTCAGCAAATCGACGCCCGCCTGGTGATAGACGCAAGTATCGAAGAACACGTTCTTCAGCAGATGCGTTTCGAGTGGCGGACGATCGAGCGCCTGCGCAAGACCGCGGAAGCGGCCCCAGTGATATGGCACCGCACCACCGCCGTGCGGAATCACAAAGCGCAGCGTCGGAAAATCGCGGAACAGATCTGACGTAAGGCACTGCATGAACGCAGTGGTGTCGGCGTTCAGATAATGAGCTCCCGTCGTATGGAAGCATGCGTTGCAGCTCGTCGAGACGTGCACCATTGCCGGGATGTCGTACTCGACCATCTTCTCGTAGAGCGGATACCAGTGCCGATCCGACAGCGGCGGCGACTTCCAGTGGCCTCCCGACGGATCGGGGTTCAGATTGACGGCGACGAAACCATATTCGTTGACGCAGCGCTCGAGTTCAGGGACGCAGGTCTTCGGGTCGGCGCCGAGTGACTGCGGCAGCATGGCCGCGCCGATGAAGTGCTCAGGAAACAGCTCGGCGACCCGGCAGCACAGCTCGTTGCAGATGGCTGCCCACGTCCGGCTCGTCTCCAGATCGCCGATGTGATGGGCCATGAAACTCGCGCGCGGCGAAAAGATGGTCAGGTCGATGCCGCGTTCGAGCATCTGCTTCAATTGGTTTCCGGAGATCGATGCCCGCAGTTCGTCGTCGCTAATCCGCAGATCGCTCGCCCGCGGCGCGCGGCCCGGATCGGTAAGACCGGCGATTTGCTGCTTTCTCCATGCATCCAGCGCGGCCGGGGCCGTCGTGTAGTGTCCATGGCAATCGATAATCATCGCTTTCTCCAGTTATCGAAGTCCCGCGTCCTCACCATCACTTCACCGCGCATGATCAATCGCGCGGTTCTGAGCAGCGCTGCACGACGCACAATCTGCGGATCGCCTGGATCTATTTCCAACTCGACATTGAACTCACCGGAAGGATGCTCAATCGATATCGACTTGACTTTGCCTTCACTCTCCTGGGCGACCTCGTGTGCGACACTGCCTGCGAGCACGCAAGCGGTCGCCACGGTGACCGCGGCAAGTACACCGATCGCGTTGTGACACATGTGCGGAATGAAACAGCGCGTCGAGATGGCGCCGCCAGCCCGCGGCCGCGAGACTAGACACATCTTCGGGTAATTTTTCGCAGTGACGTCACCCAGCCCCATCAGTTCACCGCACCGCAGCCGGAGCGCTTCGAGTACCGCTTTGAGTTCGGCATCCCGGTTTAGCTCATCGACCGCTTCGTCGCCCGAACGCCCCAAGGCCTGTGCATGGACAAGCACCATCGGCATGCCGTTGTCGATACAGGTCACCTCCAATACCTGCCCCTCGCCCATCTCGACGCGATCTCGCACCCGGCTAGTCGGCAACAGCGAGGAGCAGACCGACCCCGCCGTGTCGAGAAAATTGATGCGCACGGGCGATGCCGTACCCGGCACTCCATCGATCCGCGCGGTGCCCTCATACTCCGGGTATCCATGCGGCGTATCGACGGTCACGTCACAGGCCATTCCAGTGTTCAGCGTCAGCACGCGAGCCGTGGTCGAGGAGCCCTGCGCCGCGATTAAACCAGTCTCCAGCGCAAACGGCACCACGGCGGCCAGCATGTTGCCGCAGTTCGGCGTCGTATCGACCTTGTCCGAGGTCGGCTGCAATTGCGCGAACAGGAATTCGAGGTCGATGCCTGGCTTCGCACTGCGGCTCACGATACCGGCCTTGCTGGTCAGAGGATGGGCGCCGCCCAGACCGTCGATTTGCCGCGGATCGGGCGAACCGACGACTTCGAGCAATATCCGGTCGCGCACCGCCGTGTCGGCGGGTAAATCATCCGCCTTGAAGAATGGACCGCGCGAGGTCCCACCCCTCATAAACAGGCAGGGAATCGGGTGTTGCATGTATGTCCCCCTAATTCGGCTTGGTATTTCCCATTGTTTTCCAAATTCAGATAGTACACAATGTCAATTCAGACATATTAGATATGCATTAATTGCATTTCAGAGGTGTGTATGGATTTGCGCCAAATCGAATACTTCGTGCATGTCGCCGAACTAGGCAGTTTCACGCGGGCGGCAAGCTTCCTGTCGATCGCTCAGCCAGTGCTGAGCCGCCAAGTGCGCGCGCTTGAACTGGAATTCCGTCAGGCTTTACTTGAACGCAACGGACGGGGCGTGACGCTGACCGAGCCAGGCAAACGGCTGCTCGATCACGGCCGGAGTCTTCTTGCCCAGGCCGAGCGCATTCAGTCCGACATGGAAGATGGACGCGACGAGCCTAGCGGACGACTTGTCGTCGCGTTGCCGCCAAGCGTGAGCTCGGCGCTGACCACGCCGCTCGTACGCCAATTTCACCGACAGTTTCCGAAAGCCAGACTCTGCATCCTGGAGGGGCTGTCCGCCTATGGCCAAGAATGGCTTGCGACGGGCCGCGCAGACTGCGCCGTGCTCTATACTGCCGCGACATCGCCAGCCATTGACCTGCTGCCCATTCTGAGCGAAGCGCTCTATCTGATATCCCGGCGCTCGATGCGTGACGGCATGGTAGGCACACCGGAACCTGTGGAATTGACGACGCTGGCGGAATGTCAGTTGGTCATGCCGAGCCGCCCACATGCAATCCGCGTGCTGGTGGAAAACGTCATGGCTCAGGTTTCGCTCAAGCCCAACGTCGCGCTGGAAATCGAGAGCATTCCCGCGATCCTAAATCTGGTCCGCGACGAGGGTCTGTACGCCGTGCTCTCCCTGAAGGCGCTCGCGTCGATGGGACAGTACGACATATTCGACGCGCGGCCAATCGGAACGCCTCCGCTACAGACAACTTTGTGGACGGCCACCTCGGCTCAGCGGCCGAGAAGTCCGCTGCTCGATCAGGCCATACCGATGCTTCGGCAGACGTTGATCGATACGTGGCGGGATCCGGTAACTGCGGGCGCGGTGCTGTAAAGCCCACCGACCGGACCAGATGACACCCCAATAAGCATCGCGCTGAGGTGACGTGCCGGCAAGGCACATCGTCTCGACGTCCATCTTTCCACTCTCCGGGCCGTAGCTGCGAAGCCACGCTGAAAGGATTCCCATTCGATACGAAATTCAAACGATCGACGACCTCGATGTTTCTTTTAGAAGATGAATTGCGGCAACTAACCGGTCGCCGCCGGGGACATGTCAAGCGCAAGCAACGCCAGCCGTGGGCATTGAGCACGGGATGTGTTCTGACGAACATATCATCGTATTACGCCAACATGTCGAGCAAGCATCGGGGGTGGAAGCTAGCCACGGAAAATTCGATGAAGTGATGCCGGATTTGGCGGAGGATCGCATAGTGCCGAAGACCAGAAATAGCGAAAATCGCGAGTTCCCCAAATCCTGGAGGTACTTGCACGGAGCGTACCTTACCGGGTACCAAGCGGCTTTGAGAGTAAGTGAAAGGACTTTGCTAGAAGCCGGTTGGCCCTACCGAAGCGGGCAGGTCAACTGCGCATATGTATGGCTTGCTTGTGGTGATGCCCCCTCGTTCACCATAAGACGCCAGCACACGGCGTGAAAGACCTGGGTCGAACTCGCTTGCGACGTCTGCGGCGGTGCCCAGCGCTTGCTTGACGCGATCGCTACCGCTCTTTGTCAGTCTCTATCTGGGTTCTCTATGCCCCCCGATGAACGTCTGGTCGGGAACATGCCACAGAAGCTACGGATGTGATCCTCGTTGCGCAAGCGTTTCCGGCGCAAAACAACACCCTCACTTACGCGGTTCTGAAACTCCCTCGATATTGCTGCGGTGTGACGTTGAGTCGCCGCTGAAAGGCGCTCCGCATTTGATCGGGACTGGTAAAACCGCAGTCGAAAGCGACGGTCTTCAGGGCGGCCTCCGTGGACTCCAGCAGGTTGCGAGCCTGATCTAGGCGTACCCCTTCCACATATTCATGCGGCGTTACACCGAGTTCACTCACGAAAAGACGCGCAATACTGCGCGGACTTACGCCGCCAATATCAGCGAGCCGTTCAACCGGAAAGGCCTCGCGGACATGCTCCATGACATAGGTCTGCACTTTTCCCAGCGGCGTTTCCGGGTCGCGGACGGAGATTAGCAACGGGCTGAATTGGGATTGGCCTCCCTGGCGTTGCGCAACGACCACGAGTGCCTTGGCGCATGCAAGCGATAGCGCAGGTCCGTGATCTTCTCCAACCAAAGCAAGGCTGAGGTCAATACCAGCCGTCACGCCGGCGGACGTCACCAGACGATCGTCACGCGCATAGATCCGGTCATGCTCTACCCGCGCTGCGGGGAACTGCGTTGCAAGCTGCTCCGAACAAAGCCAATGAGTCGTGACGGTTCGGTTGTCGAGAAGCCCCGCATGTCCCAGCGCAAAAGCGCCAGTGCAAATCGACCCATAACGCTGGGCCGCAACACCCCATCGTCTCAGCCACGCCGACATGGCATCATCGGGTGCACTTGCGGGAAGGCACTGGCCTCCTGCCACCAGAACCGTGTGAAAAGCACGCTCTGCCTGAGCGAAGCTCAGATCAGCGACCATCCACATTCCATTGGCACTGCGCAAGCGCTGTGTGCTGCCCGCGACCAGAACGCAGTGGTAATGGTCTTCTTCCGGCAAGAAGCCATTGGCCGTCATGAAGACATCAAGCGGACCGGCTACGTCAAGCGCCTGAACGCCCTCGAAAATGACGACTGCAACCTCTCTGTTTGCCATCAGTGCGCATGTCCTTGTGCCAAAAATGATCCGGATGCCCGAACGCCAAACTGCCTGAAACCCCACTGGCAGTTTAACACGCACGCTTGGCAGTTTTCGGCGGTGCAATGAGATTGCTGCCAGACCAGTTAGCCGCGATGATGATTGGACCGGCTACAAGGTCCTCTTCGAGAACCAGCCCAACCAACCATTCAACCAACGGCAATGACCGCCAGCACAACCCGTTTGCAGGGTTGCTGGTCGTGTCAGTCATGCGCGGAGAGATATTTTGACCAACCATCATCATGCAGCGCCGGCCATCAATGGCATCGTCATCCCCGACAGCTCATTGGCACGCGCCATCACCGAGTTTGTACGCGACACCGAGACCGAGTTGCTCTTCAACCACTCGAGCCGAGTCTACTTTTTCGGCGCCCTCGCCGGACAGCAACGCGGGCTGAGCTTCAATCCGGAGCTGCTTTACGCCGCAACGATGTTCCACGATGTTGGCCTGATGCCGTCGCATAGCAGCGCCAACCTGCGTTTCGAAGTCGATGGCGCGAATGCCGCCCGCGACTTCCTGCAAAGCTACAAGCTTGATCCTGCCGACATTGAAAAGGTATGGACCGGCATCGCGCTGCACACCACGCCGGGCGTACCGGAATTCATGCATCCGGTAATCGCCCTGACCACTGCGGGCGTCGAGATGGACGTGCTGGGCCTGACCTATAACCGCTATCCCGACGACATTCGCGAGGCCGTGGTCGCCGCCTTTCCACGTACATCCGCCTTCAAGGAAGACATCATCCAGGCCTTCTACGACGGCACCAAGCATAAGCCCGATACCACATTCGGCAACGTCAAGGCAGATGTGATCGCCGATAAGGAACCGCATTTCCACCGCGGTAATTTCTGCTCCATCATCCGTTGCTCGCGCTGGCACGGCTAACTACCTTTTCCCTCACCGCACACTATTTTCAAGGAGAAATACTATGACTATCTCTAACGTCATCCTCGTACATGGCGCCTGGGCCGATGGCTCCAGCTGGGCCAAGATCATTCCGCTGCTGGCCGCAAAGGGTATGAGTGTCACTGCCGTTCAGCTCCCCCTCACCAGCTTCGAGGCCGATGTCGCGGCGGTAGGACGTGCCATCGCGCTGGTGCAGGGAGATGTGGTTCTGGTGGGGCACAGCTATGCCGGTGCCGTGATCGGCCAGGCCGGCAACGCCGCCAAGGTCAAACGACTGGTCTACATCGATGCCTTCGCGCCAGATGCGGGGGAGTCCGCCGGATCGCTCTTCGCCCAGTTCGAGGCAGCCCCGCTCAATGACGAGATCAGGCCCGACGCGCAAGGCTTCCTGTCGCTCACGCCCAAGGGCGTCGCCACCCTGTTCGCACAAGATCTCGATCCCGTCGAGCAGACGGTGGTCCATGCCACGCAAGGCCCGATCAATGGCGCGGCGCTCGGCGGCACACTGACACAGGCCGCATGGCGCAGCCGTCCAACTTTCTACCTGATTGGCGAGGAAGATCAGGCCATCCTGCGTGTGGAGCAGGAACGCATGGCCGCGCGCATGAATGCGACGATCAGGCGTGTTGCGTCCAGTCATGTGCCGATGCTGTCGCATCCCGCCGTCGTCACCGACTTCATCCTTCAGGCTGCCGCCTGACATCACCGCATCCGCGACGTCCGTGCTGCCAGTCGGCACCAGGAGCAATTTAATGAACACCTTATCGAACGCTGTCAAACTACATGTCGAGGATCTCGGGACAAACGCACCGCCCCTCGTATTCCTGCACTACTGGGGTGGTTCGTCGCGCACGTGGCACCATGTGATGCAGGCCCTGACGCCCGCTTTTCGCAGCATCGCGATCGATCATCGTGGCTGGGGCCGCTCGGACAAACCATCTGGCGCTTATACACTGGACACGCTGGCCGATGATGCCCAAAGGCTGATCGACGGCCTGGACCTCGGCCGTTACATCCTGGTGGGGCATTCGATGGGCGGCAAGGTCGCACAACTACTGGCGTCGCGCCACCCGGCCGGACTGGCAGGACTGGTTCTGGTGGCGCCGTCACCGCCATCGCCGATGAACCTGCCGCTTGAAATCAGGCAAAGCATGGTCAAGGCCTATGACAGCCGGGAAAGCGTCCTGGCCACGGTCCAGCAGATGCTGACGGCCAGCCCTCTTCAGCCGGACGATCTGGAAACAGTCGTGCAGGACAGTCTGCAAGGAGCGCCCGCTGCCAAAGCGGCATGGCCGCTAGCCGCCAGCCAGGAAGACATCAGCGCGCAAGCCACACTGATCCGCGTTCCGACCCTCGTCATTTCAGGCGAAAAAGACCGGGTCGATCCAGCTACGGTGCTACAGCAGGAGTTGATGACGCGCATACCGCACGCCACTTTGCACGTTCTGCCGGGCATTGGCCATCTCTCGCCCCTGGAAGCGCCAGGCGAGCTGTCAGCGTTGATCCGGGACTTTGCCACGCCGTTGATCGCTGGCAGCGGAGAACGCGAGGCATGGCAGCAATGACAAGGATCCCATTACCCGATAACCCGCATGTGGCGGGCGGGCATCTGCATCTCTAAGGATATCCCCATGTTTCAGACCCAGATCATTGCCATTCCGATCTTGCCTTTCGGCATGGTCAACGCCCATCTGATCCGCAGCGAGGCAGGCTGCGTACTCATCGACACCGGCATTCCCGGATCGGAGGCCAAGATCGGCAAGGCTCTTGCCGAACACGGCCTGACGTTTCGCGACATCAAGCTGATCGTTGTCACCCATGCTCATACCGATCACGCCGGCAGCGCGGCACGCGTGCGCGCATTGTCGGGCGCGCCCATTCTGGCGCATCGGGACGACGCGGATTTCTACAGCCGCAAGGAGCCGATGACTTATTGCACGACGAGTTGGGTCGGCAAGCTGTTTCTCAAGACGCCAGTTCCGCATGAACCATACGACGGCTTTGTCCCGGACATCATGATGACCAACGGCCACACGGTGAACCTGCTCGACTTCGGGGTTGACGGCATCGTGCGGCACACTGGCGGCCATACGCCCGGCTCGATTGCCGTGGAGTTGTCGTCCCAGGACATGATGGTCGGCGACCTGATCGCCTCAGGCATCCTTATCGGTGGTGTGATCCGAAAGGGGCGGGCAATTCGCCCGCCGTTCGAAGATGATCCCGCCACTGTATCGCGTGAACTGATTCGGATGGTGGACGGTGGCGGCAAGCGTTTTCATATGGGCCATGGTGGACCACTGGACGTTCGCGAGGTGCTGCGCCATGCCCACGCTTTGGCAAAACTGGCGGGTGATCCATGCACCTCAGGCAAGTGCGGACATCAGCACCACTAGCAGGCCGTTGAAATACCTCCCGCACGCATCATCCAGGCGCACGCACGAGAGCGGAGCGAAAGGCGGGCGGCCAAGCATCGCACCGGAGAAGCTGATTCATGCGGTGTTGCTGCAAGTGATGTATTCGATTCGCAGCGAACGCATGCTGGTGGAGCAAATCTCCTGCAACATGCCGTTCCGCTGGTTCGTCGGCTTGGCGATGGACGATGGCACGTGGGACCACTCGACCTTCAGCAAGAACCTCGACCGTTTACTGGTTCATGACCTCATCGTCAGTTTGTTTAGCGAAACGGTTGAGACCACGCGCGCGGTCTGCTCTCTGGCGAGCATTTCAGCACGGACGACACGCTGATTCCGGCTTGGGCGTGACAGAGGCGCTTCGTGCGCAAAGACCAGTCGGACGACGACACATCGCCAGAGGGCACCACTCGCCAGCGCGAGAGTTGGCACGGCGAGAAACGCAGCAACGAGCCACATGAATCGAGCACGGACAGCGAAGCCCGCTTGTTTCGCAAGAGTCGCGGCATCGGCGAAGTGCTTTGCTATTAGGGGCATGTGCTGACCGATAGCCGGCATGGCCTAGCTCGCCGCCGGCACCGACATGCACGCCGATGCGGCGTTTGTTGCCGACAAGCTCATCACCTTTGGGCTGACAAGAACTACGACATGGCGGGCTTTGTGGCATCGTGCTGCGGCAGTCGTCCCACACCGCGTGCACAGAAAAGTTCTAAAGACGCAAACCCGAGCGGGTAAAGCCGTTGCGATGAACGACCTATGGCACAGCGCCTAAAATCGATCGGCCGCAAAGCCTTATGGGGAAAGTGGCGGAGAGAGGGGGATTCGAACCCCCGATAGGCTATTAATCTATACATATGAAGATTGAAAATGTAAGCGAATCATAGGTTTGTGTGTGCAACGCTGTGCCATAGCAGCTTCGCCAAAAAAATACTAAGCCTTTGATTTAGTTTATTTTTTATTTTGACTATGGCACAGATTTTAAGGTGGTCGCCCACGTCCGAAAACGCGGTCACCAGTGTTTTCAGGCTACGCACGGTAAGTCTGTACTCTTGCGGCAGACCTCCGCTACGGGCGTACCCAGCTCCGCCTGCTTCAACGCGCATGCGATTTGCTCGTCGGTGAACTTGCTCTTCTTCATGGCATGACCTCTTCCGCTTCACGGTTGAATCATGCCGGACTTTTCTACTTTTGCTTGGCCCAGTTTTTTGGGTTAGTCTCATAATTGGACTTTGCTAGAACCCGGCTGGTACTAGTGAACGGGGCAGATCAAATGATCTGAAGGCGGGCGCATTTAACTAAACGAAAATCGTTAGTGGAGATCGTATGGAAACGACGCCGGAAGCTACTCTTATGTCATTCGTTCCATTGCTGCTGATGTCCTTGGTATTCGGCATCGTTGGTCACTATTTGGCGAAAGATAAAGGTCGACCTGTATTTCGTTGGACCATCCTCTGCATCGTCCCATTCGTGAATATCTATTGTCTCGCGTATCTCATCGGGTGCACAAACCTACGCCTTGAGGCCAAGATCGATGCAATTCTGAAAGCCCAAGGGCAAAAGGCCGACTTTCAGTGACACGGGAAAGGGGTGCAGCCGACTGATCGGCTAGCTGTAACGACTGGCATTCGAAATTGACTGTGTTTTCAATCGACGCGGGCTCGTGGGCAACGAGCCACGCCGATCGCATAAGCGTATTGCCTGCAGGAGCGGCGCCCGGTGCTGCCGCAATATTTCTCACATGTCCGGCGCTGAAGAGATCAAAGCATCTGTAAAGGTATCCTGCGCCAGGCACCGCTTAGTTAGAACTCGCATGGGTAAGATGATTCGAGCGCGCCGGGAGAACGCACATGAATATGCTCGCTCTGATCGGGCTGTGGATTGTCAACAGCTTGTGGATGCTTTCCGCGCTCGCGTTCGCGGCGTCGATCCTCATCGCGCCCTTTGCATTCATTCGGCGAACAACCCGCATGGCGGCCATCGCGTACTTGGTAATCACGCTGGTCTTCGCCGGCAGTTACCTGATCATCAACTTCATCACGATATGCGAAATATGGGGGATATTGGGACTTATCCTCGCGCTCATCCTGTTGCCTACCATTGCCTTCGGCGGGATCGCGGCATTTCTGTGGACTAGCGACTGGCTCAACGCCATATCGTTGGTGCTGCTGGGTTGCGCCTGGGCAAGCGCGTATTTTATGGGGCGTTACGTCGAAGCAAGATCGCACATGAGTTGACAAACACCAACGCGAAACCGGGTGGTGTCTTCGACGGCGCCGTCATCGATCGTCAAGATAATGTGGACAACAGGGCAAAGTCCGGCAGTGGCTCGGCCCCAACGGTTCCGCCGGCGAAGACGACGGCGACCATCAGTACCCGCGAGCTGCCTTGCGCGCACTCCCCGCCGTTGCGTTTGACACCCTGCAAACCTGCATCGTCCATCTGATCCGCAACAGTCTCGCTTACGCCAGTTGGAAGGACCGCAAGGCATTGGCCGCCGCGATTCGCCCGATTTACACGGCACCGAGTGCCGAAGCCGCACAGGCGGAGCTCGATGCGTTTGCCGAAGGGCCGTGGGGCCAACGGTTCCAAACGGTCAGTGCTGCTTGGCGGAATGTCCGGGATCGTGTGATTCCGTTCTTCGCGTTTCCGCCGGATATTCGCAAGGTTATATACACTACGAACGCCATCGAGAATATCAACTCGCAACTGCGCAAGATCATCAAGACGCGAGGGCATTTCCCGACCGATGATGCCGCGACGAAGCTCATCTGGCTGGCATTGCGAAATATCACCGCCGACTGGGGGCGCGCCACCAAGGATTGGAAAGCTGCCATGAACCAATTCGCTATCCTCTATCAGGATCGATTTGTTCGGCCTTCCGTGTGATTACTCAACCTGCCTTGAACACGGAATTTCTGACACACCCACGCTCAAGGATCTGGTGCTCATAGCAGCTCTATGTGGTCACTCTAGCTCCAAGACGGCCTACGAACACTACGGTAGGCGGCGCAATAGCCAGACCTTGGTGCGGGTGTTCCGACCGCATCCAGCATCAACGCCGTACACACGTCTTGTCCCGAGATTTACAGAGATTTCACCGCACAGCGCGATAGGCCGTCCCCAATACCCAACAACTAGAGTTACAATTTCCCACCGCAAACATCGACGGCTATGCTTTCGCAACGTAACGGTGGTTGAGAGCAGAGATAATGCTACAGGGCAAGAAAATTGAATTCAATAAAAGCGAGTGGTCATAGAAATTTGCGGTAGCTGGGAAGAGTAATCGTCTGGGCCGGTTTGTGCTTTGTTACGCGCGTCAGTACCCACGACATGATCCTCTTCGTCGATGCAGCTACGTCGCCGCATTGACCATAAGTGGATCGGCCAGCGAGCTGTCTTAACTTGAATAACGATCTGTCACGGGAGGCGTATTGAGCAGCGTTGGATGGATTGATTTCTCTTCGACCGACCGCGAAAGGGTGAACGGCGTCCTTGCGCTGTTGAGTGAAGCCGGCACGCTCGACGAACTCGGTATTGGTCAGTTGCGCGACGCGTTCTCCGATAGTCTTTTCCCAGGCTTCTCGACAATTCAGACGCGGGCGAAATATTTTGTCACCGTGCCGCAGATTTTCGCCGACTATTGGGCGCTGACGCCGAAGGAGCGGCGCCGCCGCTCTCTGGAGTCGTATCTGAAGGAATCGGAAGACCATCTGGCCGAACGGCTAGTACACAATCACGAGACGGATCAGACGGAACGAGGCGAACCGTTTCCGGTTGGCATCATCGGCAAAGAGCGGGTCGGCAAGGGCGGAGCTTCGCGGCGGCCGTCGTCGGCATACTGGACCGGCCTGCGCAAGTTCGGCCTCGTCGATACCGAGCTGTCGATCGCCGAATTCTGCCGCAGCGCAAGCGAACAGCAAACGGCCGACCGTCTGCTGTGCGACAGCGCGGAGTTCGACAGCGGCGAAGACGACGATGTGATGAAGCGCCGGCACCTGGTTGCCACCGTGCCGCGCCGCAGCCGCGACTGGCACGAAGACATTCGGATCGGGCTGACGCGCCCGGAAGCCGAACTGCTCTACAGCAAACTCCGTTACGTTGAAGCGCTAAAGCACAGCGTCCCAGCTCAACTGATCAACACGGATCTGTTTCGCGACGGCACAATACTCGGCGCCGAAGATTTCGAAGCGCTCAGCCACGCTCTTCAAGCGTTACCGCAAGTGTCCGAGATCTGCCGTACGACCGCGCGCAATGCCGCCCGATTCAGCAAGGCATTTCTCGGCGCACATCTGCGATTCAACTATCTGATAGCGATGAAGCTCGAACAGATTGAGCGTGCCGAAGAGCTGAGTCAGGAATTCGACGACTGGCGCGCCGAAGCGATAGACGACGATCTCTTTAATGCCAAGACCGTCGACGAATGGTTATCGCCGTCCATCGCGTTGCAGGTTGGCGTCAGTACCAACACACGCCGCTTCATTCGGCGTTGGCACGAATCCATGAGCGCCGATAACACGCCCACAGAACGGCTCGATGCACTGGTGCGCGAACAAGCGGACGCCAACAAGGGCAACCGTTCGCTCTTGCAACGCTCGCTACCCGCGGACACCGGGTGGGTCGGCATCTCTACGCTGCAATATCGCTGGCCGCAGGCAAGGCAGATCCTCACGGACATTCGGGAGGGGCTCGCATGCTGAATCCCGCATCCAGTCGCTGCGACTACGGTCACCTGCTGCGGCCTCCCCCGCCTGACGAGACCGGCGGCGTCGCGTATGAGCTCGACGCTGCAATTGCAACTACCTATTCGATCGATCTCAACGCACTGCTGGTGCTGCCCGTGTCGCTGGTGCTCGGCAACACGCTCGAAGGTGAGCTCGCCGGTGAGAAAATCGCGCTGCTCGACGCGATCAGCCAACTGGGCGGCAAGCTGAAGGTGTTCTATCAGAACGGCAACATCCACGTGCCACTGGAGTTCAACCGGCTCTTCGGTCTGCTGGAGCCAATGCTCGCTCCAATCGTGCCGACCGTGCAGGACAGCGAGCGCAGCGCGGCATTTTCGTCGTTTCATCCGAAGCTATGGCTGCTACGCTACGTGCGAAAAGACTGGCGCAGATCAACCACACCCGACCCGGAGCGCAGATACCGGCTGCTCGTCATGAGCCGCAACTTGACGTTCGACCGCAGTTGGGATTTGACGGCAAGCCTCGACGGCCAACCATCGGGCGAGTCGGCGCGCAGCGACGACGCGCTTGCGTTGTTCGTCGAATCGCTGGAACCATATGCATCAGGCTTCGAGCCGCTGAAATCGATGATCCGCGATCTGCGGCGCATGCAATGGCAGCCACCGCAACCGTTCCGCGACCCTCGCATGCTGCCTGGCGGCGGTGCGCACATCGCAGAACCTGACGATCGCTTTGGCACTCCGCTGAACTTCGGCGATGCGAAGGACGATCTGCTTGTAGTGTCGCCGTTTCTCGATGCATCGGAGAAGAAGGCACTCGACTGGCTTGGCAGCGATGTGAAAGGTAGGCGCATGCTGCTGAGCCGTAGCGACTCGCTGGATGCGCTCGGGCAGCAGGCACTCTCGGACTGGGACTGCTACACGCTGAACGATCGCATTGTCGATGGCGAGGAGCATCGCGAGGAGGAACACGCACGCAGCCAGAATCTTCATGCGAAGCTGATCGTGAGCCGTAGCGGACAGACCGCGCACTGGCACCTCGGCTCGGCGAACGCGACGATTGCCGCACTGGGTGGATCGCTTGCGGACACACCACGCAACACCGAATTCATGTTGCGACTGAGCGGCGCCGACGCGAAGGTCGGCATTGACGTGTTGTTGCGGCAATGGACCGGCGATGAAGGCAACCATTTCGTGGTACCGCACACGTTCACGCCGCTCGACGTCCGCGAACAGGAGTCGGACCGCCAAAAGCTGCGCATGCTTGCGCACCGCTTGATCGCCTCCGACTGGAAGCTCGAAGCGCGCGGGGACCAGACCAGCCGCTATCGTCTCGTGCTGGCGACGAACTTCGCGCTGTCTAACGTTCCGGACGGCTTGCACGTGAATGTTGGCCTGCTGAGCCGGTTGGGCGTCTGGAAGCCGCTGCTGAGCGGCGTCGAATGGAACGATCTCGCGCTGACGCAGTTGAGCGCGCTCGTGCCGCTACAAATCTGCGGGCAAGACAGCGACGTCAAGGCATCGCTGGTCATCCAGGCGCGTCTAGTCCTGCCGGCTGGCGTCAATCGCGAGGACGCCGTGGTGCGCGAACTCGTTGACACGCCTGAGAAGTTCCTCAACTACGTGCGCATGCTGCTGGATCCGTCTCCCGACAAACGCCGGGTGTTGCACGCCGACCGTCATGCCAACGAAGTCTCCGACTTGTTCGGCTTCGACGGCAGCGACGCGCTGTTCGAACAGTTGATGCGGGCGGCGGCGCGCAATCCCGAGCATCTGGAACGCGTCGGCCAGCTCGTCAAGCGGTTGGACAAGCTGAAGATGGTTGTGCCGAAAGTCTTTTTCGATTTGTGGCTCCACTTCGCGCCTCTCGCAAGGAATCGTCGATGAGCAGCAAACGGGAATTGATCTCAGCCTCTTTCGCCAAGCTCACCGATTTCCAGCGGGCGACGGTCGATGCGGTGATGCAACGCTTCGACGAAGCACAGCAGACCCGCTTGTTGGTGGCCGACGAGGTCGGGCTCGGCAAGACGGTGGTTGCGCGCGGTGTGATCGCCAGGATGCTGCTGCGCCATCTGAGGATGCACGGCGACGAACCCGCGAGGCCGCTGCGCGTGACTTACATCTGCTCGAATCAAACGCTTGCCAACGAAAACCGCCGGAAACTCGCTATCTTCTCGGACAAGGACGCGGCCACCTACGTACAGGCGCCGACGTTCTGGCGACTCGCGGAACTCGGCGTCGCGCGCGATCACGATGATCGCGGCAAGCTGATCGAGGTGTGTACGCTAACGCCGGCGACGTCGTTTGGAGTGAAGCGCCGAGGCAAGGGCAATGCCAAGGAACGCTACATCATTTTCCGCGCGCTGGCCGAGCATCCGCAGCTCTGCGGCTCGGACCTCGTTGCGCTGGAGCACTTCTTTCGGCAGGAAGTGTGTGATTCGTGGAGGCCCAATGACGACGGCTGGCCGCGCGAGGGCGGCATCGTGCGCAGCGTGCGCGACGCGTTTCATGCGTCGTTGAACGACATAGCACCACTAGCGCGCGACGACCTCGCCGAGCTCAACAAGGCGAACGTACAATACGGCGACTGGTTCGAACTGCTGCGCGGCTGCGCGACGCTGTATGCGCGCGACAAAGCGGCTTGTCCAAAGGCATTCAACGGCATCCTCACCGAGTTGCGTCTGCGGTTCATGCACGCGTGCGCGGGCAATCTCGAAGCCGATCTGTTCATCCTCGACGAGTTTCAGCGTTTCAAGGAACTGCTCGGCCGCAACGACGACAGTGAGGACGGCATCATCGCCCACAAGGTGTTCGAGGAGACTCGCGATGGCGCTAGCAAGATCCTGCTCCTGTCTGCCACGCCGTATAAGGCGCTCACACATATCGACGACGAGGAAGATGCGCACGCCGAGCAGCTCCAGCACCTGCTGCGCTTCATCGGGCGCGGCGAAGCCGCGCCATGGGAAAGGTACACGAAGGCGCGCGAAGCACTGCTCAAGGAGATACTGCTCCTACGCGACCCGTCGGTACGGCCCTCAGACCTGGACGGGCAGCCGAAGAATGCTGTCGAGTCCGCGCTGCGTCCTTACATATGCCGGACCGAACGCGCATCGATCGGTAACGGTGTCGAAAACGTTACGCACGCGAACCATCTGCCGTGCGGTTCGACGTTCACTCGCACCGAGATCGACGCATTCGTCGCGTTCGACAGAGTTGGTCAGGTTCTGCACGACGTGCAGCCGACCATCCATCACTTGCCGTTGATGGAGTTCTATAAATCGGCTCCGTGGCCGCTCTCGTTTCTTGGCGAATACAAGCTGCGAGCGCACATCGAGTCGCATAAGAACGTTCCCGAAGTGAAAGCTGCGCTGAACCGGGCCAAAGCGGCATGGATCCCGCGCGACAAGCTGGACGCCTATGCAGTCAAGCTGGATAGAGACGCGCCGCACGCCAGGTTGCGCGAAGTGACGAAAGCGGTGTTCGGAAACGGCGCTGAAATGCTGCTGTGGATTCCTCCGAGCCGACCTTACTACAAGCACGAAGGACCATTCGCCGTCAATGCACAGTTCACGAAAACGCTGCTGTTCTCAAGCTTGTTACTCGCACCGCGAGCGCTGAGCGGTCTCATTTCCTATGAAGCCGAACGTCGTTTGCTGCGCGCTGCGGGAGACAACGCCAAGTATTTCGAGGATCGACCGACCGGCGACATCATCCGCTTCGACAACACGAAGACGCTCGCGCCCTGGGGCTTCATCTATCCGTCGAGGACGCTCTGCGATCTCGCGCCGGTGCGCGACGAGGCGTTAGGCAAGAGTTCCGAAGCGCTCGTCAACGAAATGAAAAGTCGACTGGCGAACGGTTTGCAACGGCTGCAACGCTTCGCCGGGCCCGCGCCGCGTCATCCCGATCTGTGGTACGCGCTGGCGCCGCTCTTGCTCGACTGGACCGACTCCACCGGCGCAGATGCCGGCCGCAACGTACTGTCGCGACGCGCCGCGTGCGAGCAGTGGCTCGATGACTTTCGATGTAATGCGGGTCAGTCGGCGGACGCATCCGGCCGACGCGACGTAATCGACATCTTGCGTGAGCGGCTCGACGAGCCCGCACTCGATCTCGGCCCGATGCCCGACGATCTGCCCAGCTTTCTCGCGAAACTGGCAATCGCCGGACCTGCCGTGAGTGTGCTAACCAGCCTCGAGCGCATATGGGGCAAGGGCGACCGCGAGTTGGCGCGGCGCGCTGGCGTCGGCGCAATCGACTTCGTTCAGGTGTTTAACAACCCGGAAGGACGGCGCATCCTGAAGAAGAGTCGGCGCGACCGGAAAATTCCGTTCTGGATGGCCGCGTTGGATTACTGCATAAGCGGCAATCTTCAGGCGATGTTCGACGAATATCTGCATCTGCTCCACTCGAGTGGTCTCGACGCGGCGGATGCAATGGCCCGGCTCAACGAAACAACGCGTTTGCGCGCGGGCGGTGTGACGGCACAGGTGCAGCGCATCAATGGCGTTGCAGTCCGGTTCCGCTGCCACTACGCGGTTTCGATCAGTAATCAGCGCAGCACCGACCAGCAGGCTGTTGAGCGGATAAGCAATGTGCGCGATGCATTCAACTCGCCGTTCTGGCCGTTCATGCTGAACTCCACGTCGATTGGCCAGGAGGGGCTGGATTTTCACTTGTATTGCTCGCGCGTCGTCCACTGGAATCTGCCATCAAATCCAATCGACCTGGAGCAGCGCGAAGGACGCGTGAACCGCTACAAGTCGCTGGTGGTACGTCGCCGTGTCGCCGAATACGTCGCCAATACGCCGGTTGCCGCGGATGGCGGCGATGTGTGGGCGGCATGGTTCGAGCACGCGAAGTCCGCGCGCGGTCTCGCGGCAAACCCGCGTTCAAGCGACCTAGTACCGTATTGGCACATGCCGGTCGGGCAGGCCCGCATCGAGCGTTTCGTGCCGTACTTGCCGATGAGCCGCGAAGCCACGCGTCTCGACGAACTGCTGAAAATCCTCTCGCTGTACCGGCTCGCGTTCGGCCAGCCGCGTCAACAGGAGCTGCTCGAAAATCTGTTGTGCCGCGAATTCGACGCCGCGGAAATTGCCGAGATCAAACGCAAGCTGATGATCGACCTCGCACCGATGAACTACCTGCATGCGGCCTCCGGTTCGATCGAGAATCCAGCTGACGACACCACAATCCTCCTGATCAAGCCGTTCTCCGTGCAAGAGAACAACCAGAACGCGCCCTTTGAGATCAATCCATTCACTTCGCATGACGATCAGTTGCCTGGTGCGGAGAAATAATGCTCGATGCGCCTTGGTCGAGACGCAGTTGGCGCACGCGGCCACGTTCTCAGCGAACCGTGGCGCTCAACAGAGACGCAATCATTGTTCTAAAACATCCGCCCCGCGCAGAGTGACATTCCATCTGGCTGTTCTCTCTACCACCATATAGGTATCGGGCTCCCAGGCGACAACGATAGCCATGGCTATCAAGGCCAGTACCGCCGGTCGTCACGTCAGCGGCATCAGTAGCCCGTATGAATATTACCCTGCGTGAATACATCTAAGTAATTGCAACTTTCAATGAGGCTATCCGGCCACCAGCAACGCATTCAACATCCCAAGCACTTCCAATGCCCTGCCGGGGATTCCGACGCCCCGATATGAGGCAATAGCGAAGTCTCGAGGATTTATGCGAATTATTCGTGGCCCATTCTTCTCACTCAGCATTCGAACCGTTGGAATGGCCTTGCCTGCACCGAGCTCGACGACAACCAGTCTGGAAACCCTTGACAGCCAGCGCTCCATGCGCTCCTGTTGAAGTTCCGTGCGGTCATCGATCCAGTCATAGTCGTCAAACATTAAAACATTTGGACGCGCCATCGCTCCGCATTTGGGACAGGTCGGAATATCGCTTTGCAATCTGCATGAGTTAGCGTCTACCTGGGGATCTACCATGTTCGCCGACCAGATATTCCGGCTACAGGTCTTGAAACACTGCAGGAAGTGGATAGACCCATGACATTCGACAATTCTGTCGTCCGGGTATCCGGCCTTCTGGAAGTGCCCGTCCACGTTGCTCGTGAATACGAAAAGTCCGTGCTCCATGCGTTCGCCCCAATGCCGCAGGATATTGAAGCCGTCGTGCGGCTCTGTCTTGCGGTATAGCCCCAGCATATGCCCATAAAACCCCCATGCAAGGGTAGGCATCCGCCGCATGGCATCAGGCGATGCAATGTCCTCGAAATTTATGCCGACGGGTTTAAGCACTGGATATGCACGCCAAAAGCCGGCCCTTCCCCGGAAGTCCGGCAAGCCGGAATCAACTCCCATGCCAGCGCCCGCCGTCACCAACAGGCCGTCCGCTGCGCGTAACCAGTCTGCGGCCAGATTCAGTTTTTCGTGCACTGAAAGCGCCATGTTTTCCTCCCATCTTCGCCAATGCACCCTGCATCTCGCCGAGGCTGATTAGCTCCGCTTATGGTTCCGCGCTCAACCTTCGTTCATATCGCCCGCACCGGCTAACTTGCTTTTGCTAGGCTAGATGTGCGACACACGAAACACGCAGTGCACAACCAGCGATACCGAATCCGAGATGCGGTAAATCGTTTGCCACGCCCACAATGGAAGGCCGCCGGTTGTCGACTTCTCACCGGGCTTTTGCCCATTCTTCCCAGAAACCGGGCTTGTCGTGGTGACTGTTCGTCATTGCGATCGCAAGAGGCAAATACGAGAACCTCGCGCCTTCGATTTTTGAAGTCCCGTCGGGGTATTCCAAAAATTCTTTCACCTGTCTGTATGCTTCGTTGCCCGGGTCAAACGGCACGTCCACGTATACGTCCCCGGTATAGGCCCCGATGAAATTCTCATCAGCAAACTTGGCGCATGGCAACCAACCGATTCGATTGCCGTCCAGCCAGGTGATTACGACATCCCGGGCGGCACATTGCGCATAGTCGATAGGCGATTCCTCAAGCCAACTGTCGCATTCGGGAAATGTCACGAACACAACATCTCGTCCTTTCTGGCGGGCAATGGCGTCAATGTGGTGGATAAGCATTGGCATTCGTTTCTCCATCTGTCGAGGAACTGAGCGACTCGACACTCCCCAACACAACGTTAACAAACCAGCCGGCGCGCGGGACTTCCGTAGCTTTCGCTTCAAGGATATTCCTGCCTCGGGACATTTCACGTCTCAATTTCAGCTCAGGCCCATCAATTAGCAAACTTGACTTGGAAATCCTGGCAGCGCCGCTGACTGGCGCTCGCCGCAGCAGACACCTGCAACGCCTGGCGCTGCTGATGCGCTCCGACGTCTCGGTGTCACAGGGTCATCCGAGTCGGGGTAGCACAGAGAAGCATTGAGGCTTGCATTAGCAGACGGTTGGGGAAATCGACCATTAACCCCCTGCCCTTTTCCATAAATTCGCGACCGGTGCCGTATCCCCTTGGGGCCCCCATCTAAGGCCACCGCCAGCTCGACTTGCATTCGCAAAACTCAATGAGATCCTGAATTTTCCCTGTGGCTTCGATGCCCAGGCAGGTGTGGATCGGTCTGTACGTTGTCTCACAGTACGACGCCAAGTCGCCGCTCCCCTGCCTGCCTCCGTCTGAAGCCACTGGGTTCCGCAATCTCGGGGCATGACCGCCGTCACAGGCGAGCTTGCCTCTCACTTCAGGAGCGCTTTGCGATGAACCCACAACCCCAATGGTGGCAGGCCCTGCTCGACGAGCTCTGGCAGATCCTGCGCGAATTTTTCCGCCCCCTGCTCACCGCGCTCCAGTGGCTGCGACGCCGCAAGTAGGCCTTGGCCTGATCCCTTGCCGATTCCTCTTTTCACTGGAGCCCCTATGCGCATCAAACACTTTGTTTTCGGCCCCAACGGCCGCCGTGTCGTTCAACTGACTCAGGACCACACCACCCTCGCGCTCGATGCGGCGATTCCCGTCGCGGCACTCGCCGCCTGGCACCGTCGACTGCGTGCCGATCTGGCCCGGCCCCTGGCTCGCCAACGCCGCCTGCGGCGGCAGGACCAGCGCCGTCGCTTCGAGCCGGTGCGCACCCACCGTCGTCGGATCCGTACGCACCGACTCGTTGGTGTGCCGGTTCGGCGCGCGCGTCAGGTCGTGCGCTAACGCTGCTGATTTTGATGCGTTGTGCCACGCCCGAGGCCAACTTGCGTTGGCCGCATCGGGTTGGACACTGAACCTCAGGAGGCGCCCACGCCGTCAAGGCTCCGCCTCCGTCGACAACTACAAAGCCGAGGTCATCATGAAACCACGTTACGCTCGCCCCCTGCAGGGCATCCGTCTTCTCGCCATACTGGCCAGCCTGACAAGTCTCTTCACTCAACTGCCCGGTGTGGCTCACGCCGGCGCGCTCCAGCAAGCTACGCTGCTGGGCTCGACCGTTGCCGCAGCCGCCCTCATCTGGCTGCCGAACCCGCGAGTGCGCGGCTGGACCTGGACGGCCTTCCTGGTGCTGTGGCTGGGGTTGGGTCCCCTGGTCTGGGAGCGATCCTTCTTCAGCATCCCGGCCGCACTCCTCCTGGCCGATGCCAGCCGGCGACTGTGGCGCCTGCACCGCAGCGCGGCCGTGCCCCGTATCGAGATCGTCGGCACCCAGGTCTGGATTCCGGTGGTCATGAAGATTCGCCCGTCGGTGCCGATGGCCGGCGCTGCCGATGCTTCTGCTCTCTACGCACCGGCCAATCCGGTTGAGCATTCGGCCCCCGTGGAGCGTCCTGAGCCCGTCACCCCCAAGACACCCGTGACGCCGGCGGCGCCCACCGGCCCAGTGCCGCGCCCAGCACCTGCGGCACCTCCTGTGGCCCCACCCGCGAAACCCGTCGCTCCGCCAGTTGCCCAGCCAGTCGCGCAACCCGCCTCCCCCGTCTATGACTTCAGTGACAACGTGAGCCAGGGCCGCTATACCTTTGCAGATGTCGTCGGCATGCGCTCGACCAAGAAGCGCCTATGGGGTGCGGCCCAGGACATCATCGAGGCGCAGGGCAAGCCCCGTAACGGGATCCTGCTCTTCGGGGAGCCGGGCAACGGCAAGACGCTCTTTGCCGAAGCGCTGGCGGGTCAGTTGGGCATTCCCTTCCTGTCGATCGCTTATGGCGACGCTGCCTCGAAGTGGATCAACGAAACACCCCAGAAGGTCAAGGCCGTGTTTGCTGCGGCGCGCAAGATCGGCACCTGCGTGCTCTTCATCGATGAGATCGACTCGTTCATCAAGAGCCGGGGCGATATGACCCACGCCATGGACCGGGATCTGACCAATGTGATGCTCACCGAGATCGTCGCGCTACGTGGCTCCCGGGTCATCCTGGTGGCGGCCACCAATTGGCTGGACGCGCTCGATGCGGCCGGCAAGCGTGACGGACGGTTCGACTTCAAGATCGAGATTCCGGCGCCGGACCTCAAAGCACGTCTGGCGCTCCTGTACCGGGCCATTGGCGATGAGCTGGGGGTGGAGGCCATCGACCGGTCGGCCCTCCAGGCGCTGGCGGGCCGCTGGGAGGGGTTCAGCGCGGCGCGCCTGTCCGCCCTGGGGGGCCAGTTGCGCGAGATGCGACGCGATGGCCTGTTCGCGGGGCCCGTCACGTTCGAGGTCGGCATGCGGGCGATGCGTTTGTTGCAGGGCCGGCGGGGTCAGTTGCCGGAGAACGTCAAGGCGATCGAGGAGATCATCCTGCCCGACGCTTCACGGGATCTGCTATGTGATCTGGCCTTCAAGATGGAGCAACTCGAGGATCTGGAGCAGCTCGGCGCGAGCTTGCCGCGGGGGCTGATCTTTACCGGCCCGCCGGGAACGGGCAAGACGCAAGCCGCGATGGCGCTGGCCAAGGCAAGCGGCTGGGCGTTTCTGAAGCTCACCGGGGCGCAGATCATTGCCGACCCCGGTGCCTGGGACAAGCTGTACCGGGAAGCGTGCGACATTCGGCCGGCGATTGTCTTCATCGATGAGGCCGATGGCATCCTGCAGGATCGGCGGGCGACGAATTACGGGATGTTGACCGAGAAGATCCTGACCACGATGGACGGTGCGGGCGGACGTATGCGGGATGTGATGTTCATCGCTGCCACCAATTACTACGAGCGCATCGACTCGGCGGCGCTGCGCGGCGGGCGGTTCGAGGAGAAAGTGGTCTTCGACGTGCCGGGGCCCGAGGCGATGGCGGACTACGTCTACACCGCGCTCGACAAGAAGCTGGGAGATCGCTGGCAGGTCTCGTCTGAGGTGGTGAGCCTGCTCACCGAGCGGGTGACGGGACGCTCGATTGCGGATGCGGACGCCGTGATCGAAAAGACGCTGGCCGCCGCTGCGCTGCGGCGGATGCGGGATCGGACGACCGATATTCGAGTCGCCGATGTCGAAGCTGGGGTGCGGGCTGTTGTGGTCGAGTAGCTGCGTGGGCGGGCGTGGCTTGGCTTTTGTGAAAGTCGTTCACGAAACGGGCTGCTGAACATTAGCCGCTCGCCGAGCTACGAATGTTTGAATGCGTCTTCTCGACCCATCGCGGTTAATGAAGCAAACTGCCTTGGCATGACCGCTCATGGGTTCAACATAGTCATTCGGCGGCCATGGCAGCACGTGGTTGTGTGCCACGTTAAGGCCTGCCACACATCACGCGAGCGGAGCCGTGCAGAGACGCGGCCGGAATGCTGCCTGCCACCGCGTGTTCAGCTTTCGTTCCACTCATGGGCCAAATTGTCATTAAGCTGCAGGACGACGACGGGTCGAGTTTGACCATGAAACGGTGGTTTTCCGGACTCGAGCAAATTGCATACTAACTGTCCGCCTGTAAGCCCTAAATCTGTTAAAATTCCCATCAATTTTTCAACGTCCGGCAACTGTCAATGAATCAACGGATCGGCTATGCCCGCGTTTCGACAGACGACCAGAACCTGGACCTGCAGCGCGACGCGCTGCGCCTGGCAGGGGTTGGTTCCATCTACGAAGAGGCGGCGAGTGGCAAGACTGCTGTTCGACAGGAGCTTGACCATTGTCTGAAAGCGCTGCGAGCGGGGGACACCCTCGTCGTGTGGAGACTGGATAGGCTCGGGCGTAGCCTGCCTGACCTGGTGCAGATCGTCGCGGGCTTGGAGGAAAAAGGAATTGGCTTCGAGAGCATCACCGAGAAGATCGAGACCACTAGCGCGGCCGGGAAGCTGGTCTTCCATGTGTTCGCGGCATTGGCAGAGTTCGAGCGCAACCTGATTCGGGAGCGAACACAGGCAGGCTTGCTTGCTGCACGGGCGCGTGGCCGCTCTGGAGGACGCAAGCCGAAGCTGGATGCACGACAAATTAGGGAGATCAAGCGCCTGATGTCTGACCCAACCATTCCGGTCGGCCAAATCGCGGAGCGCTACAAGGTCTCTCGGACAACCATTTATAAGGTCGCTCCTCGAGAGCAAGAAGCGACTGTCTCAACGGTGTCTGGCGGAAAAAATGATAACAAAAAGAAGTAATTTTCTGGCAACTGAAACGGCAGGCCTTCTGTGGAACTGATTGACAACATCACCCGGTTGCTGGGTGACGACCTCAAGGCGACGCTAGCGCCCAAGTCACGGCTGAAGATTGCCGCTTCGTGCTTCTCGATATACGCCTTCGAGTCCTTGAAGGCCGAGCTGGAGAAGGTCGACGAACTCAGCTTCATCTTCACCTCTCCCACTTTCACGGCCAGCGAGGTCACCGACAAGATTCGCAAAGAGCGCAAGGAATTCCACATCCCCAAGCTCGACCGCGAGCGCAGCCTGTACGGCAGCGAATTCGAGATTCAGCTGCGCAACAAGCTGACCCAGCGTGCCATCGCCAAGGAATGCGCCGACTGGATGCGCCGCAAGGCGCGGTTCAAGAGCAACCGCACCAAGGCACCCATGCAGTCTTTCGCAGTGGTCCAGGCCAGCGGCGCGGACACCGCCTACATGCCGCTCCATGGCTTCACGGCTGTGGACCTCGGCTACCAGCAAGGCAATGCCGTATCCAACCTCGTCAACAAGATGGACGAGCCTGCCTTCGCCGCCACCTACCTCAGCTTGTTCGACCAGATTTGGAACGCCCCCGAGAAGCTGGAGGACGTGACTGCGCAGATTTGCGAGCACATCGCTTCGGTGTACCAGGAGAACTCGCCCGAGAGCATCTACTTTTTGATGCTCTACAACATCTTCAACGAGTTCCTGGACGAGATCGACGAGGACGTGCTCCCCAACGACCGCACCGGCTATCAGGACACGCTGATCTGGAAGAAGCTCTTCAACTACCAGCGAGACGCAGCCACCGGCATCATCAACAAGCTGGAAACCTACAGCGGCTGCATCCTGGCCGACAGCGTGGGCCTGGGCAAGACCTTCACGGCGCTGGCCGTGGTCAAGTACTACGAGCTGCGGAACAAGTCCGTCCTGGTGTTATGCCCCAAGAAGTTGGCCGACAACTGGCTCAACTACAACCGCAACCTCAAGACCAATATCTTCGCCAAGGACCGTTTCAACTACGACGTCCTTTGCCACACCGACCTCAGCCGCACCAGCGGCGAATCCTTCGGCACCCCGCTGAACCGGATCAACTGGGGCAACTATGACCTCGTGGTCATCGACGAGTCCCACAACTTCCGCAACAACGACGCCTACAAGGACAAGGAGACGCGCTACCAGAAGCTGATGAATAAGGTCATCAAGGAGGGCGTGAAGACCAAGGTGCTGATGCTGTCAGCCACCCCGGTCAACAACCGCTTTGCCGACCTGCGCAATCAGCTGGCGCTGGCCTACGAAGGCGATTCTGAAATCCTCAGCAAGAAGCTCAAGGCGGCCAAGAGCGTCGAAGAAATCTTTCGCGGCGCGCAGACCGCGTTCAACAACTGGGCCAAGCTGCCCCCCGAGGAGCGCACTGCACGCGCCATCCTCGACTCGCTGGACTTCGACTTCTTCGAGCTGCTGGACAGCGTGACCATTGCACGCTCGCGCAAACACATCCAGACCTTCTACGACACCAAGGACATCGGCCAATTCCCCGAGCGCCGCAAACCCTTGTCGTATCACAGCCCGCTGACCGCACGCACGGACGTGATGGGCTTCAATGACATCTTTGCCCAGCTGTCCTTGCTGAAGCTGGCGGTGTACGCACCGGTCAGCTACATCCTGCCCAGCCGACTCAAGAAGTACGAAGAGGCTTACGACACCAAGGTCGGCGGCAAAGGCACCCTCAAGCAAGCCGACCGCGAGAAGAGCCTCCAGGCCCTGATGACGGTGAACTTGCTCAAGCGGCTGGAAAGCTCTGTCGAATCATTCCGGCTGACTTTGAACGCCTTGCGCCGCAATCACCAAGGCACCCTGGCGAAGATCGCCGCCTTCAACCAGTCGGGCGTGTCGGCCAGCGTGGGTGATCTGACCGAAGTCTTGGCAAACCTTGAAGGCGACGACGACGAACTGCCGATCCTCGATGACGAAACCGGAGAGATCGGGGGCAAGGTCAAGATCAGCCTTGGCGACATGGACCTGCCTTCGTGGGAGCGCGACCTGAAGGGCGACCTCGAACTCATCGACACCCTGTTGGCCTCGATGAACAAGATCACGCCAAAAGACGACGCCAAGCTCCAACACCTCAAAGCGCACCTGCTGGAAAAGATCGCCAACCCGATCAACCCCGGCAACAAAAAAGTGCTGATCTTCACCGCCTTTGCGGACACGGCCGACTACCTCTATGCCAACCTCGCCCCCGTGCTGCAAGAAGCCCATGGCTTGCACACTGCCAAAGTGACCGGTAAGGGCGCGCCAAAGTCCACGCTGAAAAAAGGCTACGACTTCCAAGAGCTGCTGACGCTGTTCTCCCCGCGCTCCAAGGAGAAGGCTGTGGTGCTGCCTGGAGAGCCCGCGGAGGTCGATTTGCTGATCGGTACGGACTGCATCTCGGAGGGCCAAAACCTTCAGGACTGCGACTACCTCATCAACTACGACATCCACTGGAACCCCGTCCGCATCATCCAGCGGTTTGGCCGCGTGGACCGCATCGGTTCTCCCAACACCAGCATCCAGCTAGTCAATTACTGGCCCGACATCACCCTCGACGAGTACATCAACCTCAAAGACAGGGTGGAGAGCCGCATGATGATTGCGGACGTGACGGCCACCGGCGACGACAACGTGCTATCGACCCAGGCCAACGACGTGTCATACCGCAAGGAACAGCTGCGCCGCCTGCAAGAGGAAGTCATCGAGCTGGAAGACCTGAAGACCGGCGTGTCCATCACCGACCTCGGCCTCAACGACTTCCGCATGGACTTGCTCAACTACGTCAAGGAGCATGGCGAACTGAGCAACGTGCCCAACGGCATGCATGCCGTGGTACCCGCCAAGCCCGCCATGGGCCTGCACCCCGGCGTCATCTTCACGCTGCGAAACCTCAACACGGGCGTCAACGTCAACCAGCACAACCGGCTGCACCCTTACTACTTCGTCTATATCGACCGAGCTGGCCATGTGGTGCACGACCACACCGAGGTGAAGCGCCTGCTGGACTTGGCTCGTACCTGCTGCAAGGGCCAAGACAAGCCCATCGCGCAAGCGACCCAGCTCTTCAATGAAGAGACGGCTGAGGGCCGACAGATGCAGGTGTACTCCGACCTACTGGGCAAGGCCATTCGCTCCATGATCGAGGTGAAGGAAGAGAAGGACCTGGACAGCCTGTTCACCGGCGGCAAGACCACGGCGCTAACCAACACCATCTCGGGCTTGGACGACTTCGAACTCATCACCTTCCTGGTGATCCAGGAGGCGGGATGAGCGCCTTGTTCGCCTACCCCAAGCAAGCGGAGTTTGGTCGCGTACTGCCCAAGAACAAGATCTACGAGCACAGCGGCGCGAACGCTCGCCAGAAAGACTTGTTCGTGGAACAGGTGGAGCAGATCGTCTGGCGCTACAAACTGGCACCAGAGACGATCAACCTGGCCGCAAAGCCAGGCGTGCCAGAGATTCAAGTCTTCGCAATCCAACTGAAGACCCCCGAGCTACACCATGACGTGCTCCGTTGCATCGACGGCGCGGTGCAGTTCCCGATCATCTTCGAATTGACTCAGGGCCAAGGAGCCGAGGCAAAGACACAAGTGGTCGCTGCATACAAGCGGCCCAGCGAAGCCGATGCGGCAAGCTGGGTCTCTTCTGCCTACTTCGAGTCAGGATGGATGCCCGCTACTTCTGAGCGCGCACCACTGCCGCTTGCCCTTGACCTAGGTGGGCTTTATGAGCAGTTGCTGCACCAATTGGTGCCGATTGCTCCAAGAACTCAAGAGCCTTTGCGCGACTTAGTTGCACGTACAGAGGCAGTGATGACAAAGGCCAATGAAGTTGCAAAGGCCGAGGCACGCCTTGCCAAAGAGAAGCAATTCAATCGCAAAGTGGAAATCAACGCCACGCTGCGACAACTCAAAACCGAACTTGAACAATTGAGCCGCTGACGCCTTGCACCGGCAGCACAGTGACCAGAGAAAAAACATGGACAAACTCAAAATGCATTCGCTCAATCTCGCGCAGGAAAACATTGCTCGCCTTCGCGAGCTTTTCCCAGGCTGCGTGACCGAGGCAAGGGGAGAGGATGGCAACGCCACGCTGGCAATCGATTTTGATCAACTACGGCAGGAGCTTTCTGATGTGGTTGTTGAAGGCCCGCAGGAACGCTATCACCTCAACTGGCCGGGCAAGCGTGAGGCCTTGTTGACTGCCAACGCACCAATTGCAAAAACTCTTCGCCCCTGTCGCAGAGAAAGTGTGGATTTCGACACCACGAAGAACCTATTCATCGAGGGCGACAACTTGGAGGCTCTCAAACTGCTGCAAGAGACCTACCTAGGAAAGGTAAAGCTGATCTACATCGACCCGCCATACAACACGGGACGAGACTTCGTTTACGAGGATGACTTCGCGAGTAGTGCCGCTGAGTACTTCTCAAAGTCCAGTCAAGTGGATGAGGAGCGCAATCGTCTGGTTCTCAACTCAGAAGCCAACGGGCGCTTTCACTCGGACTGGATGTCCATGATTTTTCCCAGGCTCAAACTCGCTCGCAATCTGCTTAAGGACGACGGGCTAATCTTCATTTCCATCGATGACAACGAAGTGGCCCGAATGCGCAGCATCTGCGATGAGGTATTCGGTAGCGAAAACTTTGTAGCCTGCATTGTTTGGCAGAAGACACTGACCAGAAGGAATGACGCACGACTGTTCTCTTCCGCTCATGAATACGTGCTTGTCTACGCGCGGGATATCGGCAAGGCCAAGATCGAGCGCGTCGAGGCCGACGAGAAGCAGCGAGCAACTTACGCCAACCGTGACAATGACCCCCGTGGTGATTGGCTGCCCATCCCCTTCCACGCACCAAATATCCGGCCGAACTTGACCTATCCGATCACTACACCGGGTGGACGGGTCTTGATGCCGCCAGCTGGTCGGTGTTGGTCGACGACCCAGGAAAAGTTTAAGGAGCTTGTCGCGGACAACCGCATCTACTTCGGCAAAGATGGAAACGGCATGGCCCAGCGCAAAAAGTTCTGGGCTGAGCGAGAAGACGGCATGGTGCCATGGACTTGGTGGCCTTTTGATTACGCCGGAGAGAACCGTGAGGCGACGAAAGAGCTCAAGGATTTGTTCGACGACGAGAACCCTTTCGATGCACCTAAACCCACCAAACTTATCCGACGCATCCTCAACTTGGTTGCGGCGCAAGACGGGGACATCTTCCTTGACTTTTTCGCTGGCTCAGGGACTTCCGCGCATGCCCTAATGGCAGCCAACGCGGAGGACGGCATCAACAGGCGGTTCATCGCTGTACAAGTCGCCGAATCCTGTAGTGAGGACTCAGAAGCTCACCGAAAAGGCTTCCCCACTATCTCGGCAATCACGCTTGAACGACTACGCAGGTGCGGCAAAGAGGTCTTGAGTTCCAGTGGACACGATGATTGGAAGCGCGATGTCGGCTTCCGGCTGCTCCAAATCGACACATCCAACATGGCGGATGTCTTCTATTCTCCCGATGCCTTGAACCAAGGCACGCTCATGGGTCTAACTGACAACATCAAACCCGACCGCACGCCGGAAGACCTGCTGTTCCAAGTGATGCTCGATTGGGGCGTCGACCTTGCTCTGCCTATCGCCAAGCAGACCATCCAAGGAAAGGACGTTTACTTCGTGGACAGCAATGCGCTGGCCGCCTGCTTCGACGGTCACGGCGGTGTCGATGAAGACTTCGTGAAAGAGCTGGCCAAGGTGCAGCCGCTGCGCGTGGTGTTCCGCGACGCAGGTTTCAAAGACAGCTCGGTCAAGATCAACGTAGAGCAAATCTTCAAGCTGCTGTCGCCTGCTACTGAAGTGAAGTGCATTTGAAGGGCCGGCGATGAAACTCAAGTTCAAAACCCAGGCGTACCAGACTGCGGCGGTGCAAGCCGTGGTGGACTGCTTCAAGGGCCAGCCGCCCGCATCTGCGGAGGCCATCACCTATCGCATCGACCCCGGCCAAGCCAAGACGGGCACGGAAGACTTGTTTTCTGACTCCGGCTTCAAGAACGCAGACCTGGCGCTGACTGACCTTGCTTTGCTGGACAACATCCACCAGGTGCAGCGCGGCCAGAACCTGCCCTTGTCCGAGACTCTGGTGAAGAACAAGGTCGCCCGCGTCAACCTCGACGTGGAGATGGAAACCGGCACGGGCAAGACCTACTGCTACATCAAGACGATCTTCGAGCTGAACCGCCGCTATGGCTGGAGCAAGTTCATCATCGTCGTGCCCACCATCGCCATCCGTGAAGGCGTGGCCAAGTCGCTGGAGATCACCGCCGAGCACTTCCTGGAGACCTACCAGAAGAAGGCGCGCTTCTTCATCTACAACTCCAAGCAGCTGCACCACCTGGAGAGCTTTTCGTCGGATGCGGGCATCAACGTCATGGTCATCAACGTGCAGGCGTTCAATGCCAAAGGCAAAGACAACCTGCGCATCTACGATGTTCTGGACGACTTCCAGTCGCGCCGCCCGATTGATGTCATCAGCGCGAACCGGCCCATCCTGATCCTGGACGAGCCGCAGAAGATGGAAGGCGCACAGACCTTGAAGTCCTTGGAGGAGTTCAAGGCCTTGATGGTGCTGCGCTACTCCGCCACGCACAAGACCACGCACAACAAGATTCACCGACTGGACGCGCTGGACGCTTACAACCAGAAGCTGGTGAAAAAGATCGCCGTGCGCGGCATTGCGGTGAAGGGCCTGGCGGGCACTGCGGGCTACCTGTACCTGCAATCCATCGAGATTTCGAGCAAGAAGCCGCCCGAGGCCCGTGTCGAGTTTGAGCAGAAGCTGGCGGGCGGCAACATCAAGCGTGTGGTCAAGAAGCTGTCCAAGGGCGACAACCTCTTTTCAGACGGCTTTTCTAACGGGCTGGATCAGTACCGCGACGGCTTCGTGGTGTCGGACATCAATGCCAACACCGACACCTTGAGCTTCACCAACGGGCTGCAGTTGACGGTGGGTGATGCCACCGGCGACGTGACCGAGGCGGCACTGCGCCGCATCCAGCTTCGTGAGGCGATCAAGGCCCACTTCGACAAGGAGCAGGCCTTGTTCCAGCAAGGCGTGAAGGTGCTGACGCTGTACTTCATCGACGAGGTGGCCAAGTACCGCGACTACTCGCAGCCCGACGAGAAAGGGGAATACGCCCGCATCTTCGAAGAGGAATACAACCTCTACCTCAACGAGATGCTGGACCTGGACGAGACGCCCTACGTCAAGTACCTGAAGGGCATCACCGCCGAGAAGACCCACAGCGGCTACTTCTCCATCGACAAGAAGACTAAGCGCGACGTTGATCCTGACATCGAGAAGCGGGGCGAGAACGCGGGCCTGTCCAACGACGTGGAGGCCTATGACCTCATCCTGAAGAACAAGGAGCGCCTGCTGTCACTGGACGAGCCGGTGCGCTTCATCTTCTCGCACTCGGCACTGCGCGAAGGCTGGGACAACCCGAACGTGTTCGTCATCTGCGCGCTCAAGCACAGCGACAACACCATCTCGCGCCGTCAGGAAGTCGGCCGGGGCCTGCGCCTGTCCGTCAACCAGCACGGCGACCGCATGGACCATCCAGCCATCGTCCATGACGTGAACGTGCTCACCGTGGTGGCCAGCGAGAGCTATAAGGACTTCGTTGCGGCGCTGCAGAAGGACATCAGCGACTCGCTGTCTGCCCGTCCGAAGGTGGCCGATGAAGCCTTCTTCACTGGCAAGGTGTTGAAGACGGCCACCGGCGACGTGGAAGTCACCCCGCAACTGGCCAAGCAGATCTACAAGTACCTTCTCAAGAACGACTACACCGACGATGCCGACCGCATCACCGGCACGTATCACGACGCAAAGAAGGCGGAGGTGTTGGCCGAACTGCCGCCAGAACTGAAGCCTTATGCAACCCAGGTCTATCAGCTGATCGACAGCGTGTTCAGTGCCAGCCAACTGCCAGAGATCGGCGACGACCGCCGCCCCAAGAAGAACCCGCTCAACGCCAACTTCGACAAGCAAGAGTTCAAAGCCCTGTGGAGCCGCATCAACCGCAAGGCGGCCTACAGCGTCAGCTTCGCAGAGACCGAGCTGGTCCAGAAGGCCGTGGCCGTGCTCAACGACAAAGACGCGGGCCTTCGTGTCACCCCGTTGCAGTACACGATCCAGCGCGGCGAGCAGGCCGAGGCCGTTACCTATGACGGCATCAAGTCCGGCGAAGCGTTCAAGCTCAAGGCCACGGAAACCGAAGTCAACCGCTTGTCGGTGCATTCGGCCGTCAGGTACGACCTGATCGGCAAGCTGGCCGAAGGCACGCAGCTCACCCGCCGCACGATTGCTGAAATCCTTAAGGGCATGAACGTCGCGGTCTTCGCGCAGTTCAAGACCAACCCCGAGAGCTTCATCGCCGAGGCTATCCGCTTGATTAACGAGCAGAAGGCCACGGTCATCATCGAGCACTTGGCCTATGACCCGGTGGAAGACAAGTTCGACCTCGACATCTTCACGGCTGGCCTGACCAAGCAGGACTTCAGCAAGGCCGGCGACAAGCTGCAACGGCACATCTACGACTACGTGCTGACCGACTCCAACATCGAACGCCAGTTCGTGAAGGAACTGGACACCAGCGGCGATGTCGTGGTCTACGCCAAGCTGCCACGCGGGTTCCTGATCCCCACGCCAGTGGGCGACTACAACCCCGACTGGGCCATTTCATTCAAGGAAGGTGCGGTCAAACACATCTACTTCGTGGCCGAGACCAAGGGCTCCATGTCCAGCATGGAGTTGCGCGAGATTGAGAAAACCAAGATCAAGTGCGCCCGCAGGTTCTTCGACGACATCAACAAGAAATTCGCCCCGGAGCAGGTCAAGTACGACGTGGTGGATAGCTTCGGCAAGCTGATGGAGCTTGTGAAATGACGAGGCTAGAGCTGTTTTGTCGCGTGTCCCAGTGCTTGGCAAAGCACGCCGTTCGGGCGTGGTTCGCATTTGAGTAACCTGCAGTGCGCCACAGAGGCGAAAAGAATTAGACCGAGGTTTAGTCATTACTGAATGGCTTGTGAACCTCAGGGAGGAAGGCATATGCCAGCGTCGCAGTCAGAGATGTTTAGTCTGGGAAATTTGTATGTCGCCTATCGGAAAGCGAAGGCAGAGGCATTTTATGAGAACACTCACTTTCATGCGCTGGCTTTCACAAGGTACGAACAGAATCTAGATGCCAATCTCCGCCGGCTCCGATCGCGCCTTCTGGAACGCCCCGGCACATGGCCGAAAGACCTTGATTTCATCGGTGATCACGCCTACTTGCCGAAGTCCGTAGATTGCGGTGCATGGGACGCGAGCAATGATGGCCACTTCCGGGCGCTTGATCCCAAGCAGGACTGGCTACACCGCTTCAATGAGTCAGGGGAGAGAGCTCGCGCCGCGCTTCGGCTCGTAATTAGACCGACGGTTGATTTTCAAATCGTGTCAGCTCTATGGATTATTTTCGTAGGACATCTGTTTGACGCTGCATTGGATCGAAAGACCTCCTTCGGCAATCGGCTCAGGAGATCAAGCAGCGGGCTTCCCGACGAAAGAATCAGTGCTAACGGAGTAAACCTCTCCACCCCTGGATTATTTGTTCCGTACTTCTCTGCGTATCGAGATTGGCGTGAGCGTGGGCTGTCTTCCATGGGCAGTGCCCTTGAGGTCGGAAAGAGCATTCTGGCCATTACGATGGATGTGGAAAAGTTCTATCACCGCGTTTCGCCAAAATTCCTGCTGAGAAAAGCCTTCTTGGAATCAGTAGGAATCGCACTGACGTCAGCGGAGAAGCGATTCACTGAGCGACTGCTTGAGGCCATCAGTACTTGGTATCAGAGTACACCGGACTATGTCCATCGGCCAGCTGGCGCAATCCCGGTTGGGCTTTCCGCTTCGAAAATCATCGCGAATATCCTGTTGGCTGATTTTGATCGCGCAGTTGTGGCCAACCTCAAGCCCCTCTACTACGGGCGATATGTTGATGACATTTTTTTGGTGTTGGACTCGATAGGTGAAGATCACAGCGCTCAACGGGTAACCGCGCGCATTGCAGAAGCACTTTCCCCACTCGTGTCGGTGAAGAAGGGCGCTGGGTGCCCTGATTCGCTTTCCCTAAAGTTTCCATATGCGAAGGACTCCGATCTTGTTTTCGCAGGTCCGAAACAGAAGATTTTTGCGCTCTCGTCCGCCCATGGCTCGGACCTCGTCCATCACATCAGAGACCAAATCCGGCAGCAGTCAAGCGAATATAGGTTGTTGCCATCGGTGCCTGATTCAGGAATTGCGATGGCCTCTCGGGCCTTACTCGCAACTCCAAATGCCGCATTGCAAGCTGATGCCTTAAGGAAGGCCGATGTGGTCTCAGTGCGGCGACTTGGTTTTTCACTTCTCCTCAGTGACATTGAAACGTACGCAGCAGACTTGGCACCGATTTCATGGCAATCGCTACGTGAGGAGTTCTATGGCCTCGTAAGTCGACACGTGGTAACGCCCGTTGGGTTCTTTGACTACTTCGGCTATATCCCGCGTGTTTTTGGCTTGATGTTGAGCTGCGGTGATAACCAGCAAGCCAAAAAGTTAATTCTTGATCTTGCCGCGATTTCCACTCTCCTTCAATCGACAACTTCTCTCGGCCAAGCGGATCAGAAAGCCGGATTCGAACTCTGCATGCAGCAGTACGCATTTGCCTTGATGCAGGCGGGGCTACAGGCAGGCACCCTAAGTTCTGCCAAGTTGAGTCCTGGGTACTTAGGCGTACTTCGGAAGCTCAAATTACTGAGCTCTAGTATCAGGGTTCCAGCTACCGTTCGGTCACTCGACTCTCTGGTGAACCAAGTGCTGCTTTCGGACTGGGGCCGCCGACCATACAAAGAACACTGGTTCCAGCATCAGCAAGTTGATGAGGAGGGGCCGAAGGTCCCTCGCGAATTGGAGGTGCGACGGCAACTGCGACTTGGTGCAATACGACGGTTCCGGCTCAAAGCTACCGATCTCAAAGTTCCGCATTGGCCTGCCCTGGCATTTCCTACCCGGCCGCTTCGCATCGACGAAATCGGGCTCGTGGCGCCAGCTGTACTGTCTGACCCAGCGCTCTTCAGGAGTGTCATCCGTTTCCTTCGTGGCGCAGAGGTGGTCACTGCGGGACCAATTGGGTTTTCGCCACATGATGAAGACTCTCCAACTGTTCACTTCATTGCCCCTGGGCGGCCGAGGGAGCGTATTCGAGTTGCGGTAACAAGTCTGGAGACGTCGGATGCTCAATGGGCTGCAGCTGCGAGCGGGAAGCAGGACAGGTCCGCAAACCGATATGTTGCCTTCAATGGATTGATCAATCGAATACTGAAGGAGCAAAAGCGACCTGATTACATCGTGATGCCGGAACTCAGTATTCCACTGCGATGGGCACTTCGTGCCGCGCGCAAGCTTGCTGCCAACGGTGTATCGTTGCTGGCAGGTGTAGAGTACCACCGTGATCGAACGACCAGGAAGCTGAGGAACGATAGCCTCGTTTCATTGACAACCTACTGGCCCGGGTATGCAAGCAGCGTTGTAGTCCTTCAGCCCAAGTTCGAGCCCGCACACGGCGAGAGACAGGAGCTCAGGAAGTTACTGGGAAAGGCTGGGGTTCTCTACAAGCCAACTGGCGCAAAAGCCAAGCCGACACTTTACGGGCATCGCGACTTCTACTTTTCGCTGCTGATTTGCAGCGACCTTACAAACATTTTGCATCGCAATTCGCTGCGAGGAGAGATAGACGCATTGTTCGCCCTGGAGTGGAACCCGGACACAAAGACCTTTTCCGCCCTTGTTGAGTCAACTGCTAGCGATCTGCATGCCTTCGTCGTACAGGCAAACAATCGCAAATTTGGCGACAGTCGGATCAGGGCGCCTGCGGCCCAAGACTATGCCCGGGATGTGGTGCAAGTGAAGGGCGGCGTGAGCGACTACTACGTGATGGGCGAGATCGACTACCGGCAGCTTCGGGCCGAACAACGCCGAAAGGGAAAGAAACGGCAATTCAAGCCCCTGCCGATTGGATACGCGATGTCGCGCTACAGGAAATAGGTGCCTGAGAACTAAAGGTCTCGTTATTTCATGGTATTTTTCATGGCATCATGCCATCTTCGTTTTGCAAGTCATTGTCAAAAAATGAGTTTTTCTTGTTGTTGATGTTAGAGTGGGAATGATTTAGCGCGGTGGTGGCGGGACTGTCGGAGATTTCGTGTTTAAGGCATAACATGCTCCCAAGGAGAACGTATGCCTCGCAAACCGAAAGCCCCGCTGGCAGAGCTGCCGACGATCCCCGCCGAGCTGCTTGAGCAGTTCGGCAATGCCCTGATGACGACCGAAGCCATTAACGCCGCGACGCTGGCGCTCAAGAAGGCGCTGACCGAGCGGGCCTTGGGCGGCGAGATGAACCACCATCTCGGCTATCCCGCCGGGGCGGCCAAGCCAGCCAACGCGACCAATCAACGCAACGGCAAAGGCGCCAAGACGGTGCTGACCGAGGATGGTCCGATTCGTATCGAGGTACCTCGTGACCGTGACGGCAGCTTCGAGCCGTTGCTGATTCCAAAGCACGAACGGCGCTTCACGGGCTTCGATGACAAGATCGTCGCCATGTACGCTCGGGGCATGACCGTGCGCGAGATTCAGGGCTTCCTGCAGGAGCAATACGGCACCGAGGTCTCGCCCGATTTCATCAGTTCGGTTACCGACGAGGTCATGGCCGAAGTCACCGACTGGCAAGCCAGGCCGCTTGAGCAGATGTATCCGGTCGTGTACTTCGACGCACTGCGAGTGAAGATCCGTGAGGATGCGGTCGTACGCAACAAGGCGGTCCATCTGGCGCTGGGCGTTCTGCCCGACGGCACGCGCGAGATTCTGGGGCTGTGGATCGAGAACACCGAAGGCGCCAAGTTCTGGATGAATGTTTTCAACGATCTCAAGACGCGCGGCGTCAACGACATTCTGATCACAGTGACCGACGGCCTCAAGGGCATGCCGGAGGCGCTGAGCGCAGTATTCCCGGCGACCACCCTGCAAACCTGCATCATCCATCTGATCCGCAACAGTCTCGCTTACGCCAGTTGGAAGGACCGCAAGGCATTGGCCGCCGCGATTCGCCCGATTTACACGGCACCGAGTGCTGAAGCCGCACAGGCGGAACTCGATGCGTTTGCCGAAGGGCCGTGGGGCCAACGGTCAGTGCTGCTTGGCGGAATGTCTGGGATCGTGTGATTCCGTTCTTCGCGTTTCCGCCGGATATTCGCAAGGTTATATACACTGACCTCCCCCCAATTGCGCCAACAAGGCGTTGCGGAGCATTTCTTTCGTCTTATGGCGCATCGCTGTCTCACTCGAATTGGCGGGATTACTTATTGGTCATTCTCTTGTACGTCGGCATTCTTCTGCGTCTCATGCGAAAAAATGGTCGTCTGAGCATTTTCTTGAGCTGAGATGATTGGCCAGTAAAACGGGGCGCCTCGCCATTCATCTTCTTCTGATCCATTCTGGCGGATCAGGATAAGCATGGGGTGGTCGATTGAGTATTGCTGGCGGAGCCGACCTTCTGTCTTGGTCGAGTCCGGAGCATCCGCGTATTGCGCGTGACTACCGACCGAAACTGTGCGTTTGAGGTTACGATTCTTGCGCACCAGACACCAAACCTTGTTGCGATTTTCAGATTTCTTCGAGAGACCGGCCAGGTAAGTCAGCGCTGCCTTTGCCGCATCCCAATCGAAGGTGTAGCCCTCGTCTTCAAACATTTCTAACGAAGGCTGTACTTGATCGAGCAAAGCCAAGGCAACATCAAGTTCAATCAGAAAAGGGGCTTCAAAGCCCTCGTTGGGATTGAGGCTGTCCAGCCGCTTGTCGATCTTGTCTGTGATCGGCGTAAGTTTCGTCTTCGACAAGGTCTGGAAACCGACAGGTAGCATCCGTTTGAACGGTTTCAATGTGGTCGTGTTCGACAACATGATCTTGTTGGGGCTACACGGAATCACTTTGCCCGACTTGTCCTTCTGGATAAATACGACGGCCTGCTCAGGGTTCTTCGCGATTTCGGCTCGAAGCGCAACGTCACACTCATGCATGCGCTTCATCGCTGCATAGATGGTGGGCTCGGTATAGAACCGGGTGACAGCTAAGTCTGCCTTGGGGCGGAAGCCAAACATGCGTGAGTGTTGGAGTACCGTGTCTTGTTGGTACACGTTGGGCTTGCGGCCGTAATAGAAGCCAATCAGGTTCGCAATGGTGATGCCACGGTCAAGAATCTGCCCGCCGATGAAGATATTCAGCGGTGTGCGAAGCTTGAGCTGACCATCGTCATCCAGTAGCTCTTCAATCTGCTTTTCCGAGTTGACCTTGGTGATCATCACGGACCCGTCAGCTAACATCTGCAAGGCTGCTGAACGGACCTTCGCGTAGGTGGGTAAATGCTGTTGCAGCGTCGTCACCGACGGCTTCATTTCCTCATAGGCTTCTTGGAGGAGGGGCTCGATCAGAGTTGGCGATTCAGCTCCGGCCTTCGCCAGGCTTGACACAAGGGTATCGACGATTTTTTCTTGCCAGGCATGTGCCTCTTTGCCCGCTTCTGTGTGAAACAAGAAGCTGAATTTTTTAGGCGCCTTCCCATAGTCTTCGTCTTGCAAACGGCGAATACATGCACCGACCAGAAAGTTGCAGACTGCTGACCGAAGTCCGGTGATCGCTTTGGCGTTCAGGACATTGTCCAATTTTACTTTGCGTCCATCCTGCTTTTTCAGAACTGTCAGTTCTTCAGCCGTGAGCGGGTAGTAAAGAAAGGATGCCAAGGCGCTTTCCTCTTGGCTTTCATCGAAGTAATAGTCGCCCCCAACGTAGTCAGCATGAACCGGGACTAATTCGGTGAACGCCGGACGAATCGGCTTGAAGGCCTTCCCCTGGATTTCAATGTCTGCTGGTTGCAGATACAGCGCGTAAGGCGTGGCGGTAACCTGTAAGAATGCAGCGTGCTCAGCCAAGGTGCGCAATTGCTCCAATTGCTCAGTCGTCCTGTTGCTCAAGACCTCGCCTTCACTCTTCTTGAAACCAACACTGGCATAGTCGGCCTCATCATCGACAACCAGAATCCCCTTATCCTTCAGCTCCGGATACTTTTCTCCCAGCAGGGCGATCAATCGGTCAATGTTGTCGACCTGTTTCTTGGCAATAAAAATGAGTTTCTGATTCAGCTCGTACTTGGTTAGGCCGCTCGGCACGGTCATGATGTCGAACACCTGCAAGCGGTCTTCTTTGACGTGGCTGGAGAATTCTTGCTTCACCCGCGCATAAGTCTGCTTCGCAAGCGCCTTGGTGCCCTTAGTCAGAATGACGGTGATGTCAAACTGGTTGTCAAACGCCAGGCCGATGATTGCCATGAACGTCTTTGTTTTTCCGGACTGAATTTTTCCGAGAAGCATTCCCGGCCGCTCTTCGCAGGTGCTGTCTTTCTTCGATAGGCGCTTCACGACAGACTCAATGCAGCGTTTATCCTCTTCCGAGTAACGATCCATTTGGGAAAGGAATGACTGGTAAAACACCCCATCGATCTTCATGAGCAGAGCCCTCTTGTCATCGGTTGCGACTTAGTCCGGTTGCTGAATGGTGAAAATGCAATCCCAGGTGGCTAATTATACAGGGGGGTACATGCTATTGGGCTATGCGCAGCGTCAATGTGGTCGCCGATACTGGTGGGCTTTTCTGTGGGGCCGGAATGCGGGTCATGGAGGGCGTGCGCCAGAATCGCCCCGACTTCCGTGGACAGTTCTGAACGTCTGTTGCGCGACCTAAATCAGCCACAGACAGAACGACAGCTAAACGGCAGCTTTAGCCGAGGAGTTCGCGCCCAGCAAACGCTCTGATTGTCCGCAGCACTCCGTAAGTTGCCTCTGCCCCGATTGAAATGCGAAAGTCGGCTCAGGGTCGCGAATGACACCCCCAGCTTGCCGCATCGCGACGTCTGTGGCGTGCTGGCTAATGCGGCGTTAGACACAGCCGCAAGAAGTGCGCAGAGCGCAAGTTCGAAAAATATGCATCACATACCTCCCCGTAGGAGCGCATTAACAGCGTGATACAAATAGCCCATGAAATATTATGATAGGCTTCTAAGAGGTTTAAAAATGGCCACAAAATGCAGGTATTGCGGCTCATCAAATGTTTGAAAAAGCCAGCAGATCAGGTCATCCATACGGGTGTCACTAAAGATGAAAGACATAAATATCGATTGGCAAGGACCTTTTACTCTTGAAGAAGCGCTACAACTTCATACGGAAGTTGATTACGGTCTCTATCAGTACTACGGTGACCACCCAATTTATGGTCAAAATGTTTTACTGTATCTCGGAAGCGCAATTAAGCAGCCATTTGGTAAGCGTTTAGCTCAACATAATTGGCACGTATGGACGTCTGCACCGGTCCAGATTTATGTGGGTCGTCTCTGCTCAGAAGAGCCAATCGAATCCACTGCGGCGCGCCAACAACTAGCTCTTGCTGAAGCCATTTTGCTCTTTTCGCATAGCCCTGGATTTAACACATCGAACCTAAATAGCATTGGTCACAAAGGCGAAGATGTTCGCGTTATGAATTGGGGAAAACGGAAGAGCTTATACCCAGAAGCATCCGTCTCTCGCTGGGAAGGGGGACAGACCGTTGGGCACTCCGCCCCCAAAAAATTAGTCACGTTCGCCCCAGCAACGAATAGCCCTGACATGATATTCAATACAGACATGCAGCAATAAAGCCGCCGCTTCGCGGCTCATGCTGCGCGCCGGCTAACGAAGCGTTAAGCGACTGCGAACGTCCGCTTTCCACCCTCTCGACCGATCACATTGGGTCGAGGCTGTACGGAAACACGAAACGCGGTGTCGGCAAACGGAGATTCCGTGCTGGCATTTTCCCAGCCACTTGGTAACTGAGGGATATCAGTCAAATTTTGACAGCTCGGCGCCGTATCAGAACGGTCTCCGGGCGTTTCACGCCCGCACCAGTCGCATAGCCTTCATGGTTCTCGCGACCCCGAGTATTGCTATGACGCGTTTGAGATTGTATGCCAGCACATGCAAGCTCATTTCGATGCTTACATTGACAAACCGACGAGTCAGGAAATGTGTGGTGTATAGCCCATCCAGTGTTTGAGGGCCCCGAATACATGTTCGACGGTTCGCCTTCGCACTGTCATCGCTTCCGGCACTCGGTCTAATCTTCGCTGCGCGGCTTCAAGCAGTGATTCGTGCTCCCAGCGCGTGATCCGCCTGTAATCGCTCGGCGTGCATCGCGGTTTCACGGCACAGCCAATACACGCGCTACTCCAGTAGCGACGCAGATACATGCCATGCTCCAGACCAGTAAAGTGGTAGATCACACGTTGCCCGACTGGGCACAGATACCCGTCATCTCGAGCAATATAGATAAACTCTGCTCTATCAAAACGGCCATGAGCCTTCGCGCTGGAGTTGTAACTTTGGGGAGGATGACAGCAATGTCGGCGTCATCGCAAGCCTTAATCTGCGTACCGCTGTAATACCCTCGGTCTGCGATAGCCTTCAATTTTTTCCTGGCCGTGGCACGACGAGTCGCTTGTGCCATTGATTGATCGATGAAATCGCCAGAAAAAGCGACAGGAGTGAAGGCTACAGCCGCCGTGCCCAGCAAACACTTCAATGCCGGATCATCGGCAGATGCAGATTCGGTGTATTTCCAGGAACAGACGTCCAGCGCTTGAATTGAGAGAACTCGCAAGCCCTTTTTGCGAGTTCCTTCTCAGATGATTGGTTAGTCTACGACACTACTTCCTGACCTTGACACTCTTGCCTTGATCCTCAATGAGCGCGGCAAACTGAACCCACGTGAGGCGCTTTTTGTTGACCGAGTTTCCTTTTGGAAGCCACTCGATATTGCCCTTGCTGATAAGCAACGTGCCAAGCCTCGAGGCTTTGTCACCATCAACCGTCTTGATATCAATTTCCAGGTCTTTGTTGGAAAGAGCCTTGGTATGCAATTTTGCACTTACCTCGTGGGCCATTATCTTGCACTCCTTTTTTTTCGATGGGCCGTTGCGAAAACTGGCCGTAATTGATATGGAACGGCTAGATCTTGGCGAACTATGGTGTTACGTTTCGCCGCATGAGATCATTTAGACGAGATCATTTGAATAATCGCATAACTCCTCATCGGAGTCCACGAGATCGAGCGTAATTCGAATTACGTCACTACCCTGAGGGAAGTCGCAGCATTCGAGCTCGATTCGGGTCGATGAGACATGTTCTCGCAGGACGTCGCCGTCGCAGTCGATCCCGAGGCTTGCGACTTCAGAAAGAGGCATGCCTTTGTCCAAGAGGGCCAGGTCTCCTGATACGTCCTCCTCGGAAAATGCGAAATATCTCTGAAGATTGAGATCGAACTTGTAGATGTTGTTCTTCGGCCGCCTTGCGGTTGTCTGCGGCATGACACTGAAGCCGCTTGGCTCTAGGGTGTCGGCGATCTCGCCGTTGAAATATTCGATTGCATCCCTTACGCGGCCTCCCGCTGCGCTTATTTGGCTGGGCGATATATCGTACTTGAGCTCGACGGTGCCCGCCATAGACACCTGATAAACGAAATTTCGGGAAGCGGCGTATTCGTAAGAGATGGCGTTCACAACGTAATCACTCTTCAACGCGTTCCAGATCTTTGTTTCCTGGACACCCTTTTCTTTCAGCAAAGGCTTTTTCTTGATCCGGAACCGCGAGAAAGCGTTCCTGACAGCGAATACCTGGTCTGCAGAAAACGAACACAGCGCAGTTACGGCAAAGCGCGCGACGTACAGCCGCCGCCCCTCATCGATGGGCACGTGTTCCCGGTAAGCGACATCGAACCCAGCCATCGAGAGCCTCGCTTTCAGGTCAGCCTCAACCCGTTCGACGCAGCCGCCTTCCCACTCTGCGTCTGGAACGCCGTGACGCCCTCCATGCGGGTTTGGCGGGATCAGGCACAAAACCGAGACGCTGAAATATAAACGGACCGTCTTATGTCTCTCTCTGACGGGTTCGGGGGGCGTCTGATTTGTAAGTCGTAGGGAGTTCCCGTTGGACCGATGCGCATCGAGCGATGCCAGGTAAGTTCGTGTATTCATTGTCGGAACGTGTTCCCCCATTTTCGGCTGGCCAGATCTAGGTATCGAAAGGCGTTTCGGAGTTCGGCAAGCATTTTGCTATGAATTGAGGTTTTTGGGAATTAGCGTCGCGATCGGGCCTGTCCTGCTTTTTTGTGGGCAAGGCGGTTAAAAGCTTGGTACCCAACGAGCCTTCGCAATCGATGCCATTTGAACGCCGCAATCCGCATATACGGGCAACGCCCACCTACCGCGCAGGCGTGCTGCCTCTTTGCACACCCTTTTCGTCGTAGGTATAGATGTAAGAGCCACGACGGATATTGACCGTCCCTGAGGTATACCCCTTCAGCCCATCATCTGGACCGGATCCCGCCGGCTTGCCGTAGAGCTGGCGACCTTTTTCGTCATACACATAGACGTAACTACCCCGTTGCACTGCATTGCCGATAGCCATTTTTTCTCCTTGATGATGGGATGAGACTGCAAAGCATAAAATCGCATTCGCCGCGGTCGGACGGAAGGACGCAGCTACCGACGAAGACTTCGCCAGCAGCACGCTCATTCCGCAGTCGCAATAATTCTCCCGCCTTATTGAGACATTTCACGTCTCATTACGGCCAGCGAAGGAATTACGTTCGACAACATTTTTGAGACATAAAATGCCCTCAAGATGCTCTATGGTTTTTCTGGTGGTTGCTGCTTGTACGCGATAGCCCAAAAAACGTGGCATTCTGCCCACAATTTCGGCAGCACCCGGCAGACCGAACGCGGAGCGTGCTCAGCAGTTACACAATTGCCCGGCTTGCGGTGCTTACCCGGGAAATCACCGAAAATCCATTGCAGTGACCCGGATATGAGAATCACCCAGAGGTGAGAACAGGAACTATGAGGTTTATTCACACGGCGGACTGGCAAATTGGCACCCAATTCGGTCAGTTCACGGCCGAAGAGGCTGCGCATCTTACAGAAGCGCGACTGGAAACGGTGCGCAACATCGCAAATTTGGCAAATGAGCGTGATGTTGACGCAGTTCTTGTCGCTGGCGACGTGTTTGATCAACAAACCGTGTCCGACACGGTTATACGGCGACTGTTTGCCGCGCTCGCCAGCTATGCAGGACTTTGGTTTCTACTACCGGGGAATCACGATGCGGCGCTTGCGGAGAGTATCTGGACACGCGCGCAGCGAATTGGCTGCGTGCCCCAAAACGTGCGGTTGCTGCTTCAGCCCGGGGTCGTGCTGCTCGACGAACTGAGGGCCGCGCTGCTGTGTGCGCCGCTCACCCAGCGTAATACGTATGAGGATACGACGGAATTTTTCGATCACGTGCAAACGCCGGACGGATATCTGAGAATCGGCGTGGCGCACGGCAGTGTCTCCGGCCTACTTCAGGAAGGTATCGATTCGGCAAATCCCATCGCACAAACACGCGCCGAGACCGCGCGGCTTGACTATCTGGCGCTGGGTGACTGGCATGGTGAATACCAGGTCAACGAGCGAATCCGGTATTCCGGTACGCCAGAGCAGGACCGATTTCGGGGCAATGCCCCTGGTTATATCCTTGATGTCGACGTGACACATCCGGGGGCATTGCCGTCAGTCAATGCACACTATGTTGGCAAGTATCGCTGGCATTCGGTGGATGAAGAGATCACCGTGTCGAGCGACGTCGATACACTGCGATCCACGCTGCAGGCTTTTGGCGATCGCGATGTGCTGCGCATCATCATACGCGGCGCCGCGACACTTGCCGATGCAGAAGCCATAGGCACGCTTATCGAAGAAACACGTGCCCGTGTCCGAGCGTTGCGCGCAGACACCACTGCCATCAAGGTACTCCCCACTGAGGATGACCTTGCTGCACTGGGTGCCCGTAGCGGCTATCTCGCCAACGTAGTGAAGCGCTTGCGCGACCTACAGGACGATGACTCTCAAGCGGCTGCGGCGTCTGAAGCGCTGTTATTGCTCGCACAACTCCAACGTGAAACGGGGCAAGCATGATTCTCGAGCGTATCGCTATACGGAATTTCCGCAAACTCGTGGATCCGCTCATCATCGACAAGCTGGAACCCGGACTGAATCTCATCTGCGGCCCTAATGAAGCTGGCAAAAGTACGATCGCCGAGGCCGTGCGCACAGTCTTTCTCGAACGCTACAAAGTGTCCGGCCTAGGCCATATTGTTCCGCTGTCAGTGCCTGACGCACAACCAACCGTAGAAGTCAGTTTCGCCATCGACGGTGTCACACACACGCTCAAGAAGCAGTTCGTCCGTAAGCAGCGATGCGAATTACGCGTCGGTACCCAAGTCTTTGGCGAAGACCAGGCTGAAGAGAAACTGGCCGAGCTGCTGGGCTTTTCGCGCGCCGAACGAGGCGCAAGCCGACCGGAGCTGGCCGGCATTCCGGGGCTGCTTTGGGTTCGACAAGGACATACGGGCGATGTGCGCGACACAGGGAGTCACGCAGCCAGCTATATACGTGATGCACTTGCGAAGCTCGCAGGCAGCGCAGTCTCGGGCGATGAGGACGTTTTAATCCATGCCGTGCAGCATGAATTATTCAAGCTCGTCACAGAGAAAACGCGACGGCCTACAGGTGCCCTGGCAGACATAGAGTTGGAGCTGAGTGAGCTGACCAAGGCGCTCGGTGACCTTGAAGCACAGCAACATCAATTTGACGAGGACATTAATCGTCTGAGTCGCTTGCAGGCAGAGTTCAATGCAATACAGAAAACGCGTCCCTGGGAAGAACTGCAGGCCAAGGCAGCTGCTGCCGTCAAACGGGCTGATGCACTTGACGAGCTCGATCGGGAATATCAGACGACGCAACAAAAGCATGCATTGGCCGCCGCCGAACACGATGGATTGCTGCAACAAGAGAGGCATGCCGCTGATCTGGAAAATGCCATTGAAAAGGATCGCGCAGCCCTATCGGCAGCTGATTTGGCCGCCACACGCGCAACCGAGACACTACAGGCCGCCGGCGTGGCAGCAGCGAGCGCTCGAGCAGCCAGCGACGCCGCAGGACGAGCCCTGGAGACCGCGAACGCCGCCATCGCTGCGGCCGAACTCAGGGAGCAAATTGATAACTACCAAAAAAATATCACCCGGCTCGATCAGGCACTCAAGAGTGCGGCCAAGGCCAGCGAAGATACGCAAGAACTGACACGACAAGCCGCCCTCATTGAAATTGATTCGAAGAAGTTCAAACGTCTGCAGACAATCGCCGAGAAAATCGTCCCTCTGCAAGCCAAACGGGATGCGGCGCTCACACGTATCGAATATCGGCTGACCGATGAAATTTCTGTAGACGGAGCGCCGGTCAGTGGCAGCGGCGCTATTCTGCTCGATGGCCAAAAGACCATCAGCCTTCCAGATCTTGGCGAGTTGACTATTGTCCCGGGCATTACGGACGTTTCGGCAATCGTCGCGGAGTTACGAGCTCTGGAGGTCGAGCATGGCAAATTGTTGCTTGAGCTCGGGGTACCCACTCTGGCCGAGGCTACTGCACGGTTGGCGCGATGGAAGGAACTGATAGCCGAGAGAGACACCCACGCAAAAATTCTGGAGATGCATGCACCCCATGGGTTGGACGCTCTGCGCAATGAACACGGGCAGGCTCAGGGGAGTCTCACCTCAGCGCGAGCACGCATGGCAGGGCTGCCGGACATCACCGATGCACTCCCGCCGGCCAAAGCCAAGCGCGACTTTGATGAAGCGCACTTGCGTCTGGAAGCAGCGCAGGCCGCGCTGTTGGTTGCGTCAGCAGACCAGGCGGGGACAGCCGCAAACGCACGCAATGTCCGTGAGCGGCTGGCTGCCAACGAGGCGCGCCTGTCAGCTCCTGACTTCATCGCTCAGCGCTCCCAGCGTCGGAGCAGCTTGGTCGAGAAGGCTGCGCAAATGCAAGAATTCGCTAAAAAACTGGAAACGCTTTCACAGCAACTCGAATTAGCGAAACTGGACACACCGCGCGATGAGGCAGAGCGTTTCTCCCGCTCGGCATTGCTGCTACAGGAAGAGCAGCACGAGCGCGACAAAAAGATCAATCATTTGAGAGTTCACCTTGAAACGCTCGGTGGGACCGGCATCGGCGAGAGGTTGGCACAGACCGTCGCAGCCATTGAACAGGCGAAGCGGCGAGACTCCGAATTGCGCCGACGCGTGCAAGCACTGAGTCTGCTGGAATCCATTCTCGTTGACGAGCGAGACCGGACGGTCGCGGCGCTACGCGCGCCACTGACCAACCGCATTGGCCATTACCTGAAGCGGCTCTTCCCCGCGGCTGAGTTATCGGTAGATGAAAACCTGACGCCAGCAGCGTTGCAGCGAGACCTGCAATCCGAGGACCTGGAGTCACTCAGCTACGGAACGCAGGAGCAACTGGGGATGCTCGCGCGGCTGGCGTATGCCGATCTGCTGAGAGATGCTGGACGGCCGACTCTACTGCTATTTGACGATGCCCTGGTGCATACCGACGACAATCGACGAGACGCCGTCAAGCGCGCTCTGATTGACGCAGCGTCGCGCCACCAGATTCTTGTCTTTACATGTCATCCGTCAGCATGGAACGACTTGGGCGTGAAGCAGCGACACCTGGACGATATAAAGGCCGCATCTGTCCAATGAAGTTCGCTGTCGAATATTATTTGACATAAATTAAATCGACATGCTTAAATAGCAGCACATTTTGAATTGGGCCGGCGCCCAAGCCAACCTGCCTACCCGGGCAAGGTGGATCGCGAAAGCGGATGTGGCTCCTGTAGGAGCAAACAAGCGGGCAAGCGCGTCGGCCCTCCTTGAACGGAGGGTTTTTTGTTTTCAAATTCAAATATTCCAGACGAAGTCAGCCGGGCATACCGGGAGACGCATTACTTGGTGTATGGCGACAGGCCGATGACACTGCAAGTTGGTCAACGCAACCCGACGCTTTCAGACCTGCACAAAGCCTCTCAGGTTTCGAGCAGTGCATTCATCACCGCCTGCAATCCATTCAGCCAGAATCTTGGCGATGAGAGCAACGCCGCACGTATGCAAGCGTTGAGGCGGGAGCTCGATGAACGCAATTTCAGTGTCATCGAAGGCAGTGGCAAACATCCATCCAATGGTTGGCCCGCCGAGGCGAGTTTTCTCGTGCTCGGTATCACGCTCGACGAGGCGAAAGCGTTAGGGGAGGAGCATGAGCAGAACGCGATCATTTTCTGTGAGGTCGATGCCGTGCCGCAGCTGATCCTTTTGCGCTGATCCATACGCAACACCTGCTATGCGGTTGGTCTACCGCCCATGGGGAAACGACCGGGGGAATTTGAGCCAGCTTGCCGCCCCCGACAGCTCGTCGAATGTGGCTAAACAGGAGTAAATAGTGACAATTCAAAATGGACTTTTTTCTTCAGAATCGGTCTCCGAAGGCCATCCCGACAAATTGGCCGACCGAATTTCCGATCGTATTCTGGATGCTTTTCTCGCCAAGGACCCTCAAGCGAGGGTCGCATGCGAAACGCTATTGGCCGATCAGTGCGTGATCGTCGCCGGCGAGTTCAAGACGAGGCGAATCGAGGATTTTCATGCGGTGCGCGAATCGGCGGACTCTCTTGTACGCAGCGTACTGCGCGACACAGGGTACCGCGACGCGCAAACCGGCATCTCGCCTGAGCAGTGTGAAATTCAGATCCGCTTCAACGGACAGTCGCAAGACATCAGCCAGGGCGTCGATCGTGCTGACGGCGTGCTGGGCGCAGGCGATCAGGGGCTGATGTTCGGTTACGCCACCGATGAGACGCCTGAGCTCATGCCCGCGCCCATCGTGTTCGCACATCGGCTCGTTCGCCGTCAGTCCGAGCTCCGAAAAAGTGGGCTGCTGCCATGGCTACAGCCAGACGCAAAATCTCAGGTCACGTTCCGTTATGTCGACGGACGTCCGACGTGCATCGAGGTCGTCGTCTTATCAACTCAGCACGACGACGGCATCGGTCTTGATGAATTGCGCGACGCGGTACAAACGCACGTCATTGAGCCGGTCATTCCCGAAGAACTGCGCGCGGAATCGCTGCGCACGCTGATCAATCCGACTGGGCGGTTCGTGACAGGCGGGCCAAAAGGCGACGCAGGACTGACGGGCCGCAAAATCATTGTGGACACCTACGGCGGCTCGGCACCGCATGGCGGCGGCGCGTTTTCCGGGAAAGATCCCTCAAAAGTCGACCGCTCTGCGGCGTACATGGCACGTTTCCTGGCCCGGCAGATCGTGGCACGGGGCTGGGCCAAACGCGCACTGGTCCAACTTGCTTATGCGATCGGCGTTGCCGAGCCCGTCAGCTTTGTTGTGGAGACGTATGGAACGGAGAGCGAAAGCGGTCGAAACATTACCGCGCAACTCGCTCGCGAGTTCGATCTGCGCCCCCAGGGGATTATCGAGACACTGAATCTACAGCGTCCGATCTACTACCCGACGGCGGCATATGGACATTTTGGGCGCAGTGATCTGAAGCTGCCATGGGAGTCGGCTGTCTAAGCGGATCCTACGTCCAGGTCTGGCCGAGCGTCTCGGCCAGCGATCGGGGTAATGGCGTGATCACGCTCGAATCGGAAAACCAACAAGGAGAATCAATTTGACAAGAGCGAAGGACTTTATCGAACTGGCAAGAACCCATAAACATCATGCAGCCCTGGGCGGCTTGGTCGGATTGCTGATCGGGGACGCCGTCGGCGTCTGTTACGAATTTCATGAGCCCGAGCACCTTCCTGCGCGCAAGAAGATAGATATGACGCCGCCGGTCGGGTTTCGTCGAGCGCATGCGGGAGTGCCGACCGGCACATGGTCTGACGACGGCGCACAGGCGTTGTGCCTGCTGGCTAGCCTGACCGAACGGGGTAGATTCTCGTTGATGGATTTTGCCAGCAAGCTGCAGTCGTGGCTGAACGACGGATATATGGCCGTCGATGGCCAGGTATTTGACGTCGGTATTCAAACGGAGGACGCACTACAAAATCTCAATGACGGCGCACAGCCGCATGAATCTGGCGGTAAGTCCGAGATGGATAACGGTAATGGGTCACTGATGCGCGTGCTTCCGCTCGCCTTGTGGCATACAGAGAGCGACGAAAATTTGGTTCGCGACGCCCACCAGCAATCGAAACCTACCCACGGCCACCCCCGCTCGCTGGTCGCATGCGCATTTTATTGTCTCGTTGCGCGAGGCTATTTGAAGCGGGTCACTGACCCTTGGGCATGGGCCGACCAAAGACTGCAAGCGATATACGAAGCACTGCCTGACCACGGCAATGGCCGGCAATTCCTCGCTGAACTCGATGTGCTGCGACGTTTTCCTCAAACAGATCGACCCCGAGGCACCGGGTATGTTCTCGATACGATCTGGTCGGCCAAGATGGCTCTCGAAGCACCCTCCTTCGAGGAAGTCATTCGTAACGCTATACTACTCGGCCATGACACCGATACGACAGCGGCAGTCGCCGGTGGCCTCGCCGGCATTCGGTTCGGTCTTGCTGACATTCCAGAGCGATGGCTCGGAGCCCTTCGTGGATTTGAGCTTGTAGCGTCATTGATTGAACCTATATTGGGCATCCCTGGTGACGAAGAGCGGCGCTTGACGTAGCAGGCCAGTTGCATCCGTTGATTCGCGATGAAGAGGATGACACCATGCTGATGCCACCGCCTAACGAACGCCCCGACCTGTATGACGATTACGACGGACAGTCATACAGCCCGACTTCGGCGCAATATTTGATTGCCGTCACGCCGGACCCGGTAAAACGAACCATCGAGCAAATGCATGGAAAGCCATTTGCCGAGATTGCTGAAGAGATGGAAGCCGACTCTTGGCGTACAGCTTTGATTTACTATGTCGTCGACGGCGCAGTATTTCGCAAGCTCCCAGGCAGACCGCTCGATCTCTTCGACCAAACAACGGGGCGGTTTGACTCGTACAAGGGTGATGCCAGTTTGATCAAGCTCGGCATGCCCATGGATATCGCACAGGCCAGACTTCACATGCAGGTTGAGCCGGATCCAGACAAGCCGGCCTGACAAGGCATTAACCCGGACCTTGGCAGAACGGCGGCTCGCGTCACCGCGGAACATCGCAACTCCCGCCACGTCGCACGCAAACACTGTTACGCGGGAACAGCTCAGCTTACACGTGCCAACATCAATGTTGTAAGCGAGAGCCAGCGGAAGACGAGGTCGGCGCAACGACGGCGATCTTCGTCAACTATTCAATCGCGAGGGGCATGCGCCCGACAAGATACTGAGCAAAATCCTCCCGAACCTCGGGGTGTCGGAGCGCAAACTCAATCGTCGCTTTCAAGTAACCGAGCTTACTGCCACAATCGTATCTGGTTCCCGCATACCTGTATGCCAAAACCTGCTCCTCGGAAAGCAAAGATTGAATCCCATCAGTCAGCTGCAGCTCACCAGCCGCCCCGGGCGTGAGCTCGCGAAGGTGTTTGAATATACGTGGCTTTAGCACGTAGCGCCCTACGACTCCAAGATTTGATGGCGCAAATTCAGGCGACGGCTTTTCGATAATGGCCGACATTTTTACGATCGACTCCCCCCATTCGCGTCCCGCAACGACACCGTATGATTTGGATTCCGACAGCGGGATCTCCTCCACGCCGATGACAGAGCTGTGGTAATGGTTAAACACCTCTATTAGTTGCTTCATAACAGGCTGATCTCCGTCCAACAAGTCGTCCGCGAGAATGACCGCAAACGGATGATCGCCGATGAGCTTCTCCGCGCATAACACGGCATGTCCCAGACCAAGCGCCTCGGGCTGTCGCACGTAAAAGCAGTCGACGTTTCGCGGCTTGATGCTCCTGACCAAATCCAAAAGCTTTTCCTTACCCCGCGCTTCCAGCTCAGTTTCAATTTCATAAGACTTGTCGAAATGATCTTCAATCGCGCGCTTGCTGCGGCCGGTTACAAAAATCATCTCTGTTATTCCGGCGGCGACAGCCTCCTCGACCGCGTACTGAATAAGTGGCTTATCAACGACGGGTAACATTTCTTTCGGACTCGCTTTCGTTGCCGGCAAAAATCGAGTCCCCAGTCCGGCCACGGGGAAGACAGCTTTAGTTACTTTAAGCATGATATTTTCCTGATGGAGATCAACATGGCGCTTATTCGATCGTTGCGAGGTACAGCCTGCAGCACATGACCAGGAAGCCGCTGGCAGTTCCTCATGGAATACCTCAGATGCTGGTGGCAAGATGGCTTTCCACTGGGCAGCAATCGCAGGACTCTGATGACAACGCTGCGAGCGAAATATCGCCATATCGTTTGGTCTTGTGAGAGCAACGACAAAAATGAACGCCGCACACTTTGAAATGTCACGACATTACTTCTTGTGGGTTGCTCTTTCTCGCCAGGGCGTCGCCATGAACGGCGCGTATGTGAAGAGCATCGAAGCAGGTGCGTTCGCTCAAAGCAAGAAGCATGTTTCTTCCGCTCAACTGCATACCGCTGTTAATCATGGGCAGAAGACGACTGGCTATATGAGGTCGCACTCGTGTTTCTGGGCGATGTTTGACGTAAAAGCCGATGTCTTTGACCGCGTAGTCGATGACCGCCTCCGGATTCTCCACGTTTGGTAGAGTTCTACGGAGTTTCGTCTCCCACTGCATCGTGCAGTCGATGACCTGAGGTACGCATATTTCTTCAGGGATGCAGAACAGTCTGAGTGACCAGTCCAGCCCGACGGAGAGACTGGTCAAGCGCGCAATCAAGACGCTTCCTGTGAAGCCGGCCAATATGGGAAAGAACCAGTACAAGATATCGTCGGGAGAAACCCATTTGTTCGACAGCGCCTCAATGACCAAAGCCCTGCCCGTCGATATGCCATGTACTGCGTACACCAGCAATGCCCAACAAGCGACCCCGGCCACACTGATCCAGCCAAAGTGACGGAAGCACTCAGACCATGGTAGCGGTTCGTCATCCCGCTGTTGGGTTCCCCAGGAGATGCCACGCCGTTTGAGCCAAAGCCATACGAAGCGGGTGACGTAGATCATCATGATCGGCGAAAAGAAGAAGGAAAAAATCGTTTCGAGAAGCAACGACAACGCGAGCTTATCTTTCCCTCCGAATTCTCTGGCACGATCGCCGCTGACATGCACAGCGAATGCCAGAATTCTGGGCATGAACAGGAACACAAGCGATGAAACGAGGAGCATCGCCATCGGCATTTCAAGAATCCTGATCGACCCGATGAAAAGGGCCCCTTTGCTCAAGAAATGAACCATGCCGTATGCGGACACGATCAGAAACATCGCCCATAACGGGGCAGCCAGATATCCCATCGAGCCATTAAGAAAGGTTTCTCGATGAACAGAGCGCAAACCGTCGAGAAAAAGAAACCGTAGGTGTTGCATGTTGCCCTGCATCCAACGCCGCTCTCGGATGAGAAACCCCAAGAGATTGGCGGGGATTTCTTCGTAGCTACCTTCCAGCTCTGGAAGAAACCAGACTTCGTAACCGGCGCGAGCCATCATGGCGGACTCGACGATGTCATGGCTCAGCGGTTTGCCGCCCCAGGGGGCTTTCCCAGGCAACTCCGGGAGGATGCAATGCTTGATGAACGGCTGCATCCGTATCATCGCGTTGTGGCCGATGTATGACGCGTTCCCCATGAACATGGCTTGCAAACTGTATGAAAAAACGGCGCCGTAAAGTCGCGCGGCAAATTGCTGCATTCGGCCAAAAAGGCTACGGCGCAGCACAGGCTTGGGGTTGGTCTGCAAGATGCCCAGTCGCTCATTTCCTTCCATCATGCGGAGCAATTCCACGATCGTATGTCCGTCCATGATGCTGTCTGCATCCATAACGAGCATGTACTCGTACTTCCTTCCCCACCGGCGACAGAAGTCAGTCACGTTGCCGAGTTTGGCGTTCAAGTTGACGGGGCGGCGACGAAAGAAAAACCGCCCTTTCGGAAATTGCTCTCTCAGTCTGTGTACCGCGCTCTGTTCGGCAATGTTGTATTCGAGTTTGCGGCTGTCCGATAAAAGAAAAGTGTCGAAGTGATGACAATACTCGGAGAAGCCGGTTTCGATGGATTCCCACGTTGCGGCCATACCAGCAGCAACTCGCGCGACATCCTCGTGGTAGACGGGAAAGATAATGGCCACTTTCGTTTCAGGACGAGGCTCACGTGCCGTTTTCGACGGATGCCATGGGTTGTTTCGTGGCCCGCGAAGCGTATGCCATGTGCCAAGAATCAATTTGAAGAAATTGGCAGCCAGAAACCATGTCATAACCCCATATATCGCGAGATAAATTTTGATCGTTATCTCTGGCATTTGTTGCGCACGCAGCGAATAATCCGACAGCAATAAAATCGCAACTGTCGTAACGAGCGTCAGGGCCAGGGTTACCTTGCGCCGATATTCGACTATTTTTTCCCAGCCTGCCGGTTGCCGAATTGATCTACTGGGTTCATGCGAGCGGCGAAAGCGGCGCCATATGTTGTCTTTCCAAGAAATGTTCAGGCTGGGCGTCGCCACCGAGATACGCTCGGGCTTTGGCTGGATCGCTGAGTGCTGGTTTTCCTCAAGCCACGCGTGAAGGTCATCCCACGTTTGGAATGACGCTCGGAGGTGATCGGCATCCTCGGCAGATAGGCCCAGACCGTCAATGTAAGCATTGAACGTCATGTCATTTGGCTGCCTGAACTGGCACCGCAAGCTGGAACAGAATACTCACAGCCCGCTCAACAGGCACGATCGGCGCCTCCGCCACATAAATCATGTCGCCGTCTTTGATGGGGAAGTCATGTGATGCCGCCAGTCCCTGGAGGTTGTTCCAGGCGAAGCTGTACAGTACCGGGCGCCGCCCCGCCGGCCTCGCTTCAAGCACAAACACTGCGTGGTCGTCGGCCAGATTTGCGCTCAGCCCAGACGCTGACGCCAAAACTTCGGCTAACGTCGGCACGTGCGCAAAATCAAACTGCCCGTTCTTTCGAATTCCCCCGCCCACCACCGTCACACGAACGATCGGAGCACGCTTAACCAGGATTCGGTCTCCCGGCACCAACGCGATTCGGCGGGCCAGCGCCACGTCAAGCGGCAACGTAACGGACGTGTCGTCGCGAAGCACCGATACCTGTGTCGCCAAGCTGGTGGTGTCGTGTCCTATCGTCGAGCTGACGAGATTTGCACCATTGCCAAGAGACTGCGTTAGCGCGGAGGCGAGTGTCAACCCAGCCGGCGTCCATGGGACGATTTGCGGTGCACCGATGGCTCCGGTAACAAGAACGCCGTTATGCGGTGACGATGTCACTGTTATTTTTGCAGAGGGACTTTGCAGTATGCCGAGCGAAGAGAAACGGCGGGCTATAGTCACCTGCGCCTCAGCAAGCGTCATCCCGCTTATCTGCGTCGCCCCCGCATAAGGCAGGTTGATTCGTCCTTTTTCGGATACCGTGTAGTCGCCGAATTCGATCGGGGACGGAACAGTTGACGCGCCTTGCCGGGAGCCTGTGCCCGGCCACGGCGAGATGGTCCACACCGCTAGCTTTAGCGTGTCTCCTGGATGAAAAGTAAATGCGCTCTGTCCGGATTGACGGGTCAGCTTTGCAAGCGCCCGCAGTAATGCATCTCGTTGAACATGGGCCTCTAAATCTGCTCTTTCCCGTGCGAGCCGGGGCGTTACATCCATGACGTCGACGTCATGCGCCGAGCGCACTGACGAGCCTGACGGTCCGGCAGAGGGGAGCATGCCGCAAGCAGACAGCGCCGGAATTGCGATCATGAGTCCGATGTGGACAACTCGAGAAAATATTCTCATCGGAGGAGCCCCCAAAGTACCAGAGTGCCTAACAGCACACCCATCATCCATTCAAGACGTCGAGGTAACTCGGGAGCATGAGGACGAGACGGTGCACTGATGATGTTCAGATAGTATTTGTTCTTGGTTGCATTCAATTGGGCTTGTTCGACAGCCGCCTCAACTTCATGCAGCAAGGCGATATCGTTGTCCCGCGCAACCGTCAGTTCTTCATACCTCGCGGCCCCCCTGGAGAGTGCCCTCCCGGCAAATTCGGTGCTTTTTATCTTCGCTTGTACCGCGCCAATCGCAGCGCGCAAATTTTGTACAACCGGGTTATTGGGTGTGGCACGAGCAATCGCATCGAGCTGCGCGGCGTCGCGCGTCTTTTGTTCGCTAAGCGCATTCAGAAGCACCAGATTCGAGGCGTAAAGCTTCGATGGGTCATGAATACCAGTGGCAATACGGTAGGCAGCGAGTGCAGCCTCATCGAACTTCAGCTTTTCCTCTACCGACGTGCGCCGCTCAAGCGCATTCTTCATGTAATCGGCTTCCTGCTGCCGATTCATGCTGTCGATATGGCGAATGGAATCCTGCAAGACCTGCTCGGCGATGGCTGTCGCAATGGTGGGCGAGTAGCCTTCCACCGATAACGAGATGATTCCGCTATTTTGGTCTATCGCGACGTTCACATGGCTTTGGTAGTAATGCCATAGAGTGATGTCGCTTTTTCTAAAAAATGTTTTCAACCCGCCAAAACGACTGACAACATCACCTTGCCCGTACTGCAACGGCAAGTTAATGGCTCTGGCTACATTTCGGTATTCGTCCCATGAGCCAATATAATCTTTGACGATGTATGCGCCCTCGGCCGAGTTTCCGCCACCGGCACCCGAGAGCATCGACGACAAACTCTGCGCAGACTGGCCAGGCTTATAAACAATGAGCGATGCCGTCGATACGTATACCGCAGACGCAATAAAGCAGAAATACAGGGCGGAAATTATGTTGGGAACCCCAACGACGGCCCAAAAGAGCGGGCGATGAAATGTTTTCATGTTCCCCGAAGCGTCAAGTTATTCTGTTGCCGGCTACCGCGAGCCTGCCTCGTGTGTGAATGGCACGCCGCCCGCCGCAGGAGCGGAATCAGCGATCTCAGAGCAGTTTGCTGATGCACGTACGCTCTTAGCCGTCTGGCGGCCCTCCAGATTCAATCTCGCGTAGGCACGCAAGAAATATCGGGTCGCCCACCAGACCGTTGCGATGCAATTCGACCAAACGCGCTCGGCGCACATGCGTCGGTTGGGCTTCGTCTCCGATCAACTCGCGCACCAAGTCAATGAGTCTGCGGCGCATGCGCCTGCGTGCAAGCATGTAGATGGCAGCCGCTGCCGGGCCGACACAGAAACTGGCTAATACCCAGCACAGTTGAGGTACGACGATCCGATGGATCTTCAGCCTGCTCATGTCAACCAAGATGCCTGAGGCCACGCCCACGGCGGCAATTACCCAAATTACTTCGTCCTTCATTCAGAGCCCCCGATAATACCATATACGCATTTAGTATATTCGGTATACCGATTTAGAATGTCTCCATGCCCCATCCCATCCATGATCCTCGTTACCAACGAATTGCCGCGCTGCTCGCCGATCTGCGCAAGCAGCGCGGCCTTCTTCAGCAAGACCTTGCCGATCGGCTTGGCCGGCCGCAGGCGTTCGTGTCAAAAGTCGAGAGTGGGGTTCGGCGTCTCGATCTGATCGAACTGACGGACTACCTGCGCATGCTCGACGTCAACCCCAAGGACTTCATGGATCAAATCCTGTCGTTATCAAAACTGCCCCCGCTCGGCTAAATGCCATCAGGCGCCATTGAGCCGAAGCGCGGCTGCAATTCCCCACGCTTTGCTGGTAGTGCCCGTACGACAAATTTCTGAACGCCGCCATTTGCTTTCTTGCCCACGCTCACAGTGCATGCATCATGCACTACGACAGAGACATTTTTCGTCTCGATCGAATCCATCCCCAAAGCGACTGCAAGTATTTGTCGCCACTCACTTAACCAAGGCAGATCGTCTTGCGCTCCGCTTCATGCGGAGTCCGTCAATCAACTGGTTCTTTCTTGACTGAATGGACGGCTTCACCAAACCCACGGATCCACCATTCCAGCTGTGCCGTATCAACAACCGTCGCGACTATCTCAAATTCACCATCGCAAACCACTACCTGCTGGTCCTCAGAGAGGCGCGACTCCAGTAAGTGCCGGCCAGCCTCCTTCTGAATGCGGAAGCTTAATCGGATGCGCTTGCCCTCCCCGAAGCCAAACTTGCCATCGGCGTCGTATTTTCGGAGATCGAAATCCTTGGGTCTCTCAAACTGCAGGTTTGTGGCCCGTGCCGAAACTATCCGGTGAAGCGCCAGGTTGCGCTCATTGTCATAACCATCGTACCGACACACCAGATAAATTCTTGACTCCTGCTGAGCAAGCCCGAGTGGCATGACTCGTGCCTTGGTGCGCCAATCCGCCGCGTTTTCATATTCCAGTTCAAGCCAGCTATCCGCATACAAGGCGTTACTGACGGCCTCGAATACGCCCGGCCGGATTTTCGGTGGCAAAAGCGGTTGCGTCATGCTAACGACCCGTACCTTCGATAGCCACTCCCTGTCTCTCCGGCCATTGGCGAGTGGACCAAGGTTGGTTCGCGCCTGTCGAAAAAATCCATCCATCGATTTCATCAGATTGGCCGGCAGGAGATTGCGCAGATGTTGCTCCGCCAGTGTCAGCAAAAGCGATTCCTGCTCACTCAAGCCGGGTAAGGTAAGCCCCTGCGAGCACGCCTTCCATCGATAGCCGAACGGCTTGCTGGTGTCGTCCCGTTCAATATCGAAATGCTCGCTAAGCATCTCCAATTGCCGCTGAATGGTTCGCAATTCCCGGTCAAACCCGGCGCTGATCAATTGCTCGTGCAACTCCGCTGCAGAAACTTTCCGATTCCTGGGAATGCGACGCAACAATTCAAGAGCGAGCTGGACCGTCTCTAATGTATCTGGGCGCTTTTTCATTTTCCTGAGAGCTTTAACTCATGCCGACCAACGAAAAACTGCCATAGCCTGACCATTGCGTAAGTATCGAGTCCGCAATAATCGGTGAGCTGTTCCTGGATCTGCTTTTTGCGAGCGATGGCGGTTCCGCTGGCAATGGCTTCAAGATATGCTTCCATCGCCATGCCACCATCCTGCACGCCGCCCAAAGCGTCGTATCGCAACTCGGGCGCGACGGCCGGCAGTACTTTTTTGATGCTCCAGCTGCCTTGTTGCTGCGGATGATAGAAATGGGTCTGGGCCACGGGCAACAAATCGACTACCCGCGCCTTGATAGCGAGCAGGCGTGGCCTGAGCCTCGGATATCGCTCTGCCAACTCTTGAATACGAGAATTTTCGAAGGCAGCGTTATAGACGAAAACCGGCCCTCGCTCCCCGCACGCCACAATCAAATGCTCAGCAAAAGCCTTGGACGGATCATTGCCCGACACGTCGAGAAATCCCCGACGCTCAAGCTTCCCTGATCGCCCTAGGCGATGCACGCTGAACTGAAACGGTATCTGCTGATACGGCCTGGTGCCTTTCCAGATGGGCACGGCGAACTGGATTGTTTCGAAGTCGAGAAAGTACGCCGGCAGTTTATGACCTGAAAGCGCCTGGGCCGCACCAGCCGAGTCGAAAAATATCTCTCCCGACAAAGTATGTTGCTTAACCCGGCATTGGCGTTGAGTCAAAAGCTCATCCGGTATCTCACGCATGTCGATTACGCTTTCGTCTGCGGTAAGTTGATCTAGGGCGGCCTTCCTTCTGCCAGGTAACCAACTCACGGGATACTCAGTTTGTGGCCCCAGACTCTTGCAATAGGCGGTGAATCCACAGGGGTAAGGATTGTTGCAATGATTTCCCATCCTGATCCCCGGTTCTTCTACCTTTGCGACAATCTCCCTGGCCGCGCGGATCCATTGCCTGACCTCGCTTTCACGCGAAAAAGCGTCGCTGGTCATGTCCTGCTCGATCAATAGTCCGCGGTAGTCCTCCCCTCCAGGATAGACCCACGCGCTGTCAATGTAAGCAAGCGCTACTGCCACCAGCGGGACGCCTGCCCGGCGGGCCGCGAACGCCTGTACCGCAACGTCGTCGCGGTGATACTCCTTGACGGTGGTTGACGACTTAACCTCGACCATACGCCAAGCCTTCTGCCCTCTCGATCGCGTCGGCAGCATGACGTCTGCAAACGCATATGCTCCGCCGGCCGAGAAACCAGCTTCAAATACCGGCCTGGCCAGCTCCAAAAGCTCCGCCGTCTGCGCAAATGCCGCCCCGTATCCGTCGCGAGCGAGATCGATGAATACCCCCCGTCCGCGTGGGTCATAGAGGCGCTGCGCAATCTCTCCAACACGGTGCCCCGTCCTAAGTTTCGCCTGGGTATCAACCGAGTGCTCACGCAAATCTGGACGATGAAACTCAAGCCAAAGGCGCTTTTCGCACTGACGATAGGCTATCAACCGCGACTTGGAAAAAGATCGCATATGTTCCCTCGATCGAAGAAGACCTGCCTCGCCCTCTGTTAAATGAAACCAATTGCCTGTCGGCGGTGGCCCTTGAGCGCGCATTCCTCTTCCAGCGCTCTGACGAAGTCATCTGCTCTCTCGAACGGATAAAATCGGTGACGCCTTGCAACTGCCGCATAATCCCCCGGCGCCAACATGCCAAGTCGGCTAATGCGAAATTTTAATTCTGGCGTCGGCGCCTCAAGCCCAAGTACCTCGATTTGCCGACAAAGCAGCGCCCACGCCTGCTCCGGCAATAGATAATCAAATTCAATTTTCAGATCAAAGCGTCTCAGGGCGGCCGGATCAAAGCCATCAATCAGATTGGTCGAGGCGACAAATATCCCCGGAAAATTTTCCATCTGCGTCAACATCTCGTTGACCGCTGTAATCTCCCAACCCCGGCTCGCGCCTCGTCGATCCTGCAGAAAGCCATCCACCTCGTCGATGAGCAGTAAAGCGCTATCCTCGTGCGCTTGGCGAAATGCCATTGCAAGATTTTTCTCGCTCCCGCCCACCCACATTGAAAGCAAATCCGACGCCCTCTTGACGATCAGCGGCATGCCGAGTTGCCGCGCGAGCCAATGGCCAAATGCCGTCTTGCCTGTTCCAGGCGGGCCATACAGGCACAGACGCCCCGCGCGCGTCACCTTCAGACCGCTGGCGACCGCATTCAAGTCGCTATTGGCGCACACCACGGAGGGGTCATAGCTTGGCGACAGTGCCTCACGTCCGCGCTCCGGAATCGGCTTGTACCCCTGGGCTAGCAAGGTACTGTTGACAATACGCTCCAAAGCTGCAGCGGGATCGCATGCGTCGGGTCGCCCCTGAAAAGATAGAACGACTGAGGCCGCCTGGGTCACCAACGCAGGCGATAAACTATCGGACTCGGAAAAACGTTGGATAGTCGGTTCATCCAGGACACCACCGGCTGTTGCCCCGATGATCTTGGTCCGCTGTTTCCTTGGCGGCACGGGCAGCTCGATGACCATGTCAAATCGACGAATGAATGCATTATCGAGACAACGCACGGAGTTCGACAGCCACAGCGCAGGCACTCGGTTGTTCTCAAGCATTCGGTTGATCCACGCCTTGTGTACCTGAGCCGTGCTCTTGCGTCCCCATGGATCATCCGCGTCATCGAACACATCCTCGACTTCGTCGAAGACGATCAATGCCCGACGCTGCGAAATGAAGCTTTGTGCCGCGCGAAAGGCGCGCAACCGCTGAGCTCCGTCAACTGGATCGCCATCAGCGTCCTCACTCGCAATCTCGAACAACTCGCACTTCAAGTGAGCTGCCAGAGTTCTGGCCAACTCGCTCTTGCCCGTGCCGGGGGCACCGTAAATGAAAATATTGACGCCGCGCTTGCTGACGGCGACTGACTGACTCAAATATGGACAAAGAATCTGCAGCCAATCCTCGACATGTGCGTAATCCTCCAAAGACAACTGCGCTGATGCGGCTGGCACGACTGCGTCACGCAATAGGTGCACTGGATCACTGTCAGTTGACACGATACGATCCGCGAATGTCTCGGACAATAGGTCAATCTTTGAGCCGAGCGTTGCCGCACCGCACGAAGATATCGCCATCAACCCAGACTGCGCCAATGAACCATGCGGATCCAGCGCGCGACGAACCTCCGCCTCGGCGATATCGAGAATGATCGATAACGTGCGGAACAACCGAATCGTCGTTAACTGGCCAAGCAGATCGGCGGTATCGTCCATCACCGGTTCTGTCTTGAGCATTACTCCGAACTCAAGGATCCGGCAATCGGTTTTCGTCAGACCGACAAGTTCGGACAATCGCGCCACGTTCCGGGACAGGCAAGTGTTCGGCTCGAACCCCGCGGATTGGGTATCCATCTCGCGATATAGCTTACTCAATTGCGCTGTGACAACTCGCTCGTCCAAAGCGAACGGATCATCATCGTGTTTATGGTTCAGTCCGAAAATTTCGACCAACCCACCAACGCGCAGGCACTCTCCTCTGATCACGCGGCTCTGCGCTCCCAACGGAACCAACATGCGCAGCAACCAAATTTTCATCATTGGGGATACAGCGTCCGGTGCGTTCGGATGCTCAACTCGAGCACGGCGTTTTCTCATGCGATCATCTCCTCGATCTATGGAGATGATTGTCCTCACTGTTGCGTCAAAATGTGTCGCATCCGGTGCTAACGAAGTCCTTGACCGGACCACACATCGAACGTCTCATCAGAGCCGCATCAGCAGCTTCGCCGCCGACCGCTCGGAGGCCACGATAATGAGTTTCATCGTGGCCCGCGTCGCACCCACGAATATTCGCCGAAATACATTTTCGTCGAATTCGGCAAAATCCACCTCGGTCAAGATGACGCATGGGGCACATTGCCCCTTGAACCGAAATACTGAGTCGACCAGCAGATTGCCTTCGCGGTAAATCGGCGCACCGGCCAGGTCATATTGCCCCGTGAAACTGCGCAGTCGATAGGGTCCCAAGCGATCAAGGTTTGTCAACCAGGATTTGTCTCTCCCCTGATATGTTAGTAGCGCAATATCAGACTGCCGAAAACCAAGCGCCGCGGCATCCGCCAGGGCCTGCCTGGTCGCCGCGCCGACGCCCCCCTCTGGGTAGGACAGCAAACCAACCTCGGTTCCGTCAAATAGCCCAGCCGCTTCGACGGGCAACGCTGCATCAGCCAAACGCTGAACGAAGCGGACGATGTCTCGAGGACTGCGATAGTTCGACATCGCCCGTAGCTCGACCCAGCCTGACCGATCAACATGAGGGCGTTGATACAGATTCTGCATCGGATCTTCAAGCCACCACCACGCGCCGTCAGGCAAAAGCAGGCGCTCAAGTGAGTCAAACCACTCCGGTAGGAAGTCTTGACCTTCATCTACCACAATCACGTCGAAGCGAAATGACTCGGGGATCTGTCCGTCAGAAAACGCGTGCTCAAGCCTCTCGAACGCGTCATGCTGCCGAAAATCCACCTCGACGCCGCCGTTTGACAACACAGCCGCGCATAATTGGTGGAAAGTCACGGCCGATACATCGTCGGGAGCGATCGCGCGAACATGGTCGGCTAGCGGTCGATTGAAACAGACGTAAAGGGCCCGCCGACCCGCCTCCGATGCATCTCGCAGCACACTGATAGCCAGCTGCGTTTTCCCTGAGCCGGCGGTGCCGACTACTCGGAGACGAAAAGGATGGAAATGGATACTGCGCGCCCAGGTCGCCAGCCCGCCCGAGACTCTCGTCACCAGCTTTGATGCGGTTCCCGCTATCGCCCCTGCATCGGGCGCCAAGGACAAAGTATCGGCCAGAAAATCATGGATTCTGTCATGGCAAGGAAACTTATCCTCTTCGAGCGGCAGGATTCGGGTGATCGTCTCGGCCAGGGTGTCCCGACGGGATGCATCGACGATGCGAGACGCGTTCACGCCGGCGATGTCCGGACGGCTGACGTTGTAATCGGGGCAATACAGCAGTTCCTCGACGCGGTACCCGTGGGGACCGAATACCATGGCGAGCCGATGTTGCAGCGCCGACACCGAGCGGGCAAGCTGGATCGAGACGCTCTTTGTGCCACCGGCATACACTTTGGCCAAACCTTCCGCTGTTTCTTGAAGCACACCGGATTTCTGCTCGATGACAAGTACCCGGCCCGAAGGAGCCACCACGACGAAATCCAGTTCTCCGAATACCGAAGAGTCGTTCTTGAGACGAGTCCAATGGACAGAGTGGTAGACAGTGTACGCATCGGAAAGCGCAGTCTCGAGCTCGTGGAGTGTTTCGACTTCGCGTTGCAGGCCACCGGCCAAGTGAAGGGATTGCCATCCGTCGGGCAGTATGCGGGCCATTATTCGCACCTACTCGGCTTGATGTCCAGATAACGCCGACTCCAGCGCTGAGGCTGTCGATAAGCTTTCATTGATCCCCGTCCGATGGCATGACGGTAAGCGCCCGGCGAACCCATCTTGACGACGCTTTCAGAACGGGACTTAATCGAGCGGTTCCCAGCAGTGCGGCAGCAGTTCACCGATACGGCTGGCCGGCTGGGTTGGCAGCCGCTCCAGAATATCCTTCATATACGCATAAACATCGTGCCCGTTGAGCCGGGCCGAATGGATCAGGCTCATCACGGCAGCAGCGCGCTGGCCGGCGCGCAAACTGCCGGCAAATAGCCAGTTCTTGCGTCCGGTCGCAATCGGCCGGATCTGGTTCTCCACCCAGTTATTATCGATGGGCAGCGCGCCATCGTCCAGGTAGCGCGTCAGCGCGCCCCAGCGTCCCAGGCTGTAATCGATCGCCCTGGCGGTGGCGCCGCCATCCGGCACCCGTTGCCGCTGTGCCAGCAGCCAGGCATGCAAGGTATCGGCCACCGGCCTGGCCTGTTGCTGCCGCATCTCGTACCGTTGGTCAGCATCACGGTCTTGTGCTGCCCGTTCGACCTCGTACAGCACGCCGAACAGCTTGAGCGCCTCCTCGGCAATCTGGCTGCTGTGGTTGGCCCACAATTCATGGAATTTGCGACGCGCATGCGCCATGCAGCCGGCTTCCGTCACACCTTGCCTGAACAGCGCCTTGTAGCCACTGTAATCGTCGCACACCAGCGTGCCGCGCCAAGCACCTAGAAACGCATCGGCATGCCGGCCGCCGCGACTCTCGGCAAAGTCGAACACCACTGCTTTCATCGGATCAAATGCCGTACTGCAGTAACTCCACAAGTAGGCCCGATGCGTCTTGCCGTTGCCGGGCTTAAGCATTTGCACCGGCGTCTCGTCGGCATGCAGTACCGTCTGCTTTAGCAGCGCTTCGCGCAAGGCTTCCACCAGCGGCTGCAATTGCACGCCGCATTGGCCAACCCATTGCGCCAGTGTGGAATCCGCAATGCCTAACCCGGCACGCTCGAAGATGTCGGACTGCCGGTACAAAGGGAGGTGGTCGGCGTACTTGGCCACCAGCACATGCGCCAGCAAGCCGGCGGTCGGAATCCCCTTGTCGATGATGTGCGGCGCCACCGGCGCCTGCACCAGCGTCTCGCATTGGCGGCACGCCCATTTGCCGCGCACATGGCGCTCCACCGTGAAGACGCCTGGTTGGTAATCGAGCTTCTCGGCAATATCCTCGCCGATGCGCTGCAACTGGCAGCCACAGCGGCAGACGGTCGATGCCGGCTCATGATGGATGTCCTTGCGCGGCAGAGTGGGCGGCAAGGGGGTACGTTTGGGTTGCTGTTTATCTCGGGTGCCGGCTGCCGGTGGCGCCAGTTTCTTGATCTCGAGTGACACCGCTTCCATGTCCATGTCGAGCGTCTCGAACAACAGCCGTTGCTGTTCCCCAGTATAAATTTCGCTGGTGGCAGCGAACTTGAGACGCTTGAGCGTGGCATTCTCGTGGGTGAGCTTGTCGATCAGCGTTTGCTTGGTGCGGACCTCGACCATCAGGCGCGCAGCCAGTTTCCGCACTTCTTCTTCGCTGAGCCGATCGAGGTCTGCCGGTGAGTTCATGCGCCGCAGTTTGCCAGAACCGGGGCGCCGGGTGAATCGAAACTGTTTACATCCCTGTGGGGAATCCGTCACACCACGGTGATGGCATGGTCTTGCGCCAGGGTCTGCCAGGGCAGGCCTGTTACCAGTGCCCCAAGCTGCTCGACATTGAGCGCAACGGTCATGGCGGCGGTGCCATCCGTCCAGGCAAAGCGCCCCTTGTTCAGACGTCGCGCCGCCAGCCAAATACCGAAGCCGTCGTAGACCAGCACCTTCATGCGCGTGGCGCGCTTGTTGGCGAACAGGTAGGCATGGTGGGGCCGTGCGGCGCCGAACACCTTGACCACCCGTGCCAGGGTGGTATCGGCACCGGCGCGCATGTCCAGCGGCTCGGTGGCCAGCCAGATGGCGTCGATGCGGATCACCGCAAGACCTCGCGCAGCCAGTGTGCGCATTCGGTAGTGGCCGCCATCGGCCAGGACACGGCCACACTGACCGGGCCTCGCCGCAGTTCAAGCCGAATGTCGGCCGCACCGCTTGACGCGGCGGGCGCGATTGGCACTGGAATAAAGCCATCCATCGCCGACATCGTCACCGGGGTGCAGCGTGCCAGGGATTGGCGACGCCACTTGTGCACGATGTTGGCGTTGATGCCGTGGGCCATGGCCACGCGCGCCACCGACATGCCGGGTTGCTCGCATTCTGCAAGAATTTGCGCCTTGAGCGTTGCGCCGTAACGGCGCCGTTGGATCTTCGTATCGGTCATAGGTGTCCACCTGTTTTTAGGTGGGCACCATGATCCTTACGCTTACGGCGCTTCTCAAGATGACATTGCCGGGCGCTTACGCATGACGCTACATATTGAGTTTTATTCCCTTCGGCAAAAGTCTAACGCAAGTTCCTCATCCCCTCCTGACATGCCGCGTCAACAACTTAATCAGTTTCAAGCGCCTTGATCGCGCGAAGTGTTTCGAGCGCAGAACCTGCAATTCCGATGCCGACATGAGGTGCGATCGCATAATCATTGGTATTGATACGAATAACGCGTGGTCCATGCTTCTCGCTAAAGCGACGCACAGTCGAAACCACCTTGCCTGCGCCGATTTCAATAACAACCAGCTTCGAAACGCACTCGCGCCAACGCTCGAACTGCGCATACTGTCGCTCTGTTCTCTCGTCGATCCATTCATAGTCGTCGAACATCAAAATGTTCGGACGCGTCATTGCCCCACACCGCGGGCAGGTCGGCAATTCACTCAACAGCCGGCACGTATGAGAGTCGACGAAAACCTGCAGCTCATCGGCGGACCATATCGCGCGACTGCACAAATCGGTGCATTGCAGATAATGGATTGAGCCATGGCATTCAACGATTCGTTCGTCGGGGTACCCGGCTTTCTGAAACTGCCCATCCACATTACTCGTATAGACAAACAGGCCGCGAGGCATCCGAGCCGCCCACTCCCGCAGAATATAGAATCCCGGATGTGGTGTAGTCCGTCGATACAGTTCGAGGCGGTGGCCATAAAAGCCCCACCCGAGAGTTGGTAGCGCGCGCATCGCGGCAGGAGAGGCGATCTGGTGGAATGCCATACCGGTATCTTCAAAGGCGGGATAGGCCCGCCAGAAGCCTCGCTTGCTCCGGAAATCGGGTAATCCGGAATCCACGCCCATTCCCGCACCCGCAGTAACGAGCAGGCCATCGGCGCTGGTCAGCCAGCTTACCGCCAAGGCGATCTTTTCTTTGTCAGACAATCCCACGCTCAATGCTCTCCCTAGGCACTGTCTCGGCAATGCCCGCGCGTGCTTTCGACGGTGGCCGCTCACAGGCATGGGACGCTCGCGCCGAAAAGCCCTACAAATCCTCCGCCCATTTCTCCCAGAAGCCCGGGACATCATGATGCTTATTGCGCAATGCCCGACTCAACGGCAAACACTCGAACCTCGCTCCCGGGATCCGCGTGGTGCCATCGGGGTTTTCAAGATAGGCGGCAACTTTCTGATAGATCGGGTCAGCAAGATCGAAAGGCACATCAATATAGATTCTCCCGTCGTAACTCCGCAGAGCGTCCTCCGACGCAAAATGGGCACAACACTGCCACGCAATAAGGTTGGCATCGAGCCACTCGATGATATTCACGCGAGCGGGATGCGTTTCCCAATCACATCGCGGCCGGTCAGGATCGAAGGTGAGCTTGCACTCTGGGAACCAGACAAAAACGACATCGCGTGCCTTCGCTCGGCTGATAGCGTCGATATGTTCAATGAGTTGTGGCATTTCTTTACGTGCTGCGGAAACAAACTGTATGGAACGCAGCGTCGACGCGGTGGTCGGTTAAGGGAGTTCAATTACCAAAGAGTGCAGACTAGGATTGTGCACAAAAGGATGATACGCTGCCCCAATTATTCCCAGATCGTTGAGTGCTTTATCGTACTTCATTTGCAGCATCCCAAGATTGATTCGAGCCAGACCAGTCGGATATTTTTTCCTTATCCACTGTGGATATGACCCCGTGAGATTCGCAGGATCCGAATGGTTCAGAAAATGTACGATGTAAACGGGCACAGGTCCCCCGGTTACACCGCTCGGATCGGGGAATCCCTTCCCACGAATCGCTGTCGCTTGATTGCATGCCTGCTTTATTGTTTTTTTTATCAGCGGAGTGTCATTTGAGAATGTGCATTTGAATTCCGCCGCGAAAACTGCCGCGAGATTTTCAAAGGCGATAAGATCAATTGGCGGGCGCACTCCCGGCAAGGTCTTTTCCATCACATAAGAAAAATCTCCTGGCGGGGTTTCCAATTCCAAATGACACGCTGTCAAAAACTTTAGCTCCCTTTCGACATTTCCATTGTTCAAAAGACAATTTGTCGGCAGAGCAGTCAGGCAAGTGCCGAGATGATTTAAGCAGTTATTGAAAGCCTGATGTATGGGCATGCGATTCCCCGATTTAAATTTTTTATTCAGCATCCCAAGCTGATGCCTGCGTCCGCATCAATAACTTTCATGCAGAAGATCATCATTGCGCCCTGATGCAACGCCGAGTATATCGGAATCCATGCAGATCCATCTGTTGAACAGCATGCTACCTCCTCTTGTTGCGAGCGCTGTCCAGTTCATTGATCGTTTTCGCGAACAATTCCATAATCTGCCATTGCCGCGATAAGTTTTCCTTCCACGATTCGAGCGGCGCAGTGAATGTGATCTTCGGCGGGCCGTCAATAAACAGCGTCGCATGTGCGAGTCGCGTGCCGTCACCCTCTGCCATGTCATATGCGGACACAAAGCCGCGGACATTTCCCTCAGGCACGTCGAGAAGCGTCACTCGGATATTTTCGTCAGCGTCCATTGCGTGCCCCATCGCACTCTTTCATTTTTCTCATCGAGCCAAGTTGAATTTTTCCTGAACGCATGACACGACCCGCTCCACCAGCGCCTGGCACTTGGTAGGCCCCAGGAAAATAAGGACGCTCCAGTTGCACTCCGAGGTCTCCACGCTGCCTCTTGGGAGAACGTCCACGATACGACATTTGCAGTCATTCGGACACTCCGCGACTAAGGATGCGTTGACTAAATCCACGAGCTCCCCGGCCGACTTTGACTCTCGCATCATTTTTTTAAGTCGATCAACATCCATGTCAACGACAACCCCGTGTCACGCGGACGAAAACACCTATTTGAACCACCCGGACGCATTCTTGACGCGTGCCTTGCCCGTGTCCTCGAGCAGGGATTTTGTGCCTTGGGAGAGGGCTCGATTGGCATCAGCGCGCGATTGGACGACATCTGTTTGGGCAGCATCCTGCCGCAGCTCCTGGTCGATGAAGTCATTTGCTCGCGCCACTCGTGCTTTCATCGCCTGAAGTTGCAGTTGCTCCCTCTCGATTTGCAAGCTGCGCAACTGATCCTGATACGCCTGCGCTCGCTTCTTGTCGGCCTCGGCAGCCGCCAATTGCCGGTCTCGCTCAGCTTTGCGCGCCGCTTGGGCAGCGGCCAAAGCGGCGTCATGCTTGCGCTGGAGCTGATCCTGGCGCAGCGCTTCCTGTCGCGCCTGTTCCCGTCTCGCCGCCTCGGCAGCCTTCTGCGCAGCCTCGTCGGCGGCCCTCTTTTGCATTTCCGCCGAATGCACCGCTGCAATTTGATCCGCTAGCGAGGGTGCGCCATACGCATTCGCAAAAATCGCCATCGCCGCCCCAACAATGAGTGCTTTCTTCACGAGAGGATCCTCCGTTATTTTTTTGCGATGGGGCAAATGGCGTTCGGCTGAATTCTTGTCTCATTCGGACCAGTCGATATCATTACGGCTTCGCCGGGTGCAAACTGACACAGCGCACCGACCTGCGCCGAGTTATATGTCTGACCGTCTTGCACATATGTAATCGACACACCATCGACGAGCGTCTGACTACCAACCATTGAGCCGGCTGCCGCCCCCGCGACGCCTCCGGTCACCGCTCCCAGTGTCGTATTGCTGGCATCGCGATTGCCAATGCTGTGTCCAATCGCCCCGCCAGCGACCGCGCCAAGAATGCCGGCGAAAATTTGAGCGGCCTGCTTGGCTTGCCGATTATCGACCTGAACCTTGGCAGGCATGACCGCGAGAATCCTGACCGTACGCGCAGCTTGGCGCGCGTTGACCTGATTGGCTTGGTAAACATTTGCCGCATATTGTTCACCGGTGGCTTGACACCCAGAGAACAGCACTGTGACAGCGATCGCACCGCAAAGAAGAGCGCCGGCTTTTTTCATTTCATCCCCCGATAATTCATAGGCACCAAGATCGGATTCCGGTGTTTTTTGCTTTCGCCGGTCCATCCTGTCTTGCAAGTATTGATCGCTTATGAGACATTTTGCGTCTCTTAAAAAAAAGAAATCGAACATGACCAAACTAGAGGACTCAGGCATTCTTGCCTGCCTGCCAACGCCTAAATCCCCCGAACCCTGGATCAGTACGCCAGACATAACCCGCAAGTTGAACGATCAGGGGTGTGAGGTCCGTCATGTAAAGACGGTCCAGCGAAGACTCGAAAATCTAGCCAGCATCGGCGTCGTCGACTGCCAAGAGCGCGGAAAGGCGCTGTTATGGCAAAGGAAAGAGGGAGCCAACGGGTTTGCCGCCAAGGCTGCAGGGCTGATGACATTCGATGAGGCGCTGGCGCTCCAGATCTTGAAGAGATTCGCCTCTCGGCAAATCCCAACGCTGGTCACCGAGGTTTTGGACGGCCTGTTTGGCGTTGCCCAGGCACGCCTTGAGAAGAGCACAGTGCCCGAGGGGATGCGTTATGCCTCATGGCAGCGCAAGGTGACTGCCGTCGACGGCGCATTCCAGTTGCAGTCCCCAACCATTCCTGACGACATTTTCCCTGCCGTGTCCCGAAGTCTGTTTCTGGAGCAACTGCTCGAGATCGAGTATCACTCGCGATCCGCCCCGGGAAAAATCGTCAAGCCTCAAACCGTCATGCCGCTGGGTTTGGTCGAAGTCGGTGGAAATCTGGTGTACCTGGTGGCCCGGTCGGTGATAAACGGCGAAGCCAAACCCAACCAAGCGATGTATCGACTTGATCGGATGCATGCCGCGAAGGTGCTTCCCGACCCGTTCAGCTACCCCAGTGATTTTGAGCTGTGGTCGTATGTTGAAAAGGAGCGCCGATTCGACTATTTCCCTGCCGAAGAAGCTAAGGTTGTCCTCCGCTTTCTGGACGGCACACAACACGCGTTGCTGGAAACGCCACTCTCCCGGGATCAAACAATTGAAAATCACAGCGATGGGTCAATGACTGTCACGGGGCACATCGTTTTGAGCCAGCGGTTCAAGTGGTGGCTACGGGCCTATGGCCCATACGTCGAGGTCATCGAACCGCAGGCGCTCCGAGCGGAATTCGCCGAGGAAGCAAAGCTCGCATACCAGCTATATGATTCGGCCGTTGCCTAACGTATCAATGGCATGGATTCAAGGGTGATCAACTGAATCACCCGGGGGTTTGAGGAGGCTCCGACTTCTGAGCAGATGGAGCCATGAACAAAACAACCAAATTTTCACCCGAGGTACGCGATCGCGCGGTTCGCATCGTGCAGGAGCATCGAGGCGGGTATCCGTCTCTACGGGCTGCTGTTGAAGCGATTGCTCCCAAGATTGGCTGCGTGCCCCAAACCTTGCTGGAATGGGTCAAGCGCGAGGAGGTCGATACGGGCTTACGCGACGACTTGAGCACCACCGAGCGTGAGCGGCTCAAGACCCTGGAACGCGAAGTCAAGGAGCCGCGCCGAGCCAATGAGAACCTCAAGACGGACAGTGCGTTTTTGCCCAGGCGGAGCTCGACCGCCGGCTCAAGTCCTGAAGGCATATGTCGACCAGTACCGGGAGGTGTATGGGGTCGAGCCGATCTGCAAGGTCCTGCGGATAGCCCCGTCGGGATGCTGGTGTCATGCGGCACACACCCGGAATCCCGCTGTGCGTTGCGCACGCGCCCAACGTGATGACGAGCTGATCCCAGAGATTCAGCGTGTCTGGCATACCAATATGCATGCCTTCGGTGCCGACAAGGTTTGGAGGCAGATGAACCGGGAAGGGGCTGCAGTGGCGCGGGGCAAGGTGGTGCGAACTACAGTGCCGGATCGTTCGGCACCTTGTCCGCTCGACCGGGTGAATCGGCAATTCAAGGCTGATCGTCCGAACCAGCTGTGGGTGTCTGAGTTCACCTACGTTTCGACCTGGCAGGGTTGGCTGTACGTGGCGTTTGTGATTGACGTGTATGCCCGACGCATCGTCGGCTGGCGTGTCAGCAGCAAGATGCGCACCGGCTTCGTACTCGATGGGCTGGAGCAGGCGCTGTACGATCGCCAGCCAAGGAGCTCGGACAGCTTGGTTCATCATTCGGACAGAGGATCGCAATACGTCTCCATTCGATACACTGAGCGGCTCGCCGAGGCAGGCATATAGCCTTCGGTCGGCAGCCGAGGCGACAGCTACGATAACGCTTTGGCCGAGACGATCAACGGGCTGTACAAGGCCGAATTGATCCACCGCCGCGCTCCCTGGAAGAACAGGGAATCTGTCGAGCTGGCGACGCTGCAATAGGTGCATCGGTTCAACCATTGTCGACTGCTGGAGCCGATCGGGCAAATTCCTCCAGCCGCAGCCGAGGCAAACTAATGGAAGCAACAGGCCAACGAGACCGGCCTTGAGGTCTCAACTTAATCCAACCGGCCTCCACGAATTCCGGGGCGATCCATAGATCAAGGGTGACGGTTACAGGCTAAGGAAGCAGAAGAAAGCAGGATTCCTGGGCAAATCACGTAACCCAATGGCTGGGAATTCAGTCGCGTAAGCCGCCGCCCGGTGGCTCAGATTTACTTTGCGTTTGACAGCGCATAGACTTCGCCATAGCAGCTGTCTGCCATCAATGCGGTTTCTGGCCCACTCTCACGATGAATAAGACTCATGCCGCCCATTACTCGCTGCATGGTCCGAAAGATAATCCAACTGCATCGCTGGCTGCTTGACTAATGATGAGCTGCAGGTAGTGCGTGGAATTTCGATGTTCAATATCAATCTTCGGGGGAAGTAATCTGATGAAGCAAGATTGGGAGCGCCTTGAGGCCTGGTTGCGGTTGAACGAAGCAAAGACATTGGCAGACCTCAATTCGCCTGCCACGACTACCGCTATACAAGACCTTGAACGAAGGCTTGGCTGCTCTTTGCCCTCTGGCTACATTGAGTGCCTCAAAATACATGCGGGGCAACAAGGCAAGGCGAAATGGTTGTTTGATGGCAATGAGTTCCTATCGCTCCAAAACGTAATACTCAGTTGGGCGACGTGGAACGATTTACTAGAAGATGGCGACCTGGAAGGCTCCACGGCCCAGTCGGATAAGGGAATCCAGGCGGTCTGGTGGTCGAGAGGGTGGATTCCTTTTGCCTCTAATGGCGGAGGGGATTTTCTGTGCCTCGACATGACCCCGGCTTCAGGAGGCCGCTCTGGTCAAGTCATCGAAATCTTCCATGACTTCCCTGCCCGGAAGCTGGTTGCACCCGATTTCAACAGTTGGTTCTCAAATTTTGTTGGTAGCAAGTTAGGTTGAGACGAGGAGCACCCCATGGAACAAAGCATCTTCGAACTTCGTGAACAGCGTCTGCAAAAGCTCTTCGCCGACTGCCAGCGTGAGGTTCTCTCCCAGATTATTGGGCCATTTGGCCTGTCGATGGCGATGTTCGAGGACCGGAACGGCGGTAATGTCACGACGCTGCACAATTTCGAGCGGGTTGACGACGATTTTGTTGCGACCGAGTCGGACAAGAAGCTTCACGCAAACTCACGCAGAGAGTACAGCGTGGATGTTCGGTCTGAATATGAAATCAAGACCAAGGAAGCTGCAAAAGCCACAGGCGGAAAAACGTGGGAGGACAAGCGCACCGAAAGTATCGCACGCGGAAAGGATGAGTACACCGGTCGCACGGTGTCTACTGATGGAACCTTTGAACAGAGGGATGGCCGGGTCGTTCGCGCCGAGCTGGACCACGTGGGTCCCATCCGCGAATTTCACAGTAATAAAAAGGCACATCTCGGTCTCGGTGATGTGAAGCGAGACGAGCAAACTGGTGCATTGAAAGTAGACCCTGGTCGCATGAGGGCGGCGGTCAATGACGACAAGAACCTGGCACTGACAAATCAGCCACTGAATGGCTCCAAAAGTGACCATGACTTCGAAGAGTGGGCCGCACGTGAAAGACCCGACGGCACGACCAATGCCGAGAAATTTGAGATTGACAAAAAGTTGATGGCCGAAAAGTCTCAGACGGCCCAAAAGCATCTGAACGACACCGTAGGCCGCGCGCTCCGAAAAAAACAGGCTACCGAGCTTCTGCACACCGGAGGAAGTCAGGCGTTGCAAATGGGTCTTCGGCAGGCTATGGGGTTACTCCTAACTGAACTGGTCAACGGTCTGTTCAATGAAATCAAAACGCTCATCAAGCATGGCGTAGAGGCGGGAAAATCGCTGCTCGAAGAGATTCGTGGCCGACTGTTCAAAGTGATTCAAGCGGTGGTAAAGAAAATCCCAGATGCTGCAGCACAGCTGTTCCACGGCGGCATCAGTGGCTTTATGAGCAACTTGATGACGTTTGTGCTCAACAGTTTCCTGTCGACGGCTAAGCGCTTCGTTACAGCCATCCGTGAAGGACTGATTGGCCTGTTTCGCGCTTTCAAGACGATTCTATTTCCTCCTGAGCACCTGACAAAGGACGAAGCGCTGCAAGAGGGTCTAAAGATTCTAACCGCTGTCGTCATTAGTTCTGTCGGCATTATTCTGACCGAGTCGGTCGCGACGTTCATGGCAAGTGTGCCGTTTCTTAAGGTTATCGCTGACATCGTGACGCCCGTACTTATAGGGACTCTCTCTGGTTTGCTGACAGCTTTCTTGGCTTATCAGATTGATTGCATGTTCGACCGGTATCGGCACTCTCTGGACGAGAAACTTCTCGATGAAATTATCGCGGACGCGAAGCGTCAAGAAATGTTTGCCAGCGAACTGACTATGCTCGCGGAAAGCTCGTTCAACAATGTCGAGAGGTTTGCCAAGTCGGTAAGCGTCTATCAAAAAATTGGTGACACGTTGGGCTCCGCAGGAAGGGCTGCAGCGGCCTCACTTGTTAGTCTCGAGCACTCTGTTACAGAGACGCGTGAACAGGTTCGCAACAGTGCAGACAAGCTTACGTTCATCTACGAGAGCCAGGCCTCAATCGACGACTTTTTCAAAACTATCTAGCCTTAAAATCATGAACAAAAGCGTGAACGAACTGCAGGTTGTCCAAGTTTTGTCAGCACTAACCATTCCAGAGCAGATTGTTCGGGATAGCAACATCCGGGAACTGATGGACGACATGATTGCCGAGACCAAATCGGTCCAAGGTGAAAACCATCGACTTGAGCAGCTTCGTCAGGAAAAAAAAGACGGAAATTTTGCTACTAATTGGTGGTATGACCGGGATGACAAGGTTGAAGACGCTCAGCTGGACCTCAACCAGGCCATGGGTCGTTTGACCCAAAGGTCGTCACAACTTCTTATTGTGAATACGGCTATCTCAAAGGTTTTGAGTGGCCAGCAAGAAGTTCTGCTGAAACAACAGGCGCTATTGGCAGAACAAGCACTTGAGCTGAAGCGGTTAAACGAACGAATCTTTGAGCAACAGCACGAGTTTACCGAGCAGCAAGAGGTGTCGAACGCAGCCAACCAAAAGCTGTTGGATGCAACGTATTACACGCAAAATCAGGCCGAGAGGCTGGTTGATTGCATCACCCTGGTTCGGGAAGCAGAGCGCAAGATAGGTGCCGCTAACGAGGAACTGCATTCTGCTCTCAAGAATGAGATGCAGAGTCTTGTGGCGAAATGCGATGAGCAAGTTCGCGGGGCACTCGTCGAGCTTCGTTCATCACAGCAGGATTTTGAGCGACGCCAAGACGAAACCACACATACATGGAGCACCTGCATCCAAGATGCCGTCGGGGAGCTGGAGACTAACTCGGAGGCCTTGCGTACAGACCTGACTACCCGGTTGCAGATGCACGCCCAGGCAACGTCGACCGCATTGGCGGCTCACGATGCGGCTGCTACACAAATAGCATTGTTGGCAAGTCAGGTAGAGACAAGACAAAAGGGACTGGAATCTACCGTTGCAAGCTTGCAAGCCCAGCAAGCAAAGTCCGCTAGGCAGAACCGGATTGCGCTTGCCTTCTTGGCCTGCGTGGCGGTTCTATCCCTGGGTTGGCAGGTAGTGCACCACATTTCCGCTGCATAAGTTGATGCGCAGTGTACGGTGCGTGTTAGCAGGCGCCCGCTTTAGGAGGTGGGCGCCTATCAGGTAGAGGATGGCAAGCCCATCTATCAGACGGAGCTTGCCTTGGGTCGACTGTTATCTGTTGGCCGGTGGGTTGTTCCCCCTACCCTTGCCGGAAGGCTCTCCGGTGCGGCTCGGCCAATTCGGGTTGCTGGAGTCGGAGAAGGTACGATTTGCCATGATGGCTTCCTTTCATGTGAAGAGTCTACGTGGGCGTCCTGTTGGACGTACGCTATGCTCTCACCGCTTTTTCGGCTGACGGTACCGCAACATGGAAAACCTGCTTACGACTCCAAGTGCAGCCCAAAAACGCATTTCCGATATGACTGTTGCCGAATTTCTTACCCCGCCGTTTCAGCCGGTTGAGATCCTGCGTGTACTCGGTCCTTACGGTCGAATGCTGCACCTTGAGCCCAACATTTCTATGGCCCCCGACCCTGAATTCCTTGTTCGACTGGTCAGCGACCATGCGAGTCACCAAGCGTACATCCGGCATGAGGCAGGAAGTGATTACAAGAATCTGGAGAACCTGATTCGAGGAAAGAACAATCCCAGTCGAACGACGAAGCAGGTGTTGGCTGGTCGCCTGGGCTTTCCGATGGATTACCTCGAAAAGCTCGCAGGCAGTGCACTGGATGGCCCCTTGATACCAGACATTCTTGCTGCGTTTCAGATCCTTGAGGGGCTCCCCATGCGGGTTACTTCTGGCGTTTTGGCCAGAGAAGTCCCATGCCATCGTTGTGGCAAGAATCTCCTTGTCAAACGCAAAGTAAATCTGAGCCACTAGGCGGCGGTTTACGCGACCGAATTCTGAGCCACTGGCTTACCTGGTTTGCCCAGGAATCCTGCTTTCTTCTGCTTCCTTAGCCTGTAACTGTCACCCTTGATCTGCACGATGTGAGCGTGATGCAAGATGCGGTCGAGCATTGCCGCAGTCAGCGTCGGGTTATCGCCAAAGGTGTCGCCCCATTGTGCAAACGGAAGATTGCTGGTCAGGATCATCGAACCGCCTCGCTCATAGCGCTTTGAGACGATATGGAAGAAGTGGCTGGCCTGATCTCCGGTAAAGGGTAAATAGCCGATTTCGTCGATGATCAGCAATCGTGGGCCGAGCACCCGGTGGCGCATGACCGAGTCGTAGCGGTCCTGTCGCTGTGCGGCCGCGAGTTGCAGCATCAGATCGGCGGCACTCACGAAGTGAGTTTTTATGCTGGCCTGCGTGGCTAGGTAGCCCAGAGCGATAGCTAGATGGCTCTTGCCCACGCCAGAAGGACCGAGGAAGACAGCATTCTCTCCGCGCTCGATGAAACGCAGCGTGGCCAACTCTTCGATCAGGTTCCTTGGCGTGCCGGTGGCGAACTCGAAGTCATACTGCTCCAGTGTTTTGATCACCGGGAAGGAGGCCATCCGGGCGAGCGTCTGCCGACTTCGCACCTGCCGAGCATCCCGTTCGTGGGCCAAGGCCTGCTCCAGGAATTCCATGAAGCTCCAGTCCTGCTCGGAGGCCTGAGCGGCGATAGCTTCGAACCGTTCGGCCAAGCCGTCAAGCTTGAGTTGCCGACAGTAGGCGTCGATGCGCTCTGCTTGCAGATTCATGCCACCACCTCCGTGAGGATCTGTTGGTAGACCGACAGCGGATGCTGAAGCGAGTGGATCTGCTCACGCACCGGCCGTGTCGCCGGCCAGCTCGGCTGAAGCTTCGGTACGTGCTTTGGTAATGATTGCAGCTGTGCCTTCTCGACGTTCTCATACAGGGTGCACGGGGCATGACCGGTTTGCGGATGCACGCGGCGGTTGGCTACATCACGCAGCCATTTGCCGACTTCGGCATTGGCGGTGGCGACATCGACGACCAGTCCGCTGGCGCGCATCCGGCTGTCCAGCGGGACATAGAAGTTGCCGCGCAAGTAGCGGTGGAAACGCTCTACCTTGCCCTTGGTGCGAGCGCGATACGGACGGCACAGGCGCGGCATGAAGCCATACAGCTTGGCCATGTCCAGGAAGTCATCGTTCCAGCGATGCTGGCCTTGGCCGTAGCCGTCGCGCTTGATCACGACGCTCTTGGCATTGTCGTACAGGACCTCCCTGGGCACACCCCCCAAGGCCTCGAACAGAGCATGGTGGCAGGCGACCAGCGTGGCGGCGGTCTCGTCGCTAGTGAAGCATACCCAGCGCCAGCGGCTGTAGCCGAGGGTGGCCGTGAACGCATAGAGAGGAGCACGTCCGCGCCGGAACACGACGAAATCACACTGCATCTGCTGGCCGGGTGCGGTCTCAAAGCGTACCACCGGATCGTCCTTGGGAATCGGCTTGCGGCTTCGCATGAAATCCTGTAATTGCCGGATCTGGCCGGTGTAGCCCTGTGCACGCAACTCGCGCAGCATGGCCGGTGCCGGTATCCAATCCGGCCGGGCCTGCGCAATCCGCTTCTCGATATAGGCTTTGAACGGCTCCAGTTTGGTCGCTCGTGGCTCGCGCATCTTGTACTTCGGTGCCTGCGGTGCATCCAGGTACCGCGCAACCGTGTTTCGCGAAATGCCCAGCTGGCGGGCTATCTGTCGCTCCGAGAGGCCCTGGGCCTTGAGCACATGAATTTCCATCCACTCTTCCTTGTGTAGCACTCGGATCTCGCGCAAAAAGATCCGACTTTACGAAAAAGTGGCTCAGATTTACTTCGCGCGAAGTGGCTCATTTTTACTCCGCGCGTAACATCCTGGCTGATGTGGAGGCCCGGTGGTCAAAACAAGTCCCTGGGATGAGGCCAGCGGAGTACCATTTTGCTGAGCGCCTGTTGAACGCCGTCCTTGGGGCGAGCCTAATCGAGCGCCTCATTGCACCGTTCAAAGAACAAGCAGAGTTGTCTCTTGACCGCTTGGATGCATTGGCCAATCCGCTGCACCATCCGATTGGCAATTGGCTTTTGGAGGCCCAGGCCTCCATGTCTTGCAACTCATTGGCAGAGCTTGCTGCTGCCATGCAGTTGCGAGGGGGAGTCGGTGCCACCTTCTCACATGGTCGGTTGAAAAAATGGTCTGCCGGCCAAGACGTGATGCCACTGGAAGCTGGAGAAGCGATTGCGGAGGCTTGTGGCCAGGCTAAGAGTGGGATAAGGCGGTTGATAGCGGCACGCTCAATTGCACTTGTTACTGACTTTGTTACGGCCTCATGGCCCGCCACTGCCCACGTCGTTAGTCGAAAGGGGGCGCAGGAAGTCGTACACGCTCGACTTGTGCAACTAGGCAACAATCTACGGATTGCTATCGCAGCAATGGCCGGGAAAACACCTCAGCGCTCCCGGCCGTTAGACAATACTGAATCGCCTTAGATTGACTACTCCCATCAGGGAAAACAGGCTAAAATCGCCCTAATTAGGAGGCTGCTTTCTGAGTTGCCTTTCGTCCATGGTGAGCACGCCTGATGGGATGGCAGTCGGCTCTCCGACCCACCACCGAAAAGCGGCCGGTCGTCAACGCGCATTCGCGACCCTGAGCTGTCCTTCAAAACTCCCGAAAACGGTCGTTCATCCCATGCGATTGATCCTTTGGCCTACCGTATCATCTAACTTTAACTTGCAGATGCACGAATCCAGATGCGTCGGGTGTATCTTTGCATTCCAAGTAATGTTGCTTGCGCACTAGCTCACCGAGTTTTGCAAATCCGTAGTTGCGAGGATCAAAAGACGCGTTGTTCTTACCTATAAAAGAGCCAACGGCCGATAGCGGCGCCCATCCGCCGTCGCGCGAAGTTTCATTTATCGCGTGAATCAAAAGGCCCTTTAGCTCTGGCAGATCGGGCACATTCACCGCCCTAGCGGGTTCCCTGAGCTTCCCCAATACTTCAAAGAAAATGAACTTGTCGCAAGCAGCAATGAACGGCTCAGGTGTCTTTCGTTCACCGAGTCCGTACACCGCCTTGCCGGCTTCCCGAAGACGAGTCGCAAGTCTCGTGAAATCACTGTCACTTGAAACGATACAGAATCCGTCAACGCGACCTGCATATAGCAGATCCATTGCGTCGATGATGAATGCGGAATCCGTTGAATTCTTACCGTTCGTGTACGCGAACTGTTGAATAGGCTGGATCGCGTGACGATGTAACTGGTCTTTCCATCCCGCCAAATTTGGCGTGGTCCAGTCTCCATAAGCCCGCTTAATCGTTGCGGTGCCATACCTCGCGACTTCTTCCAAAAGCTCTTTTACAACGGCTGCTGACGCATTATCCGCGTCGATCAGCACGGCAAGTCTCTGAAGATCCTCTTTCGCCATATCACTGCCTCTCTCTTCGAACAACTTGTTGTCTGAGGATGATTGATTGTCGACGATTTACGAATCTATGTCGAACGGCTGGAGGTAGCCGGGTACTTACTCATGCAATTTGCATACGCATCTTCAACCTCCCCAGGCTGCGGTCGGCAGCACGCGACCCTGCGCCGCCCTTCGAGCAAGTGCCGGCTGAGCGGCAGTTTCAAGGTGCGGAACGGCCGTCCGATCTACTCGCTCCGTCGGAGCCGGCAACCGACAAATGGGCGCACTCAGCTCCGCCTGCTTCAACGCGAATGCGATTTGCTCGTCGGTGAACTTGCTCTTCTTCATGGCATGACCTCTTCCTTTTCACGGTTGCATCATGCCGGATTTTTCCACTTTTGCTCGGCCCAGTTTTCTGGGTCAGCCTCAGTCCGAGCAGCACCCTGTTTTTTGGCCTCCCATGCTTCACGGGCACGCTCGAAAAGCGAATTGACCTCGTCAATTGTGAGATCCATAGCCTGAGCGAGCTTTGAAAGGTCAAGGCTTTCCTGAGTTGCCGCTATTTCGGCGAGCAACCGCGGAAACTGAACTTCATCGCTGTTTGAGGCCAGCTGCGCACTCTGGTCGACCTGAACCCCATCAATGGCGAGCAGACCGAGGGGGCCATTTTTAATACTCGCCGCAACTCGGACGGGATCCCCATTCGACCAGGCACTGCCATTGCCATCTGCAGAGTCCGCAAAATTGTGGACCTGTTCCTCCGCTTCTGCCCGGGAGGTATCCTTGGCGCGAATAGTCGCTGATGACGTCAGTTTTTCGCGGCGCAGCCTCTTAAAGCTCCCATAATAAGAGTTCGTTACAGCCAGCCGCGAGTGACCCATGTTTTCGCTCACCTGCGCCTGCACCACGGCTATGTCTTCTTTGAGCATTTGATCAGCGCTCCCACCGAGCGTTGCTGGAATCAAGCCTCGAAGCAAGGCCTCATTTTCAGCGTACTCGGCTCTCAAGCCGTGGCCAGTTACCCCAGCGACCTTCCGGGTAATTCCGAGCTGTTCCAACCATCGCAGATACTCCTTGACGTTATATTCGAGGGAGGTGGGCTTCCCGAGCCGAGTCACGTACCAACCCAGATGATGCGTCTTCGGGGTTCGCGCCTTCACAAAGTCGAGTGTCGCCCTCTGCAATTCGGTGGTGATTGGGATAGCGCGAGGCCGGCCGCCCTTGGGACCGCCGTTCGCGTAGATCATCAACGCGTCGCCGTGGTCAGCCTTCCACGGCTTCAACAGTACGAGCTCCTTGCGACGCAAACCAAAGATCACCGCCATCCGCAGCATCAGGCCCAGCTTTTCGTCCAGGGCATCCGCCTCGGCAATTTTCGCCTCAACGTTGACACCATTCTCGCTCCATGAACGAGACCGCTCCGCGATCGCACTCGTGCGCAGATCCTTTGGATCCACCCCCGGCAAATACACAGGCAAACTCTTCACCATGCCGCGTTTGCCAATCCAGCCGGAAAACTTGCGCAGGATCGACAAATTCTGCCGAATCGTGCTCACAGCCCGCCCATTTCGATACCAATGGTTCACCAACGCTTGGATGTGCTTTTCGCTTAGATTTCGCGGACTCTGCAACTTGAACCCCAGACTCTCCCGCAGCGTGTTGAAAGCCGCAAATACCTCGGTCGCCGCCACATCCCGCGTGCGAAATGAAGCCACCTTCCCATTGACCCGCACACCCGCATGCGCGTCAATCAGGGCCTGTAGCTGGTTTCGCCAGCCGTCACCTTCCAGCCCGCTTTGACTCAGACCTCGCTGCTTCCCCGCTCCCACTCCCACATCCCGTTGGTTCGCTCTATCCATGATTGCTTGACCCTTCAGCTGCAGCGGCACCTTTCACGGCGCCGCAACGTCCCGCCGGCATGCCATCGCATGTCGACCCCTTGGTATCATTACCCATCTCGCCATGGACTTTCGCGCTTCGGTGCGCGCCGAGCAGACAACTCGGTACTCAACTGCGTGGCTCAAGCCCAGGAGATTGGGCGACCTTAAAAACGTGCGATTGCGCGGACCTCTCCACCACTGATACTTCGATAATCCACGCCCCACGCCTTACGGTTGGTGGGTTGCCTAGCCCTATAGGTTGGCGCCGGCCCTCACGCGGAACCATACGATGCGCGCCCTCCAGTCACGATGACCGGAAGTTACAGGTAGCGCATTTACCTGAAATGAGTTTTAACTCCTGCCTGTGCAGGCTGAGCCCTCTGTGATCCGGTACCTACGCACCGACAATCACAGCCCGTCAGAAGACAGCAAAAGCCTCTTTTGCGACGATCACGATTTCCTTCGAAATTTCGTGATGTATTTTTGAAGTAGTTCCAAATCGCCCTGCAAGCCTCACTGGCTAAGGCTTTCGCCTTTCCTCAGTGTCCCGCAGGTGTCCCAAAGCAATGGGACGAAAAAAATGCGCCTACGCGCAATCACTTTCATAAACCAGAGAAAAGCTATACACACCAAGCTGATTCTGGGGGTGCTGGTTCGATGCGAGTCGAGAGCCAGCTCATGCCACTACGGTGGCGAGTCGGTACCTCTGAGCGCTACGAAGCGCTGCTGGCCTTAAGTTAAGCACACCAATCGACCTCTGACAAGAGCAGTGCGGAGAAATTGCTGTGCGTAAGCCGGTGCGCCACACACCAACCAAAACCAAACGGCGATACGCGCCAACAGATGGAACATCCTAAACAGGCGTAAGAGAGGTGCAAGACCGGTGCTAGCGAGGCATTAAACGGTCGCTAAACCGGCTTCCCAACTAACCTTGCAAAAGCAGGGCGTACGCCAGTCCCGCGCAACGCGCCAGCGTGACTACGTTCAAAATCGACATCCACTACTGCGCATCGCCGCGCTTCGATTCGTTGGCCCCAACCACCCGCGCAGCGCTGATCCAACGGGCAACCCGAGGGCAAATCTAGGAATGCTGTCGGAGCGTCAATTGGCGACGCGTTAAGGAGTTGCTAGAGCGGTGATACCGAAACGCTAAACGGGTGCTAAACCGGCGCGCCAGATGGCGAGCTTTTAAAGAGGTGCTAGGCCGGTTGGCGAGTTGCTAACGAGGCACAAAAAGGGCCGCGATAACTGACTCCCTGTTCGACAGCACCTACGAGCAGTATTGGAGTTAGAAGTCCAACACCCCCCTGTTTCAGCAGCCATTTGCACGCACACGCCTCTGGCATCTCGAATGACGCCCGTCTTCATGCGATATTCGAGCGCAGTTCGTACCTCCTCCCTCCCTACAATGTGCAGGTATTCGCTGTGACCTTGTGCCGGGACAATCCTGCGTGCGGGTCCTAGCGAATCGAGCAGTCGTAATTTCGCTAAATCCAATATCCTAACGCCGGCCGCGATGACAGTATCGCTTTCCTATTCATTTCACTTCCTGCCATCCAATGGCCGGCGCCGCAAGCTCGCGCCATACGCTCACTTCATTGTGGCACTGCGCCTCCAAGGCGCCTCGTGGCCTACCATCCAGGCGTGGCTCAATGAGCAATATGGTGTTGTCGTGCGCTCCTGGTCAATTGCCCAGTACTTCGCACGGATCGAATCTTCGGGCAAGCTGAACTCTATATCGCCGGCGAAATTAAATGAGTTATTCGAGCTGCTTGATGCGGCCACACATCCACCGCCCAGATCGCACATCGATCAAACTCGAAAGAGTTCGCTCGAGACAGACACAGTTCGATTCATCGACCACACTCAGGAAATCGCTCCAGCGACGCCCACGTTCCCTGCAGCCGTGCCCGCTCAATGGACGGACCCTGCCCCAAGTTCTGCGATGACCGTCACAGCTTCCGGCGGTCAGCGGAAAAAGGGCGGCATCGTGCGATTCGACTTTAAGTCACCGGAGTTTCAGGCGGCGCGCGCCGCTGCGCGTCAATCTCCGAGTGAAGCATTCAAATGGCCACCTTCGGTATCCCCAGCTACTTCCAACCAGCCTGAAAATCAAGAGGACTAATCCATGCCCTGCAAAATTCTCGTCGCCCACACCGCCGGAACAATCGGAAAAAGTACGATGGTCGCCTCGCTGCTATATCCTCGACTTACCCCGGCACCCACGGTCATCTCGGTTGAATCGCTTGGGCAAGACTCGTCCCGCTACGGCATTCCGAGGGAGGTCCTATATGCGACACGTTTTCCGGAGATTATGCGCAAGGTGAAGACCGCTACGACGCATGTGATTGTTGATGTGGGCGTGTCGGAGTTCGGCGATTTTTTGGAGGGACTGAGCAACTATCCCGGCTCCATCACGGATTATGACGTGGTCCTGGTGGTAGCAAATCCGAACGAGCGAGTCCAGCAGGATACGGTTGATACTATCGAGACGCTCGCCGCAGTTGGCATGCAACCGCACCAGCTGCGCGTCCTCTTTAACAAAGCTCCCCGCCGCAGTCTTCATCGCGGAGCTACCGAAGTGGCGGCCCACTTTTCAACCCTGGCCGGGTATCGGGGTGTGCGACCCGACTACCTCATTGACCCGGCAGCAAGCGTTGTTGAGGCAGAAATTTTTCCCGAGCTTGCCGCCCATCGCCTGTCGATTCAGGACGTACTTGACGACCCCAAAGACTATTCGACCTTGGTCGACGAAGCCGTGGCGCAGGAGAAACCTGACGCGGAGATCCGACATCTCGTGGAGATGCTCGGCTTGAAGCGCGCCGCACAGTCAGTGCGGGCGATTCTGGATGACGCCTTCCTCGCCCTGCGTTTGCCCAATGTGGAGCCAATTCATGACTGACGACTCGCTGAGCATTGGAGAGGCGCTCTACCGGATTCACGTTAAATCGACGCTCCAGGTTACCGCACAGCAGCGCGAACTTTCGGCCCGCTTAGAATCTCTTGCCAAACTCCTCCAGGATCAGGTTGGAGAGATGCGGGAGATAAAGAATGCCGAAGCTGCACGCTCAAACGAGTTCTCCAAACTCATAAGCGAAATGCGCGATGTCTCTTTGAGTAAGGAGTTGCAGGAGGCAATCGGCGAGCACCTCAAGGCGGACATCTGGGCAGAGCTGACCGCGTTCGTCGCGGAGGAGCGCTTCGAGTCTGCAAAGTTGCAGAGGGAAATCGCGAAAACAAGCGGATTGGAGATAGCGCGAGCGATCGACGAGCTACGGGACGCAGCCCGGGGCATTCCCCCCCTCCCCATCCTGGCAGCAGATGCACCTCTCTTCGCTAGGCTCAGGGCGTATCCCGAGCTTGTGCTTATTCGAGCAGAGCGGCTCCTTCTTGAAGCACAACCGCTTCTTGTTGGCCTTATCTTCCTACTGATGGCGGTGCTTGTCCATTTTCAGTACAGTCGCTGACGAGCCGATCGCATCGACGGAATTCGCCACCCGCAAAACCAGCTGTGTGCTTCGGATGATGAGTCCGGCGCACCGCTCCATATCCACCCTCACCAGGTGCCGCGGCCCTCGTATCGGTCTGCCCCGCCCCTGGTGAAATAACAGCATCATCTCGTTGCTGGGTCACCAGCGCTCTCACCCAGCGGCATTGAACAACGCATTACGGTCGTCGGCCGGGAAGTCCCGGTAGCTGGGACGCGCGCACGTGATGCTCAAGCCTTCGCCCACGCTCGCTCGCGAAGCCTCACCCTAAAGACATCGCCGTGCCTGACGCCAGAGGACGACTTGTGCGACGGGAACGCTGCCAGCCGCACTTACGATCAGGGGGTGCTTCCTCCCATCCGGCACAAAAGCCGTCAGTCTCCTAAGGAGACTCGATATTTTGCTTAAGTCATTGAAAATAAAAGGTTCCAAATTTTTCAAAGTGTCACGATATAGCTTTTGCGTGACACTTTGAAAAAAACGTGGCACCGGGCATCTGCCGAAACGGTTGGCCTAATGAGCCTGATTGGGCGGCGAATTTTCTGAATTAGATCCCCCATCCGACACTGGCAGTTATCGCTGCAACGGGCGCGAAATAATGGCCTCTGCCAATAGACCGCCGCCAGCAGCAGTAACTGGATGCGAACCGAGGCTTCCTCCGCATTCAGTGGAGACGCCGCCAGTCTCCTAAGGAGATTGGATTTCCACCCTAAGTCATTGAAATACAAGGAATGTAAAATTTCTCAAATTGCTACGCTACGGCTTTCGAGTAACACTCTGAAAAAAATGGCGAGCAAGCTTCTGTCAATATGGCTGGTCTAATTGCCCGGGTCGGGTGGCGAATTCTGAACCAGATCCCCTGCCCGGTGCCGTCCACTGGACCGACGTCGCTCCCTGAGTGTGGCCGACGAGCTGACGGGTTTCGTTACACCGACAGCCGGAATCTGTTCGCTTGGCGGCCTCCTGATCGCTTCGCCCCCAATTTGCGTTCGTGACTTGCGAATGCATCACAAAAGGATTTTTCCCTGCTCTTAATTTCGAGAGCTCTATGACAATACAGGTTCGCAGCGATGTTGCGTCGCCTAAAGGAAATTCATCGCAGCTTGAAGCGCTGTATCACAAGCGAGTTGTACCGGCTCATCCCGACAGGCCTGGCTATCTGTCGACAGTAGAAGAGCGTCAATTCCCTAACGGAACGATTTTTCCTGAACTTGAAGATAAAGCGGCGGTGGCAACGTCTCTACGCTAATCAGGATGAAGCCGCGCGGGATATTAATCGGTACGTCGTGGGCTTCCACAATCCCATGCGCTTGCACTCGGCACCGGGCTATCTATCACCCGCTGCACATCAGGCAAAACTGACAGTCGAACAAGCTATTGGCCTGTTCGAAATCTCCTGGTCACTACCATTCATCTCGAACACATTCTCGAAAAACCCTCAAATTCGGCCAACATTCGAGGCTTGCACCCCACACTTTTCATTGCATGCTTATCGTACGCGCCTGAGCCTCCGTCCTGTTGCCTGACTGCTGGCTTTGGCGAGCATCAGGGCCTATTAGGACACGGCCTGTGCCTCGGGCATCTTGCTTGCAAGATTAGATTCACGCCGCAGGCAGGTCAAGGCGCGATATGCATATGAATTAATTGCTAGTGGGGCGATATGAAATATCCAATTATCGGGGGCTTTGGTCGGAGCGATCGGGCCAAGTGTTGTTTCCCAGAAGTAGATATCCCAATGCGAATCCTTTCGCTCATTTCGATTGCGCGAATCTGTCGACGCTGGGCAATGGGCAAATCGGCAAGAGCATTTTCAGGCGCATCGAGTAGCGCTAGCTCTGCCAAGACTCGCCATCGGGCTCGCCGAGCAATGCATGCTGAGAAGCAGTGTATTGCGTTTGAAGCGCGTAGAGATAGTTTCAAGATAAATCACACAACGGTGCCAGCCCGAGAACGGATGCCACGACATACCGGCGTATCGTGGAAGTGCTCGCGGTCGAATATGAATTGCGCATCGACGACATTGATCACACCGCCCTCATGCGCCAATCGCTCTCGGCATCTGGGAGTTATGCGATCTGGCTTCCTACTTATCGGCCGCGAGAAATATGACGATTGGCTGCTGATCCGTGCGCTAGGGGAATCGCTGGATCCACGTCATTTTTCGAGCTCATCCTGATTGAACACTATCTCAATTTTTTGAAATGTCCCAAGGAGATCCCGGTTGCACTCAAACCGAATCTCCAGCATTTGACAATAGAAGACCCGGAGAAGTCACAGTGAACGAGCGACTCCCACTCGATACTAGATACAGCCGATCGACGACCTCGATGTTTCTTTTGGAAGATGAATTACAGCAATTAACCGGTCGTCGCCAACGCCATAGCCAAGCGCGGGCACTCCGAGCCATGGGCATCGAGCACAAGATGCGCCCAGACGGCCGTGTCATTGTTTTACGCCAACATGTTGAGCAAGTATTGGGGATGAGGGCTAGTCAGGGAAAATCCGATGAAGTGATTCCGAATTGGGGAGCTGCTTAATGCCGAAGAAAAGAAATTGCGAAAATCGCGGACTACCTTCACGTTGGAGGCATTTTCACGGAGCCTACTACTATAGGGTGCCAAGTGGACTTGAAAGCAAGTGGGACGGAAAGACACAATTTCTTCTTGGTAAGTCGCTACCCGAGGCTTACAAGGTATGGGCAGATCGGTTAGAAACGCTAGACGACGCCAAGACGATCAATGAATTGCTTGATCTGTATTCCCAGAGAGTAGTGCCCAACAAACAAATCACTACCCAGGCCCAAAATGCAGTTGCAATCAAGCGATTGAGAGCAGTTCTTGGAAATCTTCCGTTGTTAGGACTACAGCCGCGTCACGTTTATCAATATTTCGATAAACGCGCCGCGAAAATATCTGCAAGACGAGAAATCGAGGTTCTATCACACGCTTATAGAAAAGCCGTTGAGTGGGGATTCATCAATCGCCATCCATTTAGCGGGGAGGTGCGGCTTGAGGGAGAGCGTCCACGCACACGATATGTGGAGGACTGGGAGATAATCGAGTGCTTGTCGCTAGAGCCGCGCCGCAAGGCAGGTAGCGTATCGATGATACAAGTATACATATGCATCAAATTACTGACAGGCCTGCGGCGTGGCGATCTCCTCCGCCTGACGATGGCGGACCTTAAAGACGATGGCATACATGTCACTCCGTCGAAAACGGCGCGATCAACTGGCAAGCGGATCATAATCGAATGGACTGACGAACTTCGACATTCGATCGCTACAGCGAAAGCGTTCCGTCCTGTGAGGACCTCACCATGGTTGTTTTGCAATCGGCGCGGCGAATGCTATTTCAATGAGAAAAACGGGCGCGCCGGTGGCTGGGATACGATGTGGCGAAACTTTATGAACCGAGTCCTCGAGGAGACACAGGTCAAGGAGCACTTCACCGAGCACGATTTACGCGCAAAGTGCGCTAGCGACGCAGAAACGCTCCAACACGCAAGAGCGCTTTTGGCGCACGCGGACGAGAAGGTCACAGAGAAATTCTACAGGCGCAAACCCGAGCGGGTAAAGCCGTTACGCTAGCCATTCAATGGCACAAAAGCAACCCTATGGCACAGCGCCTAAAATCGATCGGCCGCAAAGCCTTATGGGGCAAGTGGCGGAGAGAGGGGGATTCGAACCCCCGATAGGCTATTAACCTATACACGCTTTCCAGGCGTGCGACTTAAACCGCTCATCCATCTCTCCTGAAGGGAGCGCATTATACCAAACTCGTTGGCGGCCGGTAGATTTTATGCGGACACCGTCATGGCTCGCGCAGGTAGCTCACCAGTTGACGGGTGCGTTGATCCGGGCGCGGGCTCAACAGGCTCACCAGAATCGCCGCGGCGAAGCCCGCCGGTATGCCGAAGGTGCCCGCGCTGATCGGGTCGACGCCGAACCAGCGGACGCCGGTGAAGCCGGTCAGACGCGTGAAAAATGGGTACGTCGCAACGACGTAGTACACGCAGACCCCGAGCCCGGCGAGCATGCCGGCGATGGCGCCGGCGCGCGTGACGCGGCGCCAGAAGACACCGAGCACCAGCACGGGAAACAGGCTGGAGGCGGCCAGCGAAAAAGCGGCGCCGACGAGAAACAGGATGTTGCCGAGTTGCAGAGAGGTCACATAGGCGGCGAACAGCGCCACGCACAGCACGAGCAGCTTTGAAGCGGTAACGCGCTTTTGCGCGCTCGCCTGGCGATCGAGCATGTGGAAGTAGACGTCGTGCGAGAGCGCGTTGGCGATGGTCAGCAGCAGCCCGTCGGCGGTAGAGAGCACGGCTGCCAGCGCGCCCGCGGCGATCAGGCCCGAGATCACGTATGGCAAGCCGGCAATCTCGGGCGCGGCCAGCACGAGCATGTCGGGGTGCATCCAGATTTCGCCCCACTGGACTACGCCGTCGCGATAGACGTCGCTGATCTCGAGCTGCGCCGGCATGACTTTTTGCCATTGCGACACCCATGCCGGCAAGTTGTCGTAGCGCTGCCCGACCAGATGCGTGAGCACGTCGTATTTGAGCAAGACGGCCAGCACAGGAGCGCTGACATAGAGCAAGACGACGAAGAACAAGGTCCAGCCAACCGAGCTGCGCGCCGCCTGGACTCCGGTGGTCGTGTTGTAGCGCGTGAGAATGTGCGGCAGGCTGGCCGTGCCGACCATCAGGCAAAGCATCAACAGCAGGAAATTCAGGCGCTTGGACTCGCGCGCGGCCGGGTCCGTCGCAGCGAACGGCACGGTCATCGATTGCGGCACCTGAGAGCGGGCCTGATAGTCGTTGCGCCTGGCCGTCCAGGCGTCGCGCGCCTCGTGCACGCTGCGCGGGTAGGCCTGCAGTTTGTCCTCGACCGCCTTGACCTCGCGCAGCGCGGCGTTGCGCTGCCGCAGTGCGCGCAACTGCTGGCGCAGTTCGGTCTTGCCTTGCGCGTAGCTGTGCGGCAAGCCATCGAGCCGCTGCTGCATCTGCATGGCCAGTTGCCGGTAATGATCGCGCACGGCCTGCTCCGGGGCCTGTGCATCGAGCGTATGCTCGATTTGCTCGACGCGCGCGAGCACTTTGCCGTAGCTCAGTTGCGGCAGCCAGCCGGTGCCGGTCTGGTGGCCGACGAGCGCGGTGGTCACCAGAAAGGCGACGATCATGATGATGTACTGCGCCACCTGCGTCCACGTCACCGCACGCATGCCGCCGAGAAACGAGCACACCAGAATGCCCGCCAGCCCGAAGAAGATGCCGATCGAGAAATCGACGCCGATAAAGCGGGCGGCAATCAGTCCGACCCCCTGTATTTGCGCCACCAGGTAGACGAACGAGCACAGGATGGTGGAAAAAACGCCGACGCCCCGCACGATGTTGCTGTCATAGCGCGTGCCGAGAAAGTCCGGCAACGTATAGCGGCCGAGCTTGCGTAGATAGGGCGCCAGCAGGAACGCGACCAGGCAGTAGCCGCCGGTCCACCCCATCACGTAGGCCAGCCCGTCGAAACCCGAGACATAGAGCGAGCCGGCCAATCCCATGAAGGATGCCGCGCTCATCCAGTCAGCGGCGCACGCCATGCCGTTGAAGACCGGCGGCACGCGCCGGCCTGCAACGTAATACTCGACCGGATCGGAGGTGCGTGCCACCAACCCGATGACCGCGTAAATAGCGATCGTCACGAACAGGAAAACATAGCCGACCCAGACGCCGGCGCCATAGGTCCGCTCGAGCAGCGCCACCATGACCACAAAAGCAACGAAACCCGCCGTGTAATAGAGGTAGTAGCGCGTCAGGCGGCGCATCAGGCTCATTGCGTATCACGCCCTTCGGTGATTGCCGCGCCGTTGCGCGCGCGGGCCTCCAGCGCGGCCAGGTCGCGCCTGAAGTGCATGTCGTTGCGGCGCTGGCCGATCGCATAAAAACAGATCAGCAGCAGGTAGACCAGCATCGCGCCCTGCGCGCCCATGTAAAACGGCAGCGGCCAGCCGAAGCAATGCAGGCCGGACAATTCGGGTGCCCAGTACACCGGCACGAAAGTCGCCGCGAATCCGACGAACATCAGCACCGCGATCAGCGCGAGATTGCGACGCCAATAGGCCGCCGCCAGCCGAGCCCGACGCTCGGCCAGGGCAACCGGATCAGCGGGTGTGGCGCTCGAGTTCATGCATCATGGCAATAAAAATCGGCCCCGCAAGCGGGGCCGTGACGTGAGAATGCTCAGGCGTCGCGCCAACTCATTGCGACTGCTTGAGCTGCTCGAGGATGGCCGGGTTCTCCAGGGTGGAAGTGTCCTGGGTAATCTCCTCGCCCTTGGCGATCACGCGCAGCAGGCGCCGCATGATCTTGCCCGAACGGGTCTTCGGCAGGTTCTCGCCGAAGCGGATGTCGCGCGGCTTGGCGATCGGCCCGATCTCCTTGGCCACCCAGTTGCGCAGATCGGTGGCGATCTGCTTGGCCTCCTCGCCGCCCGGACGCGCACGCTTGAGCACCACGAACGCGACCACCGCCTCGCCCGTCGTGTCGTCCGGGCGCCCCACCACGGCCGCCTCGGCCACCAGCGGATTGGCCACCAGCGCCGACTCGATCTCCATCGTGCCCAGCCGGTGCCCCGAGACGTTGAGCACGTCGTCGATACGACCCATGATCGTGAAGTAGCCGGTCTGCCGGTCACGAATCGCGCCGTCGCCGGCCAGATAGATCTTGCCCCCCAGCTCCGCCGGGAAGTAACTGTTCTTGAAGCGCTCCGGGTCGCCCCAGATGGTGCGCAGCAGCCCCGGCCACGGCCGCTTGATCACCAGCATCCCGCCCTGCCCGTTCGGTACGTCCTGCCCCGTCTCGTCGACGATCGCCGCGGCCACCCCCGGCAACGGCAGCGTGCACGAGCCCGGCACCTGCGGCGTGACCCCCGGCAGCGGCGCGATCACGTGCCCGCCGGTCTCCGTCTGCCACCACGTGTCGACGATCGGGCAGCGCTCGCCGCCGACGTTCTTGTAGTACCACATCCAGGCTTCCGGATTGATCGGCTCGCCCACCGACCCCAGAATGCGCAGCGACGACAGGTCGTACTGCGTCGGGTAGATGCTCTTGTCCGACTCCGCCGCCTTGATCAGCGAGCGGATCGCCGTGGGCGCCGTGTAGAAGATCGATACCTTGTGGCGCGCGATCATGTCCCAGAAGCGCCCCGCGTTCGGGTAGGTCGGCACCCCTTCGAATACGATTTGCGTGGCCCCCACCGCCAGCGGCCCGTAGGCGATATACGTATGCCCGGTCACCCAGCCGATGTCGGCGGTGCACCAGAACACGTCGCTGGGCTTGATGTCGAAGGTCCACTGCATGGTCAGCGTGGCCCACAGCAAATAGCCGCCCGAGCTGTGCTGCACGCCCTTGGGCTTGCCGGTCGAGCCCGACGTGTACAGAATGAACAGCGGGTGCTCGGCGCCCACCCATTCCGGCTCGCACTGTTCCGATTGGCCCGCGCTCAGCTCGTGCATCCACACGTCGCGCCCGGCCTGCATCGTGGCTGGCCCGCCCGTGCGCCGGTAGACCACCACCGTGTGCAGCGCGTCGCACCCGCCCAGCGTGAGCGCCTCGTCGACCACGTTCTTGAGCGGCAGCGCGCGGCCCCCGCGCATCTGTTCGTCGGCCGTGATCACCGCCACCGCCCCCGCGTCGATGATGCGCTCGTTGAGCGACTTGGCCGAAAAACCCGCAAACACCACCGAATGGGTCGCGCCGATGCGCGCGCAGGCCTGCATCGCCACCACGCCTTCGATCGACATCGGCATGTAGATCACCACCCGGTCGCCCTTCTTGATGCCGCGCGACTTGAGCGCATTGGCAAAGCGGCAGACCCGCTGGTGCAGCTCGCGATAGGTCACCGGCGTGCTGGTGCCGTCGTCCGCCTCGAAGATGATCGCTGTCTTCTCGGCATTGCCATTCTGCAGATTGCGGTCCAGGCAGTTATAGGAGACGTTCAGTTGGCCGTCTTCGAACCACGTGTAGAAAGGCGCGTTGGATTGGTCCAGCACCTTGGTGAACGGCTTGTGCCAGGCGACGTTCTCGCGCGCCAGACGCGCCCAGAACCCTTCATGATCGCGCTCGGCCTCGGCGCACAGCGCCTGGTACGCCGCCATGCCCGAGATGTTGGCCTGCTCGACCAGAGCCTGCGGCGGCGCAAACACGCGTTGCTCATGCATTACAGATTCGATGGATGCCATGATTGTCTCCTATGGAAAGCTGAAATATTTTCCGCCACCTTAAGGTGAATGCCTTACTGTGGGCTTACAACGCGGCAAGATCGCGCAAGCGGCATTTTGTTGCAATCGTAACTGATTTCCCCCGGCAAGCGAACTGCTGGCAGCGGCAAAAAGAAGTTTCCGCTGGTTTACACTGCTTTATCAACTCCATTTACGGTACGAAGCCAGCAATTCACGGTTGTTTTCCGACTTGGCATGGGGCGCGGCGCCCGCCTGACCGTGATGGCCCACGCCAGACGTTGTAAAATGCCCGGATTACGCGGCATGCAGACCGCCGCTGCCGGCAGCGCTTGCCGCGAGCCCGTTTTCCCCCAATCGAACATCATTCGCCATGGCCACCATCAAGCAGGAAGACCTGATCCAAAGCGTCGCCGATGCGCTTCAGTACATCAGCTATTACCATCCGCTCGACTACATCACCGCGCTGGGCAAGGCGTACGAGCTGGAGCAAAGCCCCGCGGCCAAGGATGCAATCGCGCAGATCCTGACCAACAGCCGGATGTGCGCCGAAGGGCACCGCCCGATCTGCCAGGATACCGGGATCGTGACGATTTTCGTCAAGGTCGGCATGGACGTGCGCTGGGACGCCAAAATGGGGCTGACCGACATGATCAACGAAGGGGTGCGCCGCGCCTACCTGAATCCGGACAACGTGTTGCGCGCCTCGATCGTCAATCCGCCCGACGGTGGGCGCAAGAACACCAAGGACAACACGCCGGCGGTCATCCACTACGAAATCGTGCCGGGCGACAAGGTCGACGTGACGGTAGCCGCCAAGGGCGGCGGCTCGGAGAACAAATCCAAGTTCATCATGCTCAACCCCTCCGACTCGGTCGTCGACTGGGTGCTCAAGACCGTGCCGACCATGGGCGCCGGCTGGTGCCCGCCGGGCATGCTGGGTATCGGCATCGGCGGCACCGCCGAAAAGGCGATGGTGCTGGCCAAGGAATCGTTGATGGACCCGATCGACATCCAGGAAGTGATCGCGCGCGGCCCGCGCGACTGGATCGAGGAAATGCGCGTCGAACTTTATGAAAAGGTCAACGCGCTGGGCATCGGTGCGCAAGGGCTGGGCGGGCTGGCGACCGTGCTCGACGTGAAGATCATGGCGTATCCGACGCACGCCGCCTCCAAGCCGGTGGCGATGATCCCGAACTGCGCGGCCACCCGCCACGCGCACTTCGTGCTCGACGGCTCCGGCGTCGCGACGCTCGAAGCGCCGCCGCTCGACGCCTGGCCGAAGGTGCATTGGACGCCGAATACCGAAACCAGCAAACGCGTCGACCTGAACACGCTGACCAAGGAAGAAGTCGCCAGCTGGAAACCCGGCCAGACGCTGCTGCTCTCGGGCAAGATGCTGACCGGCCGCGACGCGGCGCACAAGCGCATCGCCGACATGATGGCCAAGGGCGAGACGCTGCCGGTCGATTTCACCAACCGCGTGATCTATTACGTCGGCCCGGTCGACCCGGTGCGCGACGAGGTCGTGGGCCCGGCCGGCCCGACCACCTCCACCCGCATGGACAAATTCACCGACATGATGCTGTCCAAGACCGGCCTGATCGCGATGGTCGGCAAGGCCGAGCGCGGCCCGGTGGCGATCGAGGCGATCAAGCAGCACAAGGCCGCCTACCTGATGGCCGTCGGCGGCGCCGCCTACCTGGTCTCGAAAGCGATCCGCGGCTCGCGCGTGGTGGCCTTCGAAGACCTCGGCATGGAAGCCATCTACGAGTTCGACGTGCGGGACATGCCGGTGACCGTCGCGGTGGACGCCAGCGGCGTTTCGGTACATCAGACCGGCCCGCGCGAATGGCAGGCCAAGATCGGCAAGATTCCGGTTGCTGCCGCGTAAAATCCGTCCTCGCCCCTGGCGTCATACGGCAAACCCAGGCTCCACTGCCTGGGTTTTTTATTGGGCCGCACCTGCGAATGGCTTACATTCCCATTATCGCCACAGTTCACAAAACACCCCGCCCGGCTTGGCTTTCAAGGTAAAGCGCGCTATCGTTTAGCGCCGATCTTCATTTTTGTCCTCATCTTTGGAACACGATATGCAAGGCGACAAGAAAGTCATCGAGTACCTGAACGCCCAGCTCAAGAACGAGTTGACCGCCATCAACCAGTATTTCCTGCATGCCCGCATGTACGGACACTGGGGCCTCGACAAGCTCGGCAAGCACGAATACGACGAATCGATCGGCGAGATGAAGCACGCCGACAAGCTGATCGAACGCATCCTGATGCTCGATGCGCTGCCCAATCTGCAGGATCTGCACAAGCTGCTCATTGGCGAGAACACCGAAGAAATCCTGGCGTGCGACCTGAAGCTCGAGCGCATCTCGCAATCGACCTGCAAGGAAGGCATCGCCCATTGCGAATCCGTGCGCGACTACGTCTCGCGTGACCTGTTCGCGCAGATCCTGCACGACACCGAGGAACACATCGACTGGCTGGAGACGCAAATCGAACTGGTCGACAAGGTCGGCCTGCAGAACTATCTGCAGTCGGGCATGGGCTCGCCCGAATCCTGAGCGCCAGCCCGAATCCGTTTCGGGTAAAATCCACAAGCCGGCCGCGACCGGCTTTTTTATCGCCCCCCACTGCCCATTTGCGTTCATCGCCATGTCTCGCTCCGACGTCATCGGCATCTTTGATTCCGGCCTCGGCGGTTTATCCGTGTTGCGCGCCATCCGCGCGCTGGCCCCGCAGGAATCGCTGATCTACTGCGCCGATTCCCGCTATGCGCCATACGGCGAGCGCAGCGACGCCTTCATTGCCGAGCGCAGCGAGGCAATCGGCCAATGGCTGTGCGATCAGCACGCCAAGGCGCTGGTGGTGGCATGCAATACCGCAACCGCCCATGCGATCAGCGCGTTCCGCACCCGCTTCACGCTGCCGGCCATCGGGGTCGAGCCGGGCGTCAAGCCCGCCGCCCTCGCCTCACGCAGCGGCGTGGTCGGCGTGCTGGCCACGGCAGCGACCTTGCGCAGCGCCAAATTCCAGCGCCTGCTCACCGAATTCAGCGATCGCTGCCGTTTTGTCTGCCGCGCCGGCCACGGCCTGGTGGAGCGAATCGAAATGGGCGACCTGGACTCCCCCGAAGTCGAGGCGCTGCTGCACCAATATCTCGACCCCATGCTCGCCGCCGGCGCCGACACGCTGGTGCTGGGCAGCACGCACTACCCCTTCCTGGCACCCGCCATTCGCCGCATTGCCGGCGACGGCCTGACGCTGATCGACACCGGCGAGGCGATTGCCCGCCAATTGCTGCGCCAGCTCGACCAGCACGACCTGCGCCAGCCCGCCGGCACAACCGGCACCGTTCGGCTGTGCACCACGGCCGACGCCGCGTTGCTGCAACGCGTGGCGCATCAATGGCTGCAGCTCGATGCAACGGCCGAAGCCATCGAAATCCCCTTGCCTGCGCTGAATCAATAACCACAAGGCTAACGTAGTTACTGCATTGCGCACTTGCAATGCGCGAAGAAATTAATAATAATTATTCTCATTAGTATTTCATTCAATGTGTCTGTCATGATTGTCTGCGTTTGCAAATCCGTCTCGGACCGCCAGATCAAAGCCTGTGTGGACGCCGGCGCCACGTCGCTGGAAGAACTCCAGGTCGATCTGGGCGTGGCGCTATGCTGCGGCAAATGTGAGGACTACGTGCGCGAAATGCTCGACGGCGCCCCTTGCGGCACCGCCTGCACGGGTTGCCCCGCGAGTCAGGCGGTCGCGACGCAGCGCGCCGAGTCGCGCGAAGCGACGCTGGTCGCCTGAGCGGGCGCGCACCGCCAATGTCCGCTCACATTCGGCCAAATCGACTGCGGCGCGCATCCGCGTGTATCATGGGCCGTTCGGCATAACGGCCCACCTTGATTCTCGTGCCGCCAGCGCACCTCGGCGGCCGTCCATCGCAGCTTCGGCTGTCGATGCTGTGTGACCGGACAGCCAGCCAGACTCGGCATAGCGATATCTCTCGCGCGCCCACGGCCAGCCAGTAACTCTGTGCTTACCCTGTGGGAGACCGAGATGGAATTGCTCATTGGTTTTGTCGCGACGCTATGCATTTCTTTTTTCCTGTTCCGCCGCTGATACCCTTACCTGCCCTGGGCGACGACCACCGTGGCGAATGCCGGCGCGGTCGTAAAATGCGCTGACATGTCGAGTCTGCCGCTGCCGCCCCGGCGCAGGCGTACGTCCCGCACGCGGACGGTATCGCCGCGCGCCATCCGGGTTTTCGTGATCGTCGCCTTGCTGCACGCCAGCGCGCTGCTATTGCTGCGCCATTTGCCGCCTCCCGCGCCGGCGACAGTCACGCCGCAAGTGATCACGGCAACGCTGTTGCCGATGGCCCCGCGACCCGCACCAGCCTCCCCCTCGGCCAACGCGCCGGCGCCCGCCAAGCCATCGGCACGGCCCAAGCCGGCGCCCAAGGCGGTGCGCACCAAACGCGCGGAACCGGCGACCAAGCCCGCGCCATCGTCGCCGGCGCCCCAGGCCGCGCCGGCCCCGCGCCAGGCCACTGAAGCCGAGGGAGCCGTGTCGGCGCCGGGCGCCGCGGTGCCCGGACCGAGCCGCCCGGCAGCGCCAATCGAGGCGCCCGCGTCGAGTGCGCCGGTCGAGGGGCTGAAGGTCAGCTGCGCGGGCAGCCCGCCGGTTTATCCGCGACAGGCGGCCAGCCTGGGGGAGGAAGGCACCGTCCGGCTGCGTCTGATCATCGACAAGGACGGCACGATAGAACAAGCGAAGGTGATCGCATCGAGCGGGTCGGCGCGCCTGGATCAGGCCGCCCGGGACGCCGCGCTGGCGATGCATTGCGAACCGCCGCGCAGCAACGGTGAGCCGGTCAAGGCAGCTGCCATCAAGCCCTACACGTTCCGTCTGGATAGTCTGGATAATTGAGTCGAAATTCGGCGTTTTCGAGGATAGCGAAATGCAAGAGTACGGTTTCAGCCACGTCTGGCAGCAGGGCGACTTCGTCACCCACGCGACGATCGCCCTTCTGCTGGGGATGTCGGTGCTGTCATGGACCGTGATAGTCATCAAGACCGGATACCTGTGGCGCATGAGACGCCTGACGCAACACGCCGAGCAGGCATTCTGGCAGGCCGGCGATTTCTCCTCCGGCCTGCAATGCCTGGGCAATGCACGTGACAATCCATTCCTGTCGCTGGCCCTGGCCGGCCAGGACGCCGCCGAGCATCATCGCGAGGCCCAGCCGCGCCTGCATGACCGCATGGACATCAGCGACTGGGTCACCCGCTGCCTGAAAAACTCCGTCGACGAGAGCGTCGCCCGCATGCAGGGCGGCCTGGCGATCCTGGCCTCGATCGGCAGCACCGCACCGTTCATCGGACTGTTCGGCACCGTGTGGGGCATTTATCACGCGCTGCTGGCCATCGGCGCCAGTGGCCAGACGTCCATCGGGCATGTTGCCGGCCCGGTCGGCGAAGCGTTGATCATGACCGCCCTCGGCCTGTTCGTGGCGATTCCCGCCGTGCTCGGCTACAACGCCCTGACCCGCGGCAATCGGGCCGTGTTGGCTAAATTGAATCGCTTCGCCCATGGCCTGCACGCGTTTTTCGTCACTGGCGCGAGCCTTCATGCGCCCCAATTCACCAGCGGTGCCGCACTCGGCGCGGTGCCCCGATCGGGTGCCGGTGCGAGCCAGTAACCGCACCACCGGTCAAGGAGCATCCTCATGGCGATGGGATCGTACAGCGACGACGATGAAAGCGAGCTGATGAGCGAGATCAACATGACGCCGCTGGTCGACGTCATGCTGGTGCTGCTGATTATTTTCCTGGTGACGCTGCCAGTCATCAACCAGGCGGTCAAGGTCAACCTGCCGCAAGCCAACAGCCAGCCGGAGGACACCCAGCCGAGCAAGGTCGATCTGACCGTGCGGGACGATGGCACGGTGCTCTGGAACAACGCGGCGGTCGATCACACCGCGCTGCTGAGCAAACTCGCCGCCGCCGGACAGGCCAGGCCGGTGCCGCAACTGCATCTGTTCATCGATCGCGGCGTGCGCTACGAGCAAGTCGCCCAGATCATGTCGGAAGCGCAAAGCAACGGCGTGACTCAGCTCGGCTTCGTGACACAGCCGCAACCCAGGTAACCAGGCTCGATCCCGAATACGCGGCCATCGCACCCAGGCATGCCAGCCCGGCCAAACAGATGATGCCGTCGGCACGCATAATGCCCGCGCGTCGACCGGATCGTTCCATTAACAGAACAATCTTTCCTGGATCGCGGCCTTAAAGAGCCACCGCCTCGCCCATACAATCGTTGTTGCTGCACGCCTGCCGATGAAACGTTTCATCGGCCTCTCCCGTCGCAGTGGAGCGACACCATGGAAAAAATGATTCACATCGTGCATCGGGCTTCGCGAGGCGGTGCCACCGATCAGGTCGAGCAAAACCGCATGGTGGTCGCTCCGCGCGATTTCCCCGGTCAATCCCCGTTCCTGCTGCTGATGGAGGACTGGTTCCGCGCGCCCGGCGGCTTCGCGACCCACCCCCACCGCGGCTTCGAGACCGTCACGCTGGTACTGGAAGGCGCGATTGAACATCGCGACCACACCGGCAGCCATGGCGTGCTGCATGCCGGCGACGTGCAATGGATGACCGCCGGCGGCGGCGTACTGCACAGCGAACTGCCGCATGGCGAGGCGCTCGCGCATACGCTGCAGCTTTGGCTGAACCTGCCCGCCGTACGCAAGATGACGCCCGCGCGCTACCGTGACCAGCGTTTGGCCGACACGCCGGTGTGGCGTGCGCCGGGCGTCGAAGTTCGCGTCTACGCCGGGCAGGCCGGCACCGGCGCACAGGCCGTGGATCAGGCCCACAGTAGCCTGTGGCCGTTGCATTTGCTCGACATCCGGCTCGCCCCCGGCGCGGCATGGCAGCAAACACTGCCGGCGCGCTTTCGCGGCTTTGCCTACGTGCTCGAAGGCAGCGGCGTGGCCGGTGGCGAGCCAACCCGTGTCAGCGCCACCGACGCGGCGTGGTTCGAACCCGGCGACGTCGACGTCGGCGCCGATGCGACCGACACGCTGACGCTGCGCGCCGGCGACGAATCGATGCGCGTGATCGTCTATGCCGGCGTGCCGATCGATGAGCCGGTGGCCGCTTATGGCCCGTTCGTCATGAACACCATGAGCGAAGTGCAGCGCGCCTACGCCGATTTCCACGCCGGGCGCCTGACGGATCCAGCCAGCGGGCAGTCCTGATATGGCCGCTGGCGCAGCCCCGGCAGCGGCCGGCCGGGCCGAGCCGCCTGGCGCAAATTGCTGCTGCCCGGACTGCGCTTTTGCGAGACAATGCGGGCATCGTCGGCCGCGCTCATATAGCGCGGCGGCAGTGCCGCAACACCGACATTCCTATCCCGGAGATCGACAGACATGACCGACCTTACCGTCACCGCGCAGCTTGGCGAGACCGGCTTTACCACCGCGCTGAGCGACGGCATCCATCAATGGCAGGCCGACGAGCCGGCGGAACTCGGCGGCAGCGACCTGGCGCCTACACCCACCAGCCTGCTGCTCTCGAGCCTGGGCGCCTGCACCTCGATTACGCTGACGATGTATGCAAGGCGCAAGGCCTGGCCGCTGCAAGGCGTCGATGTCACGCTCGCGCTGAACCCTGCCGGCAAGCCGGCCGACGGTAACGCGATCACGCGCCGCATCGCGCTGCATGGCCCGCTGTCCGGCGAGCAGCGCGAACGCCTGCTGCAGATCGCCAATGCCTGCCCGGTCCACAAGATTCTGTCGGGACACATCGACATCGCCAGCGAACTGGCAGCATAAGCGGCCGGCGCGCCGAAGGAGATTATCTTGCAGTACGAACATTTGATCGAAGTCAACGACCCGCTCAACCCATTGATCGACCTCCTGAGCCGCGAACAGCTCTGGCGCGGCCTGGTGCTGCGCGCCGAGCAACCCGAGCTGTTCGTGCTGGGGCTCGACGAATGCGTGATTCACCACCGCACCGATGCCCTGCTCGAGCGCGAACTGCATTATGGACAGGCGGTAGTGAAGGACCGTGTCTTGTTCGAACCGTTGCAGCAAGTGCGCTATGAGACCGCCGCGACCGACCAGCATGCCGGCGGCACATTGACGATGGCCATCGAAGAACCCTCGCAGACGCGCCTTTTCGTGCGTTTTAGCTACGCCACCACGTTGCCCGAAAACAGCGACGCGGAGGCGCTGCGGTATAGCGAGTTCGTCAAATCCGCCTATCGCGAGGCCGACATCGACACGGTGCGCCGAATCCGCGAATACGCGCAAAGCGGACGGCTCGACTGAACACCGCTGCGCCGTTAGGCGCTCGCTATGAGCCAAGGGAGCGGATGGATATTTTCTATTTCAAATAGAAATGATTCTCATTTATATTTGATCCAACGTTAGCTCAATGGACATCGCCATGACTCAAGTGACGCTCTACCAGAATCTCCCGCGACGAGCCAACACACCGAGCCCATCTATCACGCCGCGTCGCACGCTGTCGGTGCCGGCGAAGAAGGCCGAGCCCGCCGTCACTGTCGATGGGCCTAGCCTGCTCAGCAGCGATCAGCTGCTGCGCGGTACGTCGTGCGTCGGCATTACACATAACGGCCAGACCTATCAGTTGCGCGCCACGCGTTACGGCAAACTGATTTTGACGAAATGAATCCGGCCTGTCCGGCCCCGTCTTCAGGCCGGGCAAGCCATCGTACCGAGTTTTGTGGGGACCACCTCTACGCGAGGTGTTTGGCAGTAGCCAGCGAATGCAATGCAGTCCCATGTAGTTACGGCAGCCCCTTCTCTACCCGCATTGCACGCCAGCCAAGCCGTTTTTTTGCTCCACCGTGATTTCTCCGAGCCCGACCCCTGAGGCACTTTGCGGCGCACTGCGGTGCGCCGCATTTTTTATGGGGCTGGCCAGCACCGAGCAGGCGCGCCGGGTCGGCTCGACTATCCCGCCACCCGCGGTTCCCGCCGCTACCAGATCCAGAACATCAGCAGCCAAAGACCATTGACCAGCGCGAGCGCGGCGATAACGCCCGCCATGCTGGCCAGACGCCTGACCATCGATGCGCCGTGCTGCCCGGTCACACGCCAGCCGAGCCACAGGCTCCACAGCGTCGTGGCCGTCAACAGCGCGGCACGCACGGGGTTGGCCCAGTACACCGGCAAGTGCTCGCCGCGCAGCAGGTTGACCGTGGTCGCCGACAGGCCGATGAACACCCCGCACCCGGCGATCGGAATCATTGCCTGCACCAGGTGGTTGAAACGCACCGTGCGCCACGGCCCCAGCGCGCGAGTGGCCAATGCGAACAACAGTGCCAGCAAGGTCCCCGTGAGCAGCCCGCTGGCGACGATATAGCTGACCACCAGAGAGCCGTCGAGCCAGCTGAAAACGTCGTTTTGCGTCGGGTAATTCGTGAAGACCCACCAGGGCGCGGTGGCATCGAATGGCCACATGATATTGCGATCGATCAACCAGGTTGCTATTGCCTGCTTGATTTGCACGAACCACGGATTGACGGTCCAGTGAAACGCACCGATGGCAATGCCAAGCAAGCCATACAGGAGCAAGGCGCTGTCCCACAGGCTGTTGTTGTGGCTTTGCCCGTATTTGACGATTTCCTCGTCGGGCGTGCGCAGCGTCAAGGCGATCGCGCCGCGGTGCCCGGCGCACCGCCCGCATGCGTGACACGCCGCGGCGCCCTTCATGTTGCGCATCGGCACCAGCGGCGCGCAGTTGATGGGGATCGTCTTGTGCCCGTTGGTCTTGTACGACGCGCGCCACGCCTCTTCATCGACCTTGAAGTGAAACGGCGCAAGCCGCGACAACAGGGCGAACACGCCATTGACCGGGCACAGGTACTTGCACCACACACGCTTGTCGCGACCATACAGATAGCCGATCACGATCGCGCCCACGGTCGAGCCGCCCAACACCAGCAGCACCGCCTTGGGATACTGGTAGACGCTGACCATCTGACCATAGATCGTAGTCCCGGCAAACGCCACGAACGGCCAGCCGCCCCAGCGTATCCAGTGCGGAATCGAGCGGCCTCGCCCATGCCGGCTGGCCCATTCCGACAATGCGCCCTCGGGACACAGCACACCGCACCACACGCGCCCGAGCAACACCATGCTCACCAGCACGAATGGCCACCAGATGCCCCAGAATACGAACTGCGCGAACAGCGTCAGATTCGACCAGATATGTGCGGTCTCGCCCGGCAGCGGCGTGAAGGCCGGCACCAGGATCAATACCGCATACACGGCCACGACTACCCATTGCACGCCGCGAATCAGCGCGCCATTGCGCTGCATCCACAACCCCAGCCGAGCCAGCCGGCTCGGCCGCGCCGACAGCGTGTTCATGCGGCGCGCACCGGCCTGGCCTGGGGCTGCGCCCGACGCAGGAACAGCCAGACCACCGCCCAATACGCGGCGTACACGAGCAGGTTCATTACCGCCGGATGAGCGCGATAGCCGGTCAGCGTGGCAATCAGGTTGCCGGCCGGGCTGGCGTCGTCGAGCAGCGCCGCGCTGTTCCATACCTGGTCACCGAGCGTGGGCACCAATCCGAGCGAAATCAGGCGGTCGATGCCGGTCATCAGCAGGCCCGCTGCCAGGAACAGCAGCATCACCTCGGTAACGCGGAAAAACAGCCGCCACGAAAAAATCCGCCCGCCCAGCTGAAGCAGGTAAAAGGTCAGCAAAGCCAGGCCCAGGCCGATCAGCACCGCCGCCACCATTGCCCCGGAAATCGCGCCGCCCTGGCCGAAACCCAAGCCATAAAGGAAGATCACAGTCTCGCTGCCTTCGCGCGCAATCGCCAGCGCCACCAGCACCAGTACGCCCCACCAATTGGACGACTCGGAGCTCTTTTGCAGCGAGGCCTCCATATCGCGCTTGAGGGTGCGTCCGTGCTTCTTCATCCACAACACCATCTGCACGATCAACACCGCGGCAACCAGCACCATGGCGATCTGAAAATAATCCTGGGCATCGCCCGACAGGATTTCAGTGAATCCCAGCAACGCCGCGCCCAGCCCGATGGCCGCCGCGATCCCCAGCGCCACGCCGGCCCACAGATATGGCACGCCCTTGCGTGCCGACTCGCCGCCATTCCTCAGCCAGGCATAAAGGATCCCGACCACCAGTAACGCTTCGACGCTCTCGCGCCAGACGATGAACATGACCTGACCCATCGCATCCTCTCATTGATACTCGCACCGCACCGGCGCTTATTTGGCGACAATCACACCTTGCGCCGTCTGCATGTGGAAATCGTCGAAAAACTTGTATTCGCCGGGCGACAGCGGCGCAATCACGACAAACGATTGCGCGCCGGGAGCCAGCACCTTCTCCTTGCGCAACTGGATGCTCTCGAACTCCACCGCCGATTTGCCGGTGTTGTGAACCTCGATCTTGATCCGCTTGCCGGCCGGCACCTCGATCCTGGCTGGATTGAGCTTGCCGTCCTGCATCTCCAGCCGGAACGTCGGCAAATCGGCGGCGCCCGCCGGCGCCATGCCAGCCAGCAGGCAAACCAGTGCACCGCTCGCGACGGCCAGACGGCCCACACGCTTAATCATTTAACTCACTCCCATGCAAGCGGCGCCGGGCGCGCCGCGGTTGGCTGCGGCGCGCCCGGCGCCGAACTGTCAATAACCGCCCTTTTTGCCTATGCCCGCGAACACAAAGTCGTACGAGGTGGTGAAAGGCTTGAACCACGGACCGACACCGGTTTCCTTATCGACGTGGCGGCCGAAATGCGCATGCTCATTGGCCGACGGCGGCAGCACCGTGAGTTTGAGGTTGTACTTGCCCGGGCCCATGAGCTTGACGTTGTCGCCGTAGTGCGGCCCATCGCTCGCGACCATCGGCATCAAGTCACCCTTGAGCACCTGCTTGCTGCCCTGCTTGGTCAATTCGAACTTGACCACCAGGTACGGCATCCAGTCGCCCTCGGCAAAACCGTTCGGATTGTTCTTGACCGCGTGGATATCGGCTTCGAGGTGGATGTCCGAGTCCTCCGCCTTGCGCATCATGCCCGGAGGATCCATCGTTACCGGCTGCAGATAAACCGCCGCGACTTCCATGCCTCCGGCAATCTGAGGTTTGCCGATCGGATATTCGGCGGCCTGAACCGTGGCCATGGCGCCAATCAGGCAAGCGGAGACAACCCATGAAGCAATTCGCATACGCACTCCCAAAAGAAAATGTTAATAGTAACTATTCTCAATTCGGAAGTGTAGCACCAAGGTAAATGGAAGACAAACCTCTTGCTCTGATGAGTCCTGATTGGCACATCGACCGCCGCCCGCGTCACACCGTACGACGGTCTCAGGCGAAATTACTGTGCCTGACTGGCGGTCCCAGGCGCAGTCTGGCCGGTACCGGCGGCGCTTGTCGCGTAGCCGGCACTTTGCGCGTCGTACTCGCGCTTGCTGCGCAACGCCAGGAACAGCAGACTGCCGATCAGCAGCAGAATGAACACCACGACAAAGATCGTGAAGCCCTTGGTGTTATCGGTTTTCTGATTGTCGTTCATGACCGGAGGGTGGGGGGATGTGCACGCGGTCCGCGACGGATCGTCGGCTGGCGCACGGGGTGGATGGACGGACGTCATGCTACTCCAATTACCCCGCCCACGCACCCGCGTCAGGGCAGCACCGTGCCGCGATCGATCTTGCGCGCCAGCACCACCGACGTGGTGGTCTTGGTCACGCCGTCGATCTCGCCGATTTCATCGAGCAGCGCATCCAGCTGTTCGGGCGAGGCCGTGTGCAGCCATGCCACATAATCGAATTCGCCGCTGACCGTGCACAGCAGGTGAATTTCAGGCATTTTCGACAGACGGCGCAACACATCGGCGCCGGCCCGTGGCTGCAGCGAGATGCCGACGCAGGCCTGTAGCCCCCCGCCGGGCATGTCCTGGCTAAGGCGAACGGTATAACCGGCAATCACGCCATGACGCTCGAGCCGGCTCAGGCGAGCCAGCACGGTGGTGCGCGCGACCCCGAGACGACGTGCCAGATTGGCGGCGCTCTCCCGCGCATTGACGCGCAGTTGCGCGAGCAGATTGCGGTCGAGTTCATCCAGCGTGAGGGAAGTCATGGCCATCGCAGCGCTCCAATTGACGATTCGACAAAAAATCCTGTCATAAGTCCATCATAGCCGAGCATATCGTCGAAATCATCCTACATTTCATCGCACTTCCTTTCTACACTGAGCACAAGCCGTCATGCCGTGCCTCGTCGTCATGGCGGGAAGAAAAGGAGATCGCCATGAGAGTCGCACTGCTTGGCGCCGGCCATATCGGCCGCGCAATCGCCCGCATCCTCGCCGCCAGCGGCGACTATCACGTCACCTTGATGGACCGCGATGCCACGGCGCTATCGGCTGCCGCCGAATCGCTCAAGCAAGGCCAGGCCATGCAACCGTTGGCGCTGGATCGGCCCGACGTGCTGCGCGAGGCATTGGCCGGACACGACGCGCTCGTCAATGCCCTGCCCTATTCGCTGGCGGTTCACGTGGCAACCCAGGCCGCGGCAGCCGGCTGCCATTACTTCGATCTGACCGAAGACGTTGCCGCCACGCATGCGATTACCCGTCTGGCAGCGAACGCGCGCACCGCCTTCATGCCGCAATGCGGGTTGGCGCCGGGCTTTATTTCGATCGTCGCGCACGACATGGCCTCACGCTTCGACGCCGTGCAGGATCTGAAGCTGCGCGTGGGCGCCTTGCCGGCCTTTCCGACCAACTCGCTCAAATACAACCTGACCTGGAGCGTCGACGGCCTCATCAACGAGTACTGTCGCCCTTGCGAGGCAATTCGCGACGGCGAGCCGATCACCCTGCTGCCGCTCGAGGGCATGGAGCACTTTTCGCTCGATGGCGTCGAATACGAAGCGTTCAATACCTCGGGTGGACTCGGCACGCTGTGCGACACGCTGGCCGGCAAAGTACGCAACCTCGATTACAAATCGGTCCGGTACCCCGGCCATCGGGCCCTGATGAGCGTGCTGCTCGACGAGCTCCAGCTCAAGTCAGATCCGGAGAATCTCAAGGGAATTTTGCGCCGCGCGGTGCCATCGACCATGCAGGACGTCGTGCTGGTGTTCGTCACCGCCGAAGGCTTGCGCAACGGCGCGCTCACGCAGGAAGTGTTCGCTCGGAAAATCTTCGCCGAGCACGACCGCGGACACACCGCCAGCGCGATCCAGATTGCCACCGCCGCAGGCGTGTGCGCCGCTCTCGACCTGTTCCGCGAGGGGAGATTGCCACAGCACGGATTGATCCGTCAGGAGCAGATCACGCTGCCTGAGTTCCTGTCCAATCGGTTCGGACGCGTCTACGCGCAGTCGTCCCATATCGAGTCGATTTCATGAGACGCGCGAGCGCTATGAATGGACCTGGCGACGGGCCAGCCAAACGGTGAAGCAGCCGGTGGCCGTGCCCAGAAACGCGCCGGCGATCACGTCGCTCAGCCAGTGGTAATTGGCGCCGAGCTGGCCGACCGCGGTCAGCATGATGAGCAGCAGATACAGCCAGCGCCAACGTGGATGGCGCAGCCACAACACGCTGCAACAAGCCAGCATCACGCTGAGATGGCCGGAGGGAAACGATGCGTAGGCGCGATCCCAGCCGGCGAACCAGTGAAAGCCGAAGGCGCCGTCGCGAATGAATGACGGGTTATTGTTGATCCAGGTCTCGGGCCAGGTGCGCCCGGCGATCACCTTCAAACCATTCTTGATCAGCATCACCAGCGCCACACTCCCCGAGCAAAGCGCCAGGCTCGCCCACGCGCCATCGAAGCGGCGACGCCACAGCGATACTGCGCCGGCCAGCAACAGGCCCGGCCATGCGAGCACAAACAGCGGATCCGGAATCTGGCTCAAGCGAATCACCAGCGGATTACCGTAAGTCGTGCGATGCACCCAGTTCGACAACGGGCGATCGAGCCAGAGAATGGATACGCCCACCAGTACCGCACAGGCCAGCAAGGACAAAAGCCACACTAGAGCGCGACGCTCGGCAAGCCTGGACATGGGGCGCCCCGATCGGGAAATCTCGAAAGCGCGAGTTTAACCAAACATCATGTCAGCGTTAAGTCCGGAGTACGCGAGCAATATGGACCGCATCTCGGGCGCCGTCCGATAGTTTCAATTGTGTTGCCAATCCCGGGCAATCGATGCAGAATGGCGCGGCTGTCGGCCTCCGCCCGCCATTCGTGGCAGCGGTCTGCCAACGCCCCGCCCCGCACGCTCCGCCAGATTGTCGTGCGAATGCGCAAACAGCCCGCCATGGGCCACACCCACAACCTGCGCTCTTCCGAATTTTGACCGCCCGCGGCGCGATGCGCGGCGCGGGCCCATTGTCGGCCGATCGACACCCCGCACGGGGCACACGGAGCTTCCGTCATGTTCACTACCGTCTTGCCGATTTACAAAGGTTTCGAAATCCAGGCGCTGGTCTACCCCAATCGCAGCGCCGACGGCAGCAAGCCCCGGCATTCGGAGGGGTATGACGTCGCCGTCAAGCTGATCCGCGCTGGCGCGGAACCTACGCAAGCCAACAGCCGCGTATTCAAGCTTTCGCCTGCCACCGTGTTCAGCGCATTCGGCGAAGCCAAGCGCGCAGCGGAGGCACACGGGCGCGGCATCATCGACGGCCAGGTGCCCAACGAGACGATCGCCGATCTGTAGGCTGGCTCGGCCCATGGTAGCCATCGGGCGGCTCACGAAGCGAATCGGATTCGCGTTTGCGCTGGGGTTGCTGCGCATTCTTGCGTTGATGCCTTACGGTGTCTCGGCACGACTCGGCAGCGCCTTGGGGACACTCCTTTACAGGATTCCGAGCTCACGCAAGCGCATCGTTCACACGAATCTGCGGCTTTGTTTCCCGAACCGCAGTGAGCAGGAATACGAGCGACTTGCGTTGGCAAACTTTCGCCATGTGATCCGCAGTTATGTCGAGCGCGGGATCCAGTGGTTCGGCAGCCGGCGCGCCATCGGCAAGCTGGTGAGCGTCGAGAGCGCCATCGATTTGAGCGAAGCCGATCCGCCGCCGACCATTTACATGGGCTTTCATTTCGTGGCGATCGAGGCGGGCTCGATGATGTATTCGTTAACCAACCCGATTGCCTCGCTCTACACGCCCATGTCGAGCCAACTCGTCGATCAATTGGCAAAACGACAACGTGGCAGGTTCGGCGCGGAGATGATTTCGCGCGCCGACAGCGCGCGCAGGACATTGGCGACATTGAAGCGCGGCAAACCGGTGATGCTCGCCGCCGACATGGACCACGGCCATCGCGACTCGCTGTTCGTGCCGTTCTTCGGCGTGCCGGCCTGCACCCTGACATCGATCGCTCGCCTGGCCAGGGCCAGCGGCGCCCGGGTCGTGCCATTCGTGACCGAAGTGCTGCCCGACTACCAGGGTTACAAGATGACGATTTTCGCCGCGCTGGCCGACTATCCGAGTCATGACCTCCAGGACGACGCGCGCCGCATGAACGCGTTTCTCGAAGAGCAGGTGAGCCGCATGCCAGAGCAGTACTACTGGGTCCATCGCCGCTTCAAAACGCGCCCGCACGGCGAGCCGTCCGTCTATTGATGATCGATAGCGCTGTGGGGACTCACGCCTGGCGCTCCTGCACCAGCACCCACGGTGACACCACCACGGCCCACAGCGACGGCGAGCGGCCGGCAAAATCGGCGGCGGTGTCGGCCGACATCCGCTCGATCAGACCGCCGGCCAGCCACCTTGCCACCTGCTCGGACGCATCGCTGGCGATCGCCTCGGCGACCGACACCAGGTCGAGTTCGCGCCCGACGTGCAGCAGTACGCCGCGCGCGAAAAATTTCTCCAGTTCACGCCATTCAATGCGCGCGGTCTCGCCGAGCAACTGAAGATAAAGCGGGCTGGGTTGTTCCACGACAGGTCCTTGCCGCGCCACGCGGCGCGTACAGAATAAGACAGCGTGCATTGTAGCGCGCCGGGCGGCAGCCAGTGGCCGGCCGCCGCCCCCGGACCTGCCCGTGGTGCGCCGGCGCGAGAATGCCACTCTCGGGTCGTAGTCCGATGTTTTCGCACCGCTGCCGGCTGGCCCCAGACACGGGAGAGTGCCGCAGCGCAGCAACTTCATTGACAAATATCATGACCGGCCAACACCGCTCGGCTATAAACGAGCTATCCGGCATCGCCAAGCCGGGCCGGCCGTTGACGCCGCGCACCGGGCCCGGAACCGCGCGCTTCGAGTGCCCGGCCCGCCGCGGCACCACAACCGATCACTGCAAACCACACTCACCATGCGACGAGGCATTCCGTCTCCTGGCAAATTGCCACGGCAGGGCCCTGCGCCCGGCGCACGCGCATCGCTTGCCGCGGCGCTGATCGTTTTGCTGGCCGCGTGTGCCGGATGCACCTCGTTGGTACCGCCTTACGAGCGCCCGCCGCTGCCGGTGCCCAACCGCTACCCGGTCGATACCACGCCGCCGAATCAAGCCGCCGCGGCCCCGATCGACTGGCGCGACTATTTCGTCGACACCGATTTGCAGGCCGTCATCGGCCAGGCCCTGGCGCACAACCGCGACCTGCGCGTGGCCGCGCAGCGCGTGCAAGAGGCACGCGCCGCCTACGGCGTGCGCGCCGCAGACCAATTGCCCACCATTGCCGGTGGCGCAACCTACGCTCGCTTTCACGCGCCTGGCGGCATTCTGAGCAGTCAGCCATTGACCGCCAGCCTGTACGATCTGACCTTGACGCAAAGCAGTTGGGAGCTCGATTTCTGGGGTCGTGTGCGCAGCCTCAAGGAAGCGGCGCTCGAACTATTTCTTGCCAGCACCGCGGCGCGCCGGGCCGTCAGGCTCAGTTTGATCGCGCAGGTGGCCGACGACTTTCTGGTGCTGCGCGAACTGGACGAGCGCATCGCGCTGACACAGCAGACCATTGCCAGCCGCCGGGCATCGCTGCACATCTTTCGACGTCGCTACGAGGTCGGCGCGATCTCGAAACTGGACTTCACGCAAGCGGAGATCCTGTTGCAGCAGGCACAGTCGTTATCGGCGCAGCTGGAACAGTCACGCGCGCTGGCCGCTCACGCCCTGGATTTGCTGGTCGGCGCGCCGGCGGCTCTGCGGCCAGCCCAATACTCGCTCAATGACGACAGCGTACTGCCGCCTGGCGCCGGCTTGCCCTCGGATCTGCTGGAGAACCGCCCGGATATCGTCGCCGCCGAACATCAATTGCGCGCGGCACATGCGGATATCGGTGCGGCCAGGGCCGCCTTTTTCCCGCGCATCGCACTGACGAGCACGTTTGGCGCCGGCAGCACCGCGCTGGGGGATCTGTTCTCGGGCGGCAGCGCCATCTGGAGCTTCGTGCCCAGCCTGTCGGTACCGATTTTCGATGCCGGCCGCAATCGCAGCAATCTGGCGCTGGCGCGCGCGCGAGAAAAGGAGGCCGTAGCGCAATACGAAAAGTCCATTCAGGCGGCATTTCGCGACGTGGCCGACGCCCTGGCCAAGGCGCACTGGCTAAGCGAGCGCATCCGCATCGAACGCGACACGCTGGCCTCGCAAACGGAACGGGCGCGCCTGGCCAAGCTGCGCTATGACAGTGGCGCAGCGCCGTTTCTCGAAGTGCTCGATGCACAGCGGGATATGCTCACCGCGCAGCAGCAATTGATCCAGACGCGCCGCGCTCTGCTCGAGAGCCGCGTCGCGCTTTTTGTCGCTCTCGGGGGCGATGCGTCCCGCGCCGACCACGCCAGCGGCCCGAGCCGCCATGACTCGCCAAACCAACGGGGCGTCTCGCCATGACTTCCATTAATCGAAAATTCCTATTGCTTGCGATCCTGCTGGCGGCGGCCGCAGCTGGCGGCTACTACGCGTGGCAGCAGTGGCGCGATGGTAACCGTACCGCGGGCCTGGTCAGCGGCAATGGCCGCATCGAAGCGACCGAGATCGACGTGGCGACCAAGCTCCCAGGGCGAGTGGACGCAATTCTCGTGAACGAGGGAGATTTCGTGAAAGCGGGGCAACTGCTGGCCAGGATGCAAGTGCAGGTGCTCGAGGCGCAACTGGACGAGGCGCGCGCGCGGGCTCAACAGGCCGCCGACACCGTACTGGCCATGCAAGCCCAGGTCGCGCAGCGCCAGAGCGACAAAGCAGTCGCACAGGCGGTGGTCGCGCAGCGCAAAAGCGAACTGGACGCAGCTCAGCGCCGGCTCGCCCGCTCGCAAACGCTGTCTCGCGAAGGCGCATCTTCGCTGCAGGAACTCGACGACGATCGCGCCAGGGTGCGCAGCGTGCAGGCTGCCGTCGGTGCGGCCACAGCCCAGGTCGCCGCCGCGCAGGCCGCCATCGATGCGGCCCGCGCCCAGCTGGTAGGAGCGCGCTCGGCCGTGCAAGCCGCGCAGGCCACTGTCGCGCGCGTGCAAGCCGACATCGTCGACAGCCAACTGACCGCGCCCCGGGACGGGCGCGTTCAGTATCGGGTAGCCGAACCCGGAGAAGTGCTGCCGGCCGGCGGCAAAGTGCTCAATATGGTCGATCTGTCGGACGTCTACATTACGTTCTTCCTGCCCGAGACAGTCGCGGGACGCGTGGCACAGGGCGCCGAGGTGCGCGTGATCCTCGACGCGGCGCCCGAATACGTGTTGCCCGCGCGCGTCACGTTCGTCTCGAGTACCGCCCAATTCACACCCAAAACGGTGGAAACCGCCAGTGAACGGCAAAAACTGATGTTCAGGGTCAAGGCGCGCCTCGATCCGGATCTGCTGCGGCGACACCTCTCTCAAGTGAAAACCGGCCTGCCGGGCGTGGCCTGGGTCAAAGTCGATCCGAAGGTCGCCTGGCCGGCCAGTCTGGCGCTGAAGGTTCCGCAGTGAACACCGCCGCGCCCAGCCAGCCGGTGGTCCGATTCCGCGACACTGGCCTGCGCTACGGCAAAACCATCGCGCTCGACAATGTCACGCTCGACATACCCGCGGCTGCCATCGTCGGTGTGATCGGACCCGACGGTGTCGGCAAATCGAGTCTGCTCGCGCTGGCCGCCGGCGCCCGCGTCATTCAGCGGGGCCACGTCCAGACGCTGGGCGGCGACATGAAATCGCGGCATCACCGCGAAAACGTCTGCCCGCGTATTGCCTATATGCCCCAGGGGCTGGGTAAAAACCTGTATCCGACCCTATCGGTCGAGGAAAACCTGCGATTCTTTGCGCGCCTGTTCGGCCATGGCGCGGCCGAGCAGCGCCGCCGCATCGACGCACTCACGCGCAGCACCGGCCTGTACCCGTTTCTGGGGCGCCCGGCGAGCAAACTCTCCGGAGGGATGAAACAGAAGCTCGGCCTGTGTTGCGCGCTGATTCACGACCCGGATCTTCTGATCCTGGACGAACCGACCACCGGGGTCGACCCACTGGCGCGCGCGCAATTCTGGGATTTGATCGCGCAGATTCGTACCGCTCGCCCACAAATGAGCGTGATCGTATCGACTGCCTACATGGACGAGGCGCAACGCTTCGATCTCTTGGTGGCGATGGATGCCGGCCGGGTGCTGGCGACCGGCACGCCGCAGGCGCTGCTCGCCCAAACCGGCGCGGCCTCGCTGGAGACAGCGTTCATCGAGTTGCTGCCGCCGGCGCGCCGAGAGGGCCATGTTCGCCCATCGGCGAGTCGCGCGCAGGCATTGCAGAACGCCGACATCGCGGTCGAGGCGCGCGATTTGACCATGCGCTTCGGCGACTTCGTCGCGGTCGATCGCGTCACTTTCCAGATCAGGCGTGGCGAGATTTTCGGCTTTATCGGCTCCAACGGCTGCGGCAAATCGACCACCATGAAAATGCTGACCGGCCTGCTGCCGGCCAGCGGCGGGTCGGCGCGGCTGCTCGGACAGGAAGTCGCCCCCGAGGACATCGACACGCGCCGGCGGGTCGGCTACATGTCGCAGACCTTCTCGCTGTATGGCGAGCTGACGGTACGCCAGAATCTCGCGCTGCACGCGCGCCTGTTCAATGTGCCGCCGGCGCAGATCACCGGTCGGGTGGCCGACATGTCGGCACGCTTCGGCCTGAGCGACGTGCTCGATGTCTTGCCTGAGCGCCTGCCGCTGGGGGTGCGCCAACGCCTGTCGCTGGCCGTGGCCATGGTGCACCAGCCAGAGTTGCTGATACTCGACGAACCGACCTCGGGCGTCGACCCCATCGCGCGGGACAACTTCTGGCAGTTGATGATCAAGCTGGCCCATCGGGACCGGGTGACGATCTTCATATCGACGCACATGATGAACGAAGCCGAGCGGTGCGACCGGATTTCGCTGATGCATGCCGGGCGCGTCCTGGCCAGCGGCACGCCCGGCGAGCTGATCCAGGCCCGCGGCGCCGCATCGCTGGAGCAGGCATTCATCGATTACCTGAGCGAGGCGATCGGCCAGTCGACCGGCGGGGAGATCGCTCCGCCGGCGGCGATCGACGCGCCCGCGGCAGCCACTGAGGAGGCTGCGCGGCGTCAGCGTTTCAGCCCGGCGCGCGCGCTGGCCTATATGTGGCGCGAAGCCCTGGAATTGCGGCGCGATCCGCTGCGCGCGGCGCTGGCCCTGCTCGGCTCGCTCGTGCTGATGTTTGTGATCGGCTTTGGGATCAGTCTGGACGTCGAACACCTGAGCTTCGCCGTGCTCGATCGGGACCACACCGAACTGAGCCGCGATTACGTATCGAGCCTCGCGGGCTCACGCTACTTTCGCGAACAGGCCCCGCTGTCGAGCTATCGCGATCTCGACAGCCGCATGCGCAGCGGCCGGCTATCGCTGGCCATCGAAATTCCGCCCGGTTTCTCGCGCGACCTGCGGCGCGGCACCCCCGCTCAGATCGGCGTGTGGATCGACGGCGCCATGCCGCAGCGCGCCGAGACGATTCGTGGCTATGTTCTGGGCATGCATCAAACCTGGCTGCTCGATCAGGCCCTGCACCGGCTCGGTGCCGCGCCATCCTCGCCGCTCGACATAGAAACGCGCTTTCGCTATAACCCGGACGTCAAGAGCATGCCGGCCATGGTGCCCACCGTCATCCCCCTATTGCTGATGATGCTGCCTTCGATGCTCACCGCGCTGGCGGTAGTGCGCGAGCGCGAACTCGGCTCGATCATCAATTTCTATGTCACGCCGGTCACCCGCGGCGAATTCCTGCTCGGCAAGCAGGTTCCCTACGTCGCCCTGGCCATGCTGAACTTCCTGCTGATGACCTTGCTGGCCAGATACGCGTTCGGCGTGCCGGTCAAGGGCAGCTTTGCGACCCTGTTCGCAGCCGCGCTGATCTTCAATATCATCTCGACCGGCTTCGGGTTGCTGGCGTCGACCTTCACGCGCAGCCAGGTCGCTGCGATGTTCTTTACCCTGATCGGCACGCTGATACCCGCGGTCGAGTTCTCCGGCATGATCAATCCCCTGTCGTCGCTGGAGGGCGGCGGACGACTGATCGGAATGGTCTACCCCACGACCTACATGTTCACCATCAGTCGCGGCGTGATCAACAAGGCCTTGGGGTTCGGCGACCTGCACGCTCAATTCTGGCCGCTGCTCGCCGCCGTGCCGGTCGTGCTTGGCGCCACGCTCCTGTTGCTCAGAAAGCAGGAGAAATGATCATGCGCAGGCTATCGAACATCTACCGGCTGGGCCTGAAGGAATTCTGGAGCTTGCTGCGCGACCCCTTCCTGCTGGTACTCATTGTCTATACGTTCACCGCGGCGATCTATGCAGCCGCCACCGCGCAGCCCGATACGCTGCACCTGGCCCCCATCGCGATCGTCGACGAGGATGCCTCGCCGCTATCGACGCGCATTGCGGCGGCATTCTTTCCGCCGCAATTCAAGGCACCGTTGATGATTACGCCGGCCCAGGTGGACCGCGGTCTGGATGCGGGCGACTATACTTTCGCGCTCGACATTCCGCCCCACTTCCAGCGCGACATCCTCGCCGGCAAGTCCGCCCAGATTCAGCTCAACGTCGACGCCACGCGCATGAGCCAGGCATTCACGGGCAGCGGATACATTCAGCAGATCGTCAGCAGCGAGGTCGATGCGTTTCTTCAGCACTACCGCGCCACCACGGCGCCGCCAGTCGATCTGGCGGTACACATGCGTTTCAATCCGAATCTCGACCATTCGTGGTTCGGCGCACTGATGGAAGTCATCAACAACATCACCATGCTTTCCATCATTTTGACTGGCGCGGCGCTCATCCGCGAGCGCGAGCACGGCACCATCGAGCACCTGCTGGTCATGCCGGTGACTCCCGTCGAGATCATGCTGGCCAAGGTATGGTCGATGGGTCTGGTGGTGCTGGTGGCCGCCGCATTTTCTCTGACTTTCGTGGTGCGCGGCGCGCTGCACGTACCGATCGAAGGCTCGATGGCGCTGTTCCTGCTGGGCGCCGCACTGCATCTGTTCGCCACCACGTCGATGGGCATTCTGATGGCGACACTGGCACGCAGCATGCCCCAGTTCGGCATGCTCATGGTGCTGGTGCTGCTTCCCATGGAGATGCTCTCCGGCGGCCTCACACCCCGCGAGAGCATGCCGGCGATCGTGCGAGATATCATGCTTGCCGCACCCACGACGCATTTCGTCGAAGTGGGACAGGCAATCCTGTACCGCGGCGCGGGCATCGATGTCGTCTGGAAGCCGTTTCTCGCCTTGCTGGTCATCGGGTCGGTGCTGTTTGCCATTTCCCTGCGGCGCTTTCGCCGCTCCCTGAGCCAAATTGCATAGCGGCGCCCAAGCGGGCCCAGGAGACTTCCCTTGACTGCCGTCGCCGAACTCTTCCTCGCCGTTTTTCTGCTCAACGTCATCCCGGCCTTCGCGCCGCCGACATGGATGGCGATGTCGTGGATCGGCTTCCATCAGCCCGAGCGCAACCCGCTGCTGCTGGCCATCGTCGCCGCCAGCGCCGCGACAACCGGGCGCCTGCTGCTCGCACGCAGCTCGACATGGCTGGTGCGGGGTCATCTGATGCGCGAGGCCGACCGGCAAAACATCGACGTCGTCAAGGTATGGCTCGAAAAAAGAAAGGCGGTAACGGCCGCCGCGCTCCTGCTGTACGCCTTCAGTCCGTTTCCATCGAACTACCTGTTCATCGCCTATGGCCTGACCAGGATGCGCCTGTGGCTTATCGCCGTGCCGTTCTTTTTCGGGCGCCTCGCAAGCTACGCCGCCTGGGCGCATTTCGCCCAGCTCGCTCACGCTTACCTCGACACCGAAACACGTCTCGAAGGCAAATACCTGGGTGGGTACTTTATCGTTACCCAGCTTATCTTTCTCGGACTGATATTTCTGCTGACACGTATTGATTGGGATCTCGCCATCAGCGAGCACCGGCTGCGCCTGCGGCGTCCGAGGATGCCGCGCGACGGCTCTGACTGACGCGCCTGCTCTATCACTGGTAGATCCAGCGCCGGCGTATCAGCCATTTCTCGATCTCGACAAAGCCGAATACGACGCTTGAGAGGCACAGGCACACAAGCAGCTCCGGCAACGTCAGCGGCACCGTCTTGAAGACCGTGTTCATCACCGGCACATAGATCACCAGCAATTGCAGGGCAATGGTGAGCAGCACGGCGCCCAACAGCGGCCGGTTGGAGCCGAGCCCCTGTTGAAACAATGAGATCCGCTCCGAGCGGATCGCCAGTACGTGCCCCATTTGCGAGAGTGCCAGCACCGTGAACGTCATGGTTTGCCAATGCGCGCTTCCCAGGTGAATGGCGCCGGCCTGGGTCAACAGGGATATGCCCGACATCAGAAGACTCACCCACACGATGTGTTGCCACAGGCCATGCGCGAACAGGCTCTCATCGGGCGCGCGGGGCGGCCTTCGCATCGCTCCCTGCTCCGCCGGCTCCGCCGCCAGGGCCAGTCCGGGAAGGCCGTCGGTGACCAGATTGATCCATAGAATGTGAATCGGCAGCAGCGGAAGCGGCAGGCCCATCACGGGGGCGAGCGCAATCACCCAGATTTCGGCGGCGTTGCAAGCCAGCGCGTAGCGGATGAACTTCCGAATATTGTCGAAAATGCGCCGCCCTTCTTCCACCGCCGCCACGATGGAGGCAAAATTATCGTCCAGCAGTACCACGCTGGCTGCCTCACGAGCGACGTCGGTGCCCGTTTTCCCCATCGCCACGCCGATATCCGCGCAGGCGAGTGCGGGCGCATCGTTGACGCCGTCGCCGGTCATCGCGACGTACTTGCCGCTTGCCTGTATGGCTTGCACAATGCGGATTTTCTGCGTCGGATCGACCCTCGCGTACACCTTGGTTTCGTCGATCATCGCCGCCAACTGCGCGTCCGAGGCAGCGCTAAGCTCCCGACCGGTCAGCACCCGGTCGCCGTCGCCGAGTATGCCAAGCGATCTGGCAATTGCCTGTGCTGTCACGGGGTGATCTCCGGTAATCATCACTGGCGTAATGCCGGCCGCCTTGCAGGTCGCCACGGCCGCCCTCGCCTCGGGACGAGGCGGATCCTCCATGCCGACAAAGCCGAGCAATGTGAGGCCCTGCTCGATTGTGTCGCTCTCGTCGGTATCGGGCAATGTCACCCAGTGACGAGACGCAACGGCGAGCACGCGCAGCCCGTCGGCGGCCATCGCGCGAGCGGCGGCCAACAGGGCTGGCCGGTCGATTGCCTCGCCCTTGCGCCCAGCCACGTCGACGCAACGCGCCATCACGATTTCCGGGGCGCCCTTGGTGTAAGCGACAAAGTCCGCGCCAGCGCGATGTACCGTGGTCATCCGTTTGCGCTCCGAATCGAACGGCAACTCGAGACAGCGCGGCATCTGTTGTTCCAACGCCTGCTTATCGAACCCGGCTTCACGGGCGACCCGCCACATTGCAATCTCCGTCGGGTCGCCAATCGGCGCGTCGCTTGCGTCACGCCCGGCATCGTTGCATAGGGCTGCCGCCGTCAGCAACTGCGCGCGCGGGTTGCCGCCGTCGCTTTGGTCCGGCTGGCGACGACGCTCGCCGATCGCACAGAGCTCCACCACGCGCATCTCGTTTTGCGTCAATGTGCCCGTCTTGTCGGTGCAGATATAGCTCACCGACCCCAGCGTCTCGACTGCCGGCAATCGCCTCACCAGCGCAGCCCTGCGAGCCATTGCGCGCGCGCCAAGCGCCAGCATCACGGTCACCACGGCCGGTAGCGCCTCGGGAATCGCCGCCACCGCAAGACTCAGCGCGGTGAGCGTCATCAGCAACACCGGTTCGCCCCGGACGATGCCTACGGCGAAAATCAGCGCACAGATGACCAGCACGCCGAGCGCCAACTGCCGGCCGAACACGGAGAGACGTTTTTGCAGGGGCGTCGGGGCCGTCGGCACCGCATCGAGCAGCGCTGCGATTTTGCCTATTTCCGTCTGCATGCCCGTGGACACTACAACGCCGCGCGCGCGCCCGTAGGTCACGACAGTGCCCTTGAACAACATATTGGCGCGATCGGCCAGCGGCAGCATCGCGTCGCTTAGCGCGACGGTGATTTTTTCGACTGGAATCGCCTCACCGGTCAGCACGGCCTCGCTCGCCCGAAGTCCCGGCGCCTCGGCCAGGCGCAGATCGGCCGGCACCACCGCCCCGGCATCCAGCAGGACGATATCGCCAGGCACGATTTCGGCCGCCGCCACCGTCGCATGCTGCCCGTCTCGCACGACCGTCGCCTTGTAGGCGCCCAGCTGCTTCAGTTCAGCCATCGCCCGCTCGGCGCGGAAATCCTGGAAAAAGCCGATGACGCCGTTGAGCAATACGATCATCAGAATCACCGCGGCGTCCTCGATGTCACCGATGAGACCGGATACGATTGCCGCGGCAAACAGAAACAGGATCAGGACGTCGGAGAACTGCGCGGCTATCATTGCTGCGACGCTGCGCCGCCGCGCCTCGGCGATCTCGTTGCGACCGTGCTCAAGCAGACGGCTCGCCGCCTGCTCGTGCCCGAGCCCCCGTGCGATATCCGACCCGAGCCGCCTGGCGGCGGTCTCGGCACTTTGCATGTGCCATGTCGCAATGGCGTCATCCGGGGGCGTCAAATCGGGGTCGCTCGGCATCACTCGTAATGGACGTAAAGGACGTACGAATTAATCAGATACATGACAAACAGGCCAAAACTGATCCAGCCAATCGCACCGAAAAGCCGCTTCCTGGGTCGATATAGCAAGCCAACGATGGCGATGCCTGTCATGATCATGGCGGACAGCGCTGATACGGCATGGATCGGCGACACATGGGACAGGATGGGGCCCTTCGTATAAAGAATGTCGTCCACCGCAACGATCGCCATGTCGAACAGATTGCTGCCCAGGAGATTGGCAATCGCCATGTCCAGGGCGCCAAGGCGAAATGCGGATACCGTAACCGCAAGCTCCGGTAACGATGTCACCGCCGCCACGAGCAAAGTGCCGACGAACGTCGTTCTCCATCCCATGGTGTCGGCGAGCGTGCCCGCCACGAACGGCAGCCAAACGCCTGCAGCAACAATGAAGGCGGCACCGATCGCATAGTGAAGCAGGGCCCTTTTCAGGGTCAATTGCGGATAGCGTTCGGCGATTTCCTCGACATAATCCGCGCGATGCTCCTTCTCGTAGGAGAAAACGGTTCGCATTGCCAGCGCATACAAAATGACAATCACGAAGGTGTAGCTGCCGACGTGCCCAACGCCGAGCCCAATGCCGCTGCGATCGAGCAGCACATTCAGACCCACCACCCCGATCAGCACTACGCCGAATCCGGCTGACAACACGTGGCCGACGCGTGCCCGGCGATACACGCTCTCGCCCCGCTGCAGAAAATCCAGCACGACCAGAATGGCCAGATTGAAAACGCAACTCCCCAATGCATCGCCCACCGCGATGTCCGGCATGGTTGCAATCGTCACCGCACTGGCACCAATCACCAACTCCGGCAACGACGTTACGGATGCCAGAAGTATCAGTCCGACCCAACTGCCGGACATCCCGCACTTCTCCGCAATGACGTCGCCGCTGCGGCACAGCGCCGGCCCCGCGATTCCGATGGTCAGGACACAAATCGCGAATTGCATCCAGATGGTTATGGCAGTAGTCAAAACGGAATATCCTGTTTCAGGCAGCGCGGCCCCTGTTGGCTTTCACAAGCCGGAGCCGGAGCGCACACGAGTTGCCCGGCGCCAGCGTCCAAGCGGGCGCTACTTACCTGCGACGACCCGAACGTGGGCACGTCGTAGCGCCTGGTACACCCGTATCCTCCTTGCCAGCGGCCACCAATCGTAGAGGAAAATTTGCATCGGCCGCCACATGGCTACCCAACCGGCAATGGTCAGGCTCTCTCGGGCAATTGCGAAGGGTGTCGCTGAACCCAGCTTGGACACCGCCTGCGCGGCAATCAAGCATGTCGTTACAAAGACCAGGCCGATCAACAGGCTTGCGCGACCTCGCTTGAGCAGCATTTTGAGGTCGCGCCGCACCACACCTGTCTTGTATTCGAAGAAGTTATGAATCGCTTCAGTCAAGAGGGCACCCGGATCCAACTCCGCCGGCATCTTCTCAAGGTGGATCGTAATATGCAGCCGACTCTTCGCGGGAAATCCGAACGCCCAGGTCTCGATGAAAGACTCGGCGTCGCGATCGAGATCCTTATTGAGAAATGGCGTTGGATCCATCGAATTGAACAATTGTGCAAATTCTCGCACTCGCAACTCAAGATGGTGGAGGGGTGACTGAGTTCTTTTCATAGTATCCAGGCGAACAGCGCGTTCGCCGCCTGGTTGCTTCGTGGATCCGGCCGGACGGCTCCACCCGGCTATGAAGGCCGTCGGACTGCCCGCGATCATCCGCGCCGAGCGGCGGCCATGCGTGGCGTTGACGACCGCAACCTCACGCGCCTCATAGACATCAGCGCAATGCCTTACTCCACCGACATTCATCAGTCCGTTGAAGCCATGGCACATGCGCGGGGCGTGCCTCGAATAATTGCTCCCTTATCATGATAGAGACCACTCCGTCGCGCCCTATTGACCGATGTCAAGGCTCAGCAAGCGCCGTTGGCGCGTCATCGCAACACGGCGACGCATCGAAACCGGTCGCCGTCGGGCGCGATTGTCTTCACTGCGGCCCTTCCTGCGCGGGGCTGACGGCCCTCGCCATCAACCCGTCCAATGCCCTCGGGCGATAGCGGTTAGGGGCCGTGATCGCATAAAAATTTTCCGTCAGTTCGGTGGAAACGCCCACCACCACCAAACGCCCGGTGCGCAATTCATCCTGCACCACGACCTCCGGCAAAAGCGTGAGCCAGTCACTGTCCCGGGCAACCAGCCGCAACATCGCCATGTCGTCGACCTCGGCGCGTATGCGCGGCTCCACCGCCGCGCTCGCGCACAGCGCATCGAACTGCGCCCTGACCGCATGGCGCACGCCGGGCACCGCCATCTCCACGCCATGCAATCCGTTAGGAATATTTAATTGGTGGCCTTGCCAGATTTCTGCCCGACCGACCACCGACATCGGCTGGCTGCCCAGCCGCTGGCAGTGCAGCGGCTGCTCCGGGTCGGCCGGTACCGCCTCGTTGGCCAGCACCACGTCGAGTTGATGGTGCTGCAGCCGGTCCAGCAACCCGCCGAGCAACCCCGACTCCAGCGTCAATGCCACGGACGGGTCGGTCAGCAGCGGGCGCAGCCAGTTTTCCTGATAGTTGCGGGACAGCGTTGCGACGCTGCCCACCCGCAACCGGGTGACGCCTTCGCTGCTGCCGCTCAGGCGCCCCAGCATCTCGGCACCCAGATCGAAAATGCCGTCGGCGTACGTCGCTACCAGATGGCCGGTGTCGGTGAGTTTGAGGCGCCGGCCCTCGCGCTCGAACAAAGGCTGCCCCAGACGCTCCTCCAACTGCCGGATTTGCGCGGACAGCGCCGACTGCGAGACGTGCAGTTGTTTGGCGGTGCGGCTGAGATGGCCCGACCGGGCAACGCACCAGAAATAGAAAAGGTGGTGGAAATTCAAGCGGTCGACGCTGAATCGTTCTATTTTAATTTCGTTTATGTTCATATTTATCTATTTTACAGAACATTTGTCGCGGTGCAATATTCTGCCTACCGACACTTTGTCCACTCGTTCATGAGTTCCTTCGCTGATTTCAAAGCCCTGCTCGCGCTGCTGCCCGGCGTGCTGATGTTTATTCCAATGATCGCGGCTGCCGTTCAGCCCAGTCTGCCGGCCAGGCGTTTTTGGATGCTCGTTCAACGATTGTGCGTGCTGGCCGCCACCGTCTCGCTGATCTCCCTCGGACTGCGGTTCACGACACCGGCTGCGACCAGCAGCGCCGAACTGGTCATCCTGCCCGGCCTGGCGGTCGGGCTGCCGGGTGCCTGGTTTGGCGCGCTGGTCCAATGCCTGGGCGCGGTCATCGCCGGATTCTCGTCGCGCTACCTGGACGGAGAACGTGGCCAGGCAGGCTATGCAGCCGCCCTGTCGGCCGTGCTGGCGACAGTGCAACTGCTGACGCTGGCCGACAACTGGATCGTGCTGATAGCCGCCTGGGCCGCGACGGGTTTTGCGCTGAACCGCCTGCTCTGCTTTTATGGCGATCGGCCGTTTGCCGTGCTGGCAGCCCACAAGAAATTTTTGGCGGACCGGCTGGCCGATCTGTGCCTGATCGGCGCGGCGTGGCTGGCCTACCGGGCCACCGGGAGCTTCTCCATCTCGACATTGCTGCACCATGCCGCAACCGACGGCGTCAACATCGACCTGCAGCTATGCGCGCTCCTGCTGACCCTTGCCGTGGCGATTCGCACGGCCATGCTGCCGGTGCACGGCTGGCTGATTCAGGTCATGGAGGCGCCGACTCCGGTAAGCGCCCTGTTGCACGCGGGCGTGGTCAATCTGGGCGGCTTCATCGTGATTCGCTTCGCGCCGCTGTTCGATGCGGCAGCGCCAGCGCATGCCCTGCTGGCAGCGGTCGGACTGGCCACTGCGGTGCTGGCCGGTTTCGTTTCGCTCACGCGCATCAGCATCAAGGTCAGGCTGGCCTGGTCGACCCTGGCGCAAATGGGTTTCATGCTGCTCGAGTGCGGTGTCGGCCTGTACCACATGGCCGCGCTCCATCTGATCGGACACTCGCTCTACAAAGCCCATGCGTTTCTCAGCTCGGGCGCCGCGGTACGGCAGGCTCGCCTGAATGCGATGCGCGAGCCCTGGCAACCTGCCGCCTGGAGCCTGGCGTTGGCCCCCGTGCTCAGCGTCGTGCTGGGCATCGTGCTGGCACATGCGCTGGCGTCGATCGCCCCGCCGCTTGCCATGCGCGACTGGCCGGTCTGGTGGTCCCTGATCCTGGCGCTCGCGTGGGCGCCCATGCTCTGGGTGCCGTCTGCCGGCATGACGTATTCGGCCAGTGCGCGTCGCATCGTCCTGGGCGGCTTGCTGTTCGCCTGCCTGCTGGTGCTGAGTTTCGCCGGCCACGCCATTACGCTGGGCGCGCCGTCGGCCCCGCACGCGCTGCTGGGCCAAATCGCCTGCGCCGGCATGGCGGTGCTGTATGCCGGCACCGCCCTGATGCAGGTGCCGCGTGGTCGCCAGTGGCTCGAACCCTGGCGACGGCGCAGCTACGCCGGGTTCTATCTCGACGAAGCCTACACGCGGCTGGCGCTGCGCCTGTGGCCCGCGCAACTGCCCGTTTCAGGCAAAAGCCCCAAAAACCAGCTCGGCATCAAACCCGGCACGGCGGTGCCGACAGCCCGCGCCGGGCAAACTTACAAGAGCCTGTCATGAGCCACTCGGACATCGATACCGTAACACCATCGCAGCAGGCAGCCGCCGGCGCGCTGCCGCCGCTGGCCAGCCAGAATCTGGATGCCATGCTCGACGAGGCCTGCCAAAAGGCCTGCGCAGCCATTGCTCCGGCGTGGCCACTCGACCGCTCGATCGCCGTCAACCCACATTGGGGGCGCACCGGCGATGCGGTGCAAACAGTGGCGGCCCGGCTCAGCCTGCTGGCGGGCGCGCGCGTGTATCCATCGCGTCGCTACTTTCTGCAGGCCTGGACCAACGGCACCATTTCCGGTGCGGATCTGCACGCCGCACGCCATCATGTCGCCGCCGCCGGACAAGCGTTGCTCGACGAACAGCAGTGCGTACAGGCACTGCAAGGCGAACCGGCACTCTCGCCGATTCCGCTGCTGATCGACTTGCTGGACGTGGATGCACAACGCAACACGCACCTGCCCTGGCGTCAGGCAATCACCCACCAGATCAGCCAGACGTGCGCCGCCTATTTCGATCATGCACAGGCCGACTGGCAGCCCGAGCGCGGCGGCGGCCTATATGCATTCTGGCGCGATACGCTGGAGCACGACCCGGGTATCGGCACGCTGATGGGATTGCCCCAACTGCATCGCCAGTTGAACCAATTGCCGCCCACGCCTGACCTGGCGATCCGCTGGGTCATGGAAAAGGTCGATTTGCCGAGCGCCGTCTGGCCCGACTATCTCGAGGCCCTGCTGCTCAATATCAACGGTTGGGCCTCCTGGTGCGCCTATCTGGACTGGCAGGCTCGGCAGGCCGGTGGACGCGATCATTCGCTGCGCGAGTTGCTCGCGGTGCGCCTGGCCTGGGGCGCCATTTTGCTCAATCCCGCGCTGATCCCCGGGGTCGGCACCGGAGTTCGCGCGCTGCGCGAGCTCTGGCGGGAGGCGCCAGCCAAATTGGCCGCCGCGCAATCCGCCTTTGCGGTCGACGAGGTGTGGCAACTGGCGCTCGACCTCGCCTACCAGAGGCGGCTCGCCAGTCAACTGGGAGCCCCAGCGGCTGCCGGGGCCGCAGCATCGGGCGACCGCGGCGTCGAGGCGCAGGCCGTGTTCTGCATCGACGTGCGCAGCGAGCCACTGCGTCGCGCGCTCGAGACTCATGATCGGCATATTCAAACCATTGGTTTTGCCGGTTTCTTCGGCCTGCCGATTGCCTACACTCCGATCGGCACGGCAGCGAGCAGTCCACGCCTGCCGGGCCTGTTGCCGCCGGCGGTGCAGGCCGGCGATAGCCTGCGCGCACCGGGCGGCCCCGGCGCGCCAAGCCCGGCCTCGGTGCAACGCGCCAGGCAGCGCCATTTTTCGATCGCCGAACAATGGCGTGCCGCCAGCCGCTGGCCGGCCGCGGCCTTCTCGTACGTCGAGGCCTTTGGATGGAGTTACGGCAGTGCGCTGCGCCACTGGCTGAAAATCAAACCGCACGAGCGCGATCGCGATGACCTCGACGGCCTGCCCAAGCGCTATCGCCACCTGTGCCGCCCGTCGCTCGATCATCTCGATGCGGCCGCGCGCGCGGAGATGGCCGCACGCATCCTGCGCCTGATGGGGCTCGATCGCGATTTCGCTCCGCTGGTCTTGCTGGTGGGCCACGGCAGTCAAAGCGCCAACAACCCGCAGGCCGCGGCCCTCGAATGCGGCGCCTGCGGCGGGCAGAGCGGCGAAGTCAACGCGCGCATTCTCGCGCGCATGCTCAATGACGCCGAGGTTCGCGAGCATCTGGCGGCCCACGGCATTCGGGTACCCGCGCATACCGTGTTCGCCGCCGCGCTGCACAACACCACGACCGACGAGGTGGAATGGTTCGATCTGGATTTGCTGCCGGCCGCCGGTCAGGCAAGCATCGCCAGGCTTCGGGCGACATTTGCCGCGGCGCTCGACCAGGTGCGCCGCGAGCGGGCGCCGCAATTGCGGATCGACGCGACGCAGCAGCCGGCCCGCCTGCTGCGGACGCTCCAGCGCCGCGCCAGCGATGGCGCGCAAACCCGGCCGGAGTGGGGCTTGGCCAACAATGCCGCCTTTATCATCGCGCCGCGCGAACTCACGCGCGGCGTGAACCTGGCCGGCCGCAGCTTCCTGCATGATTACGATGCGTCGCACGATGGCGACGGCAGCAAGCTCGAGCAATTGATGACCGCGCCGATGCTAGTCACGCACTGGATCAATTGGCAATATCACGCGTCGAGTTGCGAGCCGGTCTACTTCGGCAGCGGCAACAAGCTGTTGCACAACGTGGTGGGCGCCCATATCGGCGTCTTCGAAGGCAACGGCGGCGATCTGCGCATCGGCCTGAGCCGGCAATCGCTGCACGACGGCGAGCGCGAGATGCACGAACCGCTGCGCTTGAGCGTGATCATCGCCGCTGCGCAGCAGCGGATCGAGGCCGTGCTCCAAAAGCACGCGCATTTGCGCGCGCTCGTCGACAACCACTGGCTGCATCTATGCCATTACGACAACGGCATCCTGTCGCACTACTGTCGGGGACAATGGCTGGCCGGGCACCAGAACGACATAAGCGCGACTGCTTCCGGCCCGCGGCAGCACGCTGCGTGAGCCCGAGTCAATCGCGCGTTGCCAGCAGCTTGTTGATGCGCAGCGCCAGCAGCGTGCAGAGCATGCCGGAGAGCAGATAGCCGGTCACGGCAACCAGGCCGAACAAAGACGACAGGCCAAGTGCGACCAGCGGCGCGAAGGCCGCGCCGAAGAGCCACGCGAAATCGGTGGTGAGCGCAGCACCCGTGTAGCGAAAGCGCTGTTCGAAGTTCGATGTGACCGAACCGGCGGCCTGTCCGTACGACAGCCCCAGCAGCGCGAAGCCGATGACGATGAAGACATCCTGATGCTGCGCGTCGTGGCCCATCAGGAACGGCGCGAACAGGCTGAATACGCCGATCATCACGGCGAACAGGCCCAGCGTCGTGCGCCTGCCGATGCGGTCGGCGATGCGCCCGGACAGCACGGTAAACACCATCGCCACGACCGCGCCGAGCATCTGTACGGTCAGCATGTTGTCCATATCCTGCGGATTCTGCAGCGACACCCACGACAGCGGGAACACCGTCACGATATGGAACAGCGCATAGCTGGCCAGCGAGGCGAACGCGCCGAGAAAAATGTTGTAGCCCTGCGAGCGCACCATTTCTCGGGTGCTGATCGGTTCGAGCTGATCCTCCTCCAGCATTTCGGTGTATTCATGCGTCACCACCAGCCGCAACCGAGCAAACAGCGCGACCACGTTGACCGCAAACGCCACATAAAACGGATAGCGCCAGCCCCAACCGAGAAAATCGTCGGAGTCCAGGCTCATGTGCAGAAACAGGAACAGTCCGGCAGCGATCAGAAAACCGATCGGCGCGCCGAGCTGTCCGATCATCGCATACCAGCCGCGGCGGTGCGGCGGCACATTCAGCGCGAGTAACGACGGCAAGCCGTCCCAGGAGCCGCCGAAGCCGATGCCCTGTATCGAGCGGAAAAATGCCAGCAGGTAGATCGACAGGACACCGATGCTTTGATAGTTCGGCAAGAACGCCATGCCCGCTGTCGCGGTACCCAATGCGAACAGCGCCGCGGTAAGCTTGACGCTGCGCCCCCAGCGGCGCTGCACCGTCATGAAAAATGCGGTGCCGAAAGGCCGGGCGATAAAGGCGAACGAAAAAATGGTGAAGGCGTAGAGCAGCCCGTGGAGATGGTCGGTAAAGGGGAAGAACACGCGGGGAAACACCAGCACCGAGGCGATGCCGAACACGAAAAAATCGAAATATTCGGATGCACGCCCCACCACCACACCGACGGCGATCTCCTCCGGCGCGATACGGGACCGATGCCCTCGGCTGAATGGTTCCGAGGGGACTGGCGATGCCGTCTGATGATTAGCACCACTTGACATTATCGACTCCTTCGCCGCGAGCGAGACGGATTGACGATGGCTTTTGTGCTTTGACAAGCATCGCAGCATTTGCCATGCGATGCCATAGCGTTAACCCTAGTATCCGGCAAGCGACCGAGAAGTCCATGATGGGAACGGTTCACGGCTACGGTTTCATCGATCGCAGCAATGAGTACGCCAAAGTTGATTCGCGGATTGCTTGCACTTCCAGCCGCCCTGTTGTTGTCCGGCTGCGGTACCGTGCTGATGTCCCCGTCCGGCGATCTGGCGATGCGCCAGCGCGACATCATCATCGTCTCGACCTGCCTGATGCTGGTGATCATCGTGCCGGTGATCTTCCTCACGCTGCTGTTTGCCTGGCGCTATCGCTCGTCCAATACCCAAGCGCAATATTCACCCGAGTGGGACCATTCGACGCTGCTCGAACTGCTGATCTGGTCAGTGCCGCTGCTCATCATTATCGCGCTCGGCGCACTGACCTGGGTCAGCACGCACAAGCTCGATCCGTATCGTCCGCTCGACAGAATCGCCGCCCACCAGGCGTTGCCCGCCGACGTCGCACCGCTGACAGTGCAGGTCGTCGCACTCGATTGGAAGTGGCTGTTTTTTTATCCCGAGCAAGGCATCGCGACGGTCAACGAGATGGCCGCGCCGGTCGACCGGCCGATCCATTTCGAGATCACCTCTTCGACGATGATGAACTCGTTTTTCATTCCCGCGCTGGCCGGCCAGATCTACGCCATGCCCGGCATGCAAACGCAGCTCAACGCGGTGGTCAACAAGCCGGGCGTCTACGAAGGATTCTCGGCAAACTTCAGCGGCGCGGGCTTCTCGGGGATGCGCTTCAAATTCCGCGGCATGAGCGAGGCCGACTTCCGCGCCTGGGTCGCGCATGCCAAGTCAAGTCGCGATGCGCTCACGCGAGGCACCTACGAAGCGCTGGCCAAGCCCAGCGAGTGGGTGCCGGTGCATTACTACGGTCACATCGCGCCGGATCTGTACGACGCCATCCTCAATCGCTGCGTCGAGCCGGGACAAATCTGCATCAAGGACATGCCGAACCAGAACCGCAAAGCGGCGCATGCCCCGGCGAAGCAGCCGCTTGCCGCCGCCTCATGCACGGCAGCCAATAGCCGAACCCTGCGCATTGCCATGCAGAACGCCCCCGGCCGGGAACAGCAATGAAACGCTTGCCGAGTCATCCGAACTTGATCAGGGCGCGCTTCGCGCGCGGATAACGCCATGCCCGAGCATCTCGATCTCGCCAGACTTATCTTCGGACGCCTGAGTCTGCAGGCGATTCCGTACGACCAGCCGATTCTGGTGGTGACCTTCATCGTGGTCGCCATCGGCGCCGGCGCACTGCTCGGCGCCGTTACGTATTACAGGCTGTGGGGTTATCTGTGGCGCGAGTGGTTCACCACCATCGATCACAAGCGCATCGGCATCATGTACATCATCCTGGGTACGATCATGCTGCTGCGCGGCTTTGCCGACGCGGTGATGATGCGCATTCAGCAGGCGGTTTCGTTCGGCCACTCGATGGGTTATCTGCCGCCGCATCATTACGACCAGATTTTCACCGCGCACGGCGTCATCATGATTTTCTTCATGGCCATGCCGCTCATCACGGGTCTGATGAATTACGTGGTGCCGCTGCAGATCGGCGCGCGCGACGTGGCCTTTCCATTCCTGAACAATTTCAGTTTCTGGATGACCGCCGGCGGCGCGATTCTGGTCATGCTCTCGCTGTTCGTCGGCGAATTCGCCAGAACCGGCTGGCTGGCGTATCCGCCGCTGTCGGAACTGTTGCAGAGTCCGGACGTCGGCGTCGACTATTACATCTGGTCCCTGCAGGTCGCGGGGATCGGCACGCTGCTCTCGGGCATCAACCTGGCCGTCACCATCATCAAGATGCGCGCGCCGGGCATGACGATGATGCGCATGCCGGTATTCACCTGGACGGCGCTGTGCACCAACGTGCTGATCATCGCCGCGTTCCCGGTGCTGACCGCCGTGCTCGCCTTGCTCGCGCTGGACCGCTACGCCGGCACCAACTTCTTCACGAATGACCTTGGCGGCAACGCCATGATGTACGTCAACCTGATCTGGATCTGGGGCCACCCGGAAGTCTACATCCTGGTGCTGCCCGCGTTCGGCGTGTATTCGGAAGTGATTTCAACGTTCTGCGGCAAGCGGCTGTTCGGCTACGCGTCGATGGTGTATGCGACGGTGGTTATCACCGTGCTGTCATACCTGGTGTGGCTGCATCACTTCTTCACGATGGGCTCGGGCGCTAGTGTGAACTCTTTCTTCGGTATCACCACAATGATCATCTCGATACCGACCGGTGCGAAGATCTTCAACTGGCTGTTCACGATGTATCGCGGCAGAGCCCGTTTCGAGGTGCCCATGTTGTGGACGGTGGGCTTCATGGTGACCTTCGTGATCGGCGGCATGACCGGCGTGCTGATGGCCGTGCCGCCCGCCGACTTCGCGCTGCACAACAGCCTGTTTCTGGTGGCGCACTTTCACAACGTGATCATCGGCGGCGTGTTTTTCGGCATGATGGCCGGCATCAACTACTGGTTTCCCAAGGCGTTCGGGTACCGGCTCGATCCGTTCTGGGGCAAGTGTTCGTTCTGGCTGTGGCTGGTCGGCTTCTACGTCGCCTTCATGCCGCTGTACGTGCTCGGGCTGATGGGAGTGACGCGGCGCATGAGTCATTTCGACGATCCGTCGCTGCAGATCTGGTTCGAGATCGCCGCGCTCGGCGCGGCGCTGATCGCGCTGGGCATTGCGTGCTTCCTGATCCAGCTCTATGTCAGCTACCGCCGCCGCGACAGCCTGCGCGACCTCACTGGCGATCCATGGAACGGCCGCACGCTCGAGTGGTCGACCTCGTCGCCGCCGCCGGCCTATAACTTTGCGTTCACACCACTGGTGCACGATAACGACGCCTGGTGGCAGATGAAGCAGCATGGCTTCGAGCGCCCGGTGTCGGGTTTCCTGCCGATTCACATGCCGAAGAATACCGGGGCTGGCTTCATTCTGGCGGCGCTCTCGACCGCCTGCGGCTTCTTTCTGATCTGGCACATGTGGCTGCCGCTCATCGTCGCATTCGTTACGCTGCTGGCAGTGGCCATCGGCCATACGTTCAACTATCGACGCGATTTCAATATCCCTGCCGAGCAGGTCGACCGCACGGAGGCAGAGCGCACGCGCCTGCTGGCTCAACATGTCTGACACGACCGCCCCCAACCCACCCCCGCTGACCGGCCCGGGCGCCGGCCCCTTCTCCGGCGATGGCCGATCGAACGGGCAGGCCGCCGGGCCGCTGCAGTTCCTGGTGCGCACCGCGCATCACTCGCCCAATGGCACGCTGCTCGGCTTCTGGCTGTACCTGATGAGCGACTGCCTGGTGTTCGCCTGTCTGTTTGCCGCCTATGGCGTGCTGGGTCGGCGCTACGCCGACGGGCCGACCGGCGCCGAAGTGTTCGAGCTGCCGCTGGTGGCGCTCAACACCTCCTTGCTGCTGCTCTCCTCGATTACCTACGGCTTTGCCATGCTCGAAATGCAAAAGCGCCGACCGCGCGCGCTGCTCGGCTGGCTCGCAGTGACCGGCCTGTTGGGCGCGGCGTTCATCGGCGTGGAGCTGCACGAATTCGCCGGGCTGATTCACGACGGCGCCGGCCCCTGGCGCAGCGCGTTCCTCTCGTCGTTCTTCGCGCTGGTCGGCACCCACGGGCTGCACGTGACGTGCGGCATCATCTGGATCATCACCATGATGACGCAGGTCGGCAAATACGGACTGAATGCGGCCAACCGGCGGCGCCTGGTGTGCCTGTCGATGTTTTGGCACTTTCTGGACGTGGTGTGGATCGGCGTATTCACTTTTGTTTACCTGATGGGAGTGCTGCCATGAGCGCCCATGACACCGCGCTGGGCGACGCCGGCGCACACGATCACGACGAAGACGAGGAACTGCCGCACAGCACCTTCAGCGGGTACATGACCGGCTTTGTACTGGCGGTCGCGCTCACCGCGCTGCCCTTCTGGATCGTGATGGGCTCGGTGTTCCATCGCTCGGGTGTGACCGCCGCGGCGATCCTGCTGATCGGCGCGGTGCAAATCGTCGTGCACATGATCTATTTTCTTCATATGGACGGCAAGGTGCAGGGGGGCTGGAGCCTGCTGGCGCTGATCTTCACGATCGTGCTGGTGGCCATCGCGCTGTCCGGCTCGATCTGGGTGATGTACCACCTGAACGAAAACATGATGCCGGGTATGATGCAGCCTATGCACAACCCTCCCTGAACGGCATATCTTGAGCAGCAATACCCCCTCTGAAACTCAGGGCGCGCGCATGCGCCCCTCGCTTGCGCGTGTTGGCGTCATCCTGGCCCTTACGGTCCTCCTCGTTTATGGCTTCGTGCGCCTCGGCACATGGCAGGTGCACCGGCGTGCCTGGAAACTCGACCTGATCCACCGCGTCGATACGCGCGTGCACGCCACGCCGGTGCCGGCGCCCGGGCCGGCCCAGTGGCCGCAGGTGAGCGCCGCGCGCGACGAGTACCTGCATGTGACGGCAACCGGCACCTACCTGTACGGCAAGGACACACAGGTGCAGGCTGTCAGCGATCTGGGCAGCGGATTCTGGGTGCTCACGCCGCTGCGCATGAGCGACGGCGCGCTGGTGCTGGTCAATCGCGGCTTCGTGCCGCCCGAATGGAAGGACACGCCCGCGAGCGAGGCGTCGGGGCCGGTCACCGTCACCGGCCTGGTACGCATGCCCGAGCCGGGCGGCGGCTTCCTGCACAAGAACGATCCTGCGCACAACCTGTGGTACTCGCGCGATGTGCAGGGCATTGCCGCCGCGCGCGGCCTTGGGCCGGTCGCCCCCTATTTCATCGATGCCGACGGCCCGGGCGCACCGCGCGCCGGCACTACGCCGTCACACTATCCGGTGGGGGGCCTGACCGTCATCAGCTTCCCCAACAATCACCTGATGTACTCGATCACCTGGTACGCACTGGCGCTGATGTCGGCCGCGGCCGGTATCTTCGTGATCCGCCTGGAATTGCGCGGGCGGCAAGCGAAATAAAGACGATCTCGGGCGACGCGCCCGCCGGAGCGCGGTCGCGCACCGGTGGTGCGGCGCCTCCCGCGGACACGGTAGAATTGCAGTCATCGTCTCCGCGGCACGCCCCCTGATGAGCTTCTACCCCGAAGTGCTTCGCAACCGGCCATACATGACGATTGGACTCGTCATCGGACTGGCCGCCGGCTTGCTGGTGCCAGGCACCGTGCAGCCCACCGAGCGCGTGCTGATCGGCTGGGACGTCGCGGTTTGGTCGTACCTTGTCATGATCTGGATCCACATGGCATTCGCCAGCGAGCAAGCGGTACGGGCTCACGCGCAGCGCGAAGACGAGAATGCCGTCACCGTGCTGACGGTCATTTGCTTCGCAACCGTCGCCAGCATCCTCGCGATCGTCTTCGAGCTCGGGTCGACCAAGGGCGTGGGGCTCGAGATAAAGTTGCTGCACTCGCTTCTGACCGGCCTGACCCTTTTTGGTGCGTGGTTTCTCATCCCGACCATCTTCACGCTGCACTACGCGCGTATCTATTACAGCTCACGCTCGAAAGAACCCGAGCTCGGATTTCCCGACCGCGCGCTGCAGCCCGATTACTGGGATTTCATGTACTTCTCGTTCACCATCGCGGTGGCTTCGCAAACCGCCGACATTTGCCTGCGCGGGCGTAGCGCGCGGCGCAGCGTGCTGGCGCAGTCCGTCCTGTCCTTTTATTTCAACGTCGCGGTGCTTGGTCTGTGCGTGAATATCGCGGCCGGGATGTTGGGCAGCTGAAGGGGCGACTCCGGCCCCGAATTTCGACGCTTCGACATACCGCCTGCCCAACGGCAGAGCAGGCTTTTCTGAGCCCCCCCCGGCGGGTCACGCCTATCTGTCATTTTGAGGGTTCACGCGACGCGGGTACTGGCCGCCCGCAGCTCGCGTGAGAGCCCGGCGCAGCCCTCGCCCATCGCCGGATCGCACAGTTAACGGGTAAATACGCATTTTCGTTGCTTCGCTCTTACCACATACTTATTGCAGAAATTTTGGGGCAGTGATTTAGATCCCTTTTTTCCTTAAACCCGGGTATAACGCAGTCGCTTTATGCTGGTAAAAATCGATCGCTTCCAAGACATCCATCTCCATGCGTCTTCGGTCAAAGAGTGGAAGCAAATCTATAATCAGATAACGCCAGGAACGCTGCAAAGTTCCCTGGTGCAGGCGGTCGCCGGCCATCTTCACATCTTCCGAGAGCAAATCAATCAACGGGTGGTCCAGCACGGCGAAGCCCCGCGCGGCAAAATATGCTTTGCCCTGCCACTGAACGTCCCTGGCGCCGCACGCGTACAAGGCCGAGAAGTAGACGACAAGTGCATTTTCGTCCTACGCGGTGGGCAGGAGTTCATGTTCCACATGCCGATGAGCATGGACATACTCGCCGTGACGTTTGACGTCGAAGATTTCGAGCAAGCCCTGACCGACTCGGGGCGTTCGGACACACTGCGCGCGTTGTTGAAGCAACCGGTGGTAAAGGTCTCGCCTCATCGCCTTGCCGAGAGCAAAGCCAGGTTATTGAGATTGTTTTATGGCTCGCTCGTTAGCCCGGCGGCCGATGCAAGCGGCGGTCACTCGGAAGCGTGCATCGAGGGCGCCATGCTTGAAACCATGCTGAACCTGATCGCCGATCCGGAATGCGACAAGAATCAGAACCATGGAAGCTCGCCTTGCAGCTTTATCGTGGAAAAAATTCATCGCTTGCTATTGCAAGACAGTGGCAGTCCGCCCAGCGTGCAAGAGTTTTGCGACCGTCTGCGAGTCAGTCGCACCACGGTTCAGAAAAGCTTCCAGAGCGTGACGCAGTCAACGCCTGTCAACTACATTCGGTGCATCCGTCTCAACGGCGTTCGGCGAGAGCTGATGTCGACAAGCGGGTCGGAGCTGTCGGTCGGTGATGCCGCGGCAAAGTGGGGCTTTTTTCACCTCAGTCACTTCGCAGCCGACTACCGGGATCTGTTCGACGAACTGCCATCCCAGACCGCCCGCAAAAACGAGTTGCTTGTGACCGCATGACGCGGATCGCTGCTGAGCGTGAGCTTTAAAAAGGGCGACTATCCCGCGTCAATTCGATGCCTGCGGCACGGCTACGGCTGTCGCGGGGCCAGTCCGGAACAGCGACGAACGACGGCGACTCTTCGCACCGGGAAGAGACAGCGTGGTTCACTGCCCCCTCCCCGTCAACACTGGGCTTTTCGCCCTCACCATCACTGCTGAATTGGCCGGCCCAGCGCGTAGTACAGACTCGGCGCCATCCGCTTCAATCGAAGCGCAGTGCAAAATCCCGCGACCCCGACGGCCAGAAGCATATACGGAAACATAAGAACGATTTTTGAATCCGAGCCGCTCAGCACCGCCAGGTTGCGAATCACGAGGACCAGGCACGCCGCCAGCGCAATGATGCTGGTGAGCGGGGCGATCAGTCGTGGGCCGATACCCAGGCCATGCGAATCTCGCAGGAAGAAGACGATGACCGACATCGCCACGAGAATTTGCACGGCAATGATTCCGACCGTGGCCAGCGCGCTCATCCAGGAAAACACGATGGCGAACGGATCGAGGTGAAACACGGCGAACACGACAATCGAAATGGTGGCAATGGCCGTCTGCAGCTTGCCGGCCACGTGAGGACTGTGGAATTTGGCGTGGGTGCGACTCAACCCGCGCCAGAGCACGCCCTCACGCCCCATCGCGAAAAAGTATCGCGTAATGGTGTTATGAAAGGACAGAATTGCCGCGAACAGACTTGTGACCAGCAAAACGTTCATCGTGTCGGTCGCCACGGCCCCCAGCAACCGATCGCTTATGGCAAACCACAAATTGGCTGGGTCATGGGTGGCTTGTATGGCAATGTTCCCCTCGCCCCAGGCCTCCACGATGGCCCACGCGGAAAACGCGTAAAAGACCATGATAAGAATGACGGCAAGATAGGTCGCGCGCGGAATGGTACGGGTGGAATCACGCGCCTCTTCCGAGAAAATCGCGGTAGCCTCGAAGCCCATGTACGAGCCCAGCACGAACACCAGCGCCGTGCCGATGCCGCGGCTGAATACGGTCGTGGGCATAAATGGGGTAGCGCTGAGCCCTGCGGGACCGCCGCCATGCAACACAATGGCAATATCGAGCATCAGCACGATGGCCACCTCGCAGACCATCAACATGCCCAACAGCTTGCCGCTGAATTCGATGTGCCGCGCACCGCAGAAATGCACCACGGCAATGCAGGCCAATACGAACACCCACCAGGGTATGTTTATTCCGTAATGCAATTGGATGGCATTGTTCAGAAAAAAACCGAACATGCTGTAGATCGCGACCTGCACGGCATTGTAGGCGACGATGGCGATAAACGCTCCGCCAACGCCGGCCGGCCGGCCCAGCCCGTTGACGATATAGGCGTAGAACGCTCCGGCATTCGTAATGTATCGGCTCATCGCCGCATAACCAATGCTGAAAATCAAATACATGATTCCCGCGATAACGAATACGCCTGGTACACCCGCGCCGTTACCCAGGGAAAATGCAGCCGGTGTGGCGCCGACCATCGCCGTCAGGGGTGCCGCGGCGGCAACCACAAAGAACACGATCTGCGGCAATCCGACCGCATTCTTGCTCAGGCCCGCAGTTGGTTGAGTTTCGCCCGACATCACGTTATCTCCTCAGTTCATATTCAAGATGGGCGGGCATTTACCGCTGCCAGTTACCCAATATTTGTTGTACTGCAACCGCTGAACCCAATGGCGAAGGACCAGATTCAGCGGCACGCTCGCATCCCCGTCGAGCGCCGGTCACCAGCTGCGCCGCGGCACGCCATGCCCGCCACGGCCGTGCCGCAGGACTGGGACGCGGCGACTCTCCGCCCAGGGCAAAGCCGCCACGATGCACCACGCTAAGCGCTCGCCGATTTACTCAGGCTTGCCGCAGATGCACCAGGTCCATGGTGGTTTCCACTGCAAACGCGCTTGGGCAAGAGCGTCACCGGCCTGGCGAATATGCGTGAAACCGGTTGCCGGTGACACTAGGTTGAACCATAAGGATTCGACCAAATCGCGCACTGGGCCGCCGGCGTCGGCTACTCGTTTGCCGTAGCTTGCCTGGCGTGGCAAATAAGCTTCGGGCCGAGGATATGGCGGCTCACCAGGCGACAGTTTATGCGACAGGCATACGGCGCTTTATCCAAATTTAGTACTGAGTGCGCCGCGAGCGTTAGTGGATACCCTAATGCCTGAATCAATCGCGTTCGAATTTGCGTTGGCCGGCCCGCGAGATGCGTCTGCCGGACCGGCCAACCAGCCGTACCCTGGCCGTCAGGACAGCGTTGCGCCGCCTCACGGTCTCGCGCGGCCAGCGGTCAACGCGCCATTTTTTGAAAACAGCAGGGGAACCCCGTCTTTGGGCACCACCACGGCGGTCAGCGCGGCATGATCGGGACGTTGGCTGGCGCTGAAACCCGTCGCATCGAGCGCCCCCTGTATCAGAAAGCCGTCCAGCCCAACGCCGAAAATGTGGTCCCCCGACGAGACGAGATCCGTGATGGAGCCAGTCGCGCCGGATTGCACCTTCTGCCAGGTATCGCCGCCGTCGGCGCTACGGTACATGTGTCCCAACAGCCCGCCCACCACGATCACGTTGCCTTGACCGGCAGCACCCGACCACAGGCTGCCTTCGTTGCCGGTCTGCAGATACTCCCATGTCGTGCCATCGTCACGCGATCTGAGCACGATGCCCTTTTCCGCGGTGATAAATAGCGTGCCAACGTGATCGGCAAAAATCTTGTACAGATTCAAGTCCGTTCGCGCGCCGCCCGGTCGCGGCGGAAGCGGCTGTTTCACCCAGGTTTTGCCACCATCCTGCGTCGACAGCAGCAATCCCCACAGGCCGGTCGCCCACCCCCGTTGGGTGTCTTTGAAATACACCGAGAATAATGGCTGGTCGATTGACGTGTCGGAACGCTGCAGCGTCCATGTCTCGCCGCCATCGCTGGTCGATAGAATCACGCCCCACTGACCGACCGCCCAGCCGTGCTGCGCATCGACAAAATAAACCGAGGTCAGCGTGGACGAAGCCGCAACGTGTCGTGCCTGCCTGAACGTCTTCCCGTTGTCATCGGACAGTAAAACGATGCCATGCTCGCCGACCGCCACAATGCGCGAGCCTGCCAATGTCGCGTCGAGCATCATGAATCGGGTCGGATCGTCCCACTCACGCGCGGGTGTGACGGATAGCGCCTTCGGCGGATTCTCCGCCGTCGGGGCCGCTGCGTGCGCGAAGCCAGCGGCCAGAGCAAAGCTCAACACCGTGGCTGCCAGAATTCTCTTCATCATCGAGTTTGTATTCATCCTACGAGAACTGCCATCAGTGATTGAAAAGACCGCTCGCCTGAACCGGCTTGCGCCGCGGAAACCATCGCTCGAGCACGACTGCGAGCGCGGGCAGCGCAGTCATTGCCATGATCAGATTGACAATGAACATGAACGCCAGCAATTTCCCCATATCCGACTGGAACTTGAGCGCTGAGAAGCTCCATGTCGCGACCCCGATGGCAAGCGTAATGGCGGTGAATATGGTCGCCACGCCGACCTCGAGAATCGCGTGCTCGACGGCCTTTACGATGGATTGGCCATGCGCGATATGGAATTGCAGCCGGTTATAAATGTAGAACGCGTAGTCGACCCCGATACCCACCGCCAGCACCATGACCGGCAGCGTGGCGACCGTCAGGCCGATCTGCAGCTCCTTCATGAACCAATAGCCGATAAACGTCGCCACGGTCAGCGGTGCACAGCACGCCACCATCGCGCGCGGATCCCGGTAGGCAAGAAACACCAGGATAAGAATCGCCGCATAGACATAGAGCATCATCGGCAATTCGCTATGTGCGACTTCCTCGTTGATGGCCGCCATGATGCCGGCGTTGCCCGCCGCCAGCCTGATTCGCAGGCCGGCAAGGTGATGTGTGGCACGGTATTGCTTGACGTCGTTCAGGATGTTCGACAGCGTCGTCGCCTTGTGATCGGTCAGGAACAGGTGGACGGCCGTCATGCTGCAATCCTTGTTCATGAACCCTCTGACCTGGCCGATTTCCGCGGATAGCGCGCCGTAATTCACCGGGTCGGTCGGCACTACGTTCATCTTGGGATTACCTTCGTTATATCCCTCGTTGTAGGTCCGCAGCATCCCCGGATACGACTCGATCGACGCCACTCCGGGCTTGTTGGCCATTGCCGCGACAAAATCGTCCTCGAACAGGCCGACTTTCGGGTCGTCGCAGGCGGTGCTGTGCGGCACCTCGAACACGACGGTCAGCCAGTCAAGGCCGATGTCGTAGTTTTTTGCGATGGAAACCGCATCCTGATTGAACCGCGAATCCGCTCGCAATTCGGGTGCGCCCGGTTGCAGCGTGCCAACGATGCGATCGCGACTTTGCCACACGGCTACGCCGAAGATAACGACCGTCAGACCCACGACGAAATAAGCGATCTTCGGCCTGGCGACTCCGGACAGCGTGCGCAGGAACCTCGAGCGCCGCTCGCGTTTTATTTGTGCGCGATCGGCGTAAGCTTTCGAAAAGGTAAAGCACGATGCGGCCACCGGCAGCATCACCAGATTCGTCACGATTTTATAGGCGACCCCGACCGAGGCTGTCACCGCCAGCTCCCGGACCATCGGGATCGGGATCAGCAGCAGCGTCACGAAGGATACGAACGCCGTCACCAGCGCCAGCGTCCCGGGGATCAACAGGCCACGGAAGCTGCGCCGCGATGCCTCCAGCGAACTCTGGCCGTGCGATAGTTCGCGGACAATGAAATTGATTTGCTGAATCCCGTGGGAGACCCCGATCGCGAACACCAGAAATGGCACAAGCACGCCTAAAGGATCAAGGCCGAACCCCATCAATTTCAAGGTGCCGAACTGCCAAACCAGCGAAGTGAGCGAGCAGACGATCGGCAGCACCGTAAACCGGATCGAATGGCTGTACCAATAGACTGCCAGCGCGGTCAGCAAAATGGAGAGCGCGCAAAAGCGCAGCACCCCGACGGCACCATCGGCAATATCGCCGATCTGTTTGGCGAAACCGATGATCTGGATTTGGTAATTGCCGTCTTGGTACTTATCGCGAATCTTCTTCTCGAGAAGATGGTTGAACTGGACGTAATCGAGCGGTTTGCCCGACGCGTCGTGTTCGTTCAGATCGGCGGTAATCATCGCGCTCGACTGATCGCGCGACACCAGGGTGCCGACGTACCCGCCAAGCGCCGTCGCCTGCCGGATCTTGTCGACGACGGCCGGCGTCAGTTGGCTTGTCGTGATCGTGCCGTCGATCACCGGCTTGGCGCTGAAACCATCCTCTGTAATTTCATTGACGTAGGTGTTGGGCGTCCACAGCGATTGGACGCCCTGCCGATCCACGTGGGGCAGGAACGTCACCGCCTGCGTAACATCGTAGAGGCGGGTCAATCCCTGCGGGGTCCAGATACTGCCGTGGCGTGCCTTGACGACGATGGTCAGGCGATTCGCGCCAAACAGATCACTGCGGTATTTCTGAAACGTTCGTATGTATTCATTGCCTACCGGCATCTGCTTGTCAAAGCCGGCGTCCATTCGCAGTTGAACCGCGAAAACAGCCATGACGGCAGTGAATAAAACGATCCCAATCAATGTGATCGCACGATGTCCGAAAAACCAATTTTCGAGTTTAATAACGATCCGGTTTAACACAAAATCATCCTTCGACGTCTTACGCTAACGACGGAAGCCGGCACATTCCGGCTCCGTCCTGAACGCCAGCGAGTTGAACTAAGATCAGAAGTTTCTGGTCGCGAAGATTCCGACAAAATTCCGATCGGCGAACGGCTGGCCCACGGTTTGATGCCCGCCAAAGAAGGTCGTGAAATTCATGCCGGCCTGCCAGGTTGCTGCGTCCTGGTTGAACAGCACGTAGACGTTGACCGACTTCGCGCCCTGCAGATAATTTGCCGAGAAGGTCGGCGTATAGCCATACAACGCATCCGTGAACGTAAAGCCCGGCGTAACCTCCCATCCCGGAATGATGCTGCCGTCGTACGTCCAGTTGAAGTCAACCGTCGCCCCCACGGAGCTCGCCGTACCCTGTCCCGCGGTGATCGGATAGCCAGTGCCGGAGTTGTAGTTCAACCATGTGTCATAACCAGCCGACGGCGCCTGTATCACCGGCGTGCCGCTGGCCGTCGACGCGTACGTGCTGGCGGAGCTCACTCCCGGGTAGTAAATCCAGGTAAGTTCGGCAGTCAGCGTGGCCTCGTCGGCTTTGATGAGTTTCAGCAGCGGCTGCGAGCTTTGCGTCATGCTCAACTGGCCATTGATGTCGAACTGCAACTTCTTTTTGTCCATCCACTGCTTGCAGTCGACCCCGCTCACGCCATTGGTATTCGAGTCCAACGGCCCGCCAGGCTTGAAGCAGCTCGATAGCGACACGGCATCGCGCGGACGATAGGAGAGCTCGGTCCCGACCGCCCAATCGCCAACCGGAAAGTCGGCGCTGACGCCAAACAGCTGGCGATTCTGCAGGTACGACCACTCCGACGTGCCATTGGCCAGCGAGGTAATTACCGGATTCTTGTCGGTGTAGTTCTCGTAATAGAAGCCGAAGTTGACATCCATGCTGCGCGGCTTGTAGTTGAACTTGACACCAAACTGCGGCTTGTTGCCCGGCTCGCGGGTACCCACCGGAATGCCAAGGGAGAAGTATGGCGAACCGGCATACTGCCCGTTGATCAGCCCCTGGTTGATGGCCGCCAAGGTTGCCGGGCTTGCATGCGGCCCCGCAATCGCGCCCGCATCCAACCCGGTTTCATTGAAATTCTGGGTATTGAGCGTCAGGGGCTGCTGGCCATGACCGAAGATATTGCCGACCGACCAATAGGAGCCGACTGGCGGGTACCGGTTGGCGTTCCAATGCCACTGCAAGTATGCTTCGGTACTGAACCCGTCAGGCAATTCGCTGGCGAAGCTGATCATTTGCGCCGGTATCAGCGCCTGTTTGAGCTGCGTCCCGGGGATCAACAGCGTCTGGATATCGACAGCATTGGTTTGGTTGATGCCGCCGCTGGCGAAGTAGCTCTCGCCCCAGTTGATGACCTGGTTACCGACCCGCACGTGAGCCAGTCGGTCATCGATGGAGAAATCTTTCTCGAGCCATAAATCAAGCAGTCGCGCATTGTGAACGATCTGACCTCGCGCGCCGCCATCCAGGGGCGTGCGGGCGGTGTGGTCGGCGGCGAAATCGTAAAGCCCGGTGCCGCGTATCATGAACTTGTAGCCTTCGGACGGCATCGTAAGCAGCAGCTCGCTGGTCGCGCTCAAATATGCCGTGAAGGGATGGCCCTTGCGGTAGTTGAGATCGCCATCGGTGCCGGCACCCCATTGCGCCACATTGGCCGATGCGCCGCAGCCGTTGGCATTCGGATCGCCGGTCAGGCTGCAGCTCGGATTCTTGGTCCGAATGCCCGTGCTACCCGTTATGTTCGAGACCCACGAACCGTGCAGATCCCCCAACCCCGTGTCGAATTCATAACCGTAGGCATACCCGGTGCAGCCCAGAAGGGTCGCGGCTGCCACGCACACAGGAACGCTCTTTCTGATTTTTTGCAATTTCATTATCTTCCCCATGACGGAGTCACCAAGGGCGCTTGATTCGCTCTCGGTGTGATTCCAGGACGGCAATTTGTCGAGCAAACCCGGCCGGCTAGGAGCCGGGTGTGCTCCCTCTTATATTTCGCGGTGATTAGCGTTCGCTGATGGAGCGCAAATTCTCCGCCGTGTAGTAGTCGCCCCTGAATCTCGGGTCGTTGGATTCTTCGAAGAACCGAATATCCTTTCCGCCGCCGATGACCGATTGGTCATCGACGTATTGGCCGGAAGTCAGGTTGTATTGCGCGAACGGCTCGAGCTCGCAGGTTCCGCCCAGTTCCCAGACAGGAATCGGATACCCTTCCTTGACCTTGTAGAGCTTGCCTTGCGCGTCATAGTCTTCGCCGGCCAACGCCAAGTAGGTGTCCTCGTCCAGATACAGCACTTTCTTCTGGGAGATATGCCGCATATTCGGCTTGAGGGTCGCGACCAGCACGTAGACGCGATGGAGCTCGTAACGGCGCGCGGAAGGGTCGACGTCATTGTTCTTGAAAACGTCGCCGACACTCTTCTTGAAATTGAACATGCCGAAGTCATTGTACGGAACGTACATTTCCTTCTCCCCGGCCAGCGTCCAGTTGAAGCGGTCGATATCACCGTTGAACAGCTTTGCTTCGTCGATGGTGTATTGGTTTTCGAAGCCGATCTGCGGCGCATCGTAGTTATACGATGGCATGCGTCGCACGCGCCGTTGCCCCGGGAAGTAGTAAAAACTCTCGGCGTTGCTGTCCCCGAAGTGGTAGTTCTGTACGAGCGCCTGGCCCGCGAACGCCGCGGGCGTCTCATACGCGAAGTAGATCGAGAACAAATTCTCGTCCGGGGTCAGCTTGTTGGCCCCCTTCTTACCCCACGGGTAGTACATGGTCTGCTTGCTGGTCACGGAAATCCAGGTATTGCTGCCCGGCCGTGGCGACACCATGGTGTAGGTCTTTGGCCATTCCGTGCCAACCCCACGGTAACGAGACAGGTAGTTCCAGATGGCTTCCTGTCCGGTTTTCGCCGCCGGGAAAGGCAGGCCCGGGAGAATCGCCTGCTGGATGTGGTTCCCGTCCGGCGTCAGCTTGGCGTACGTGGCATTCTTCTTGATGTTGGCATCGACCCAGTCAGGATAGCCGCAGTCGCGGTGAGTTGGATAAATGTCCATGCGATAGCCCTTGATCTTCTTGAACAGTTCGATCTGGCCAGGCGATAGCTTGTCGGCATACTTCATGTAGTTTGAAGCGTCGATCGAGAACAGGGGCTTCTCGTCCTTATATTTCCAGTAGTCGCCGCGGAACTTGCCGTAACTCCAACCTGGCAGGGGTTTGTCCTGCCCGGCGAATGCGGGAATAAGCCCATCCTTGCTGGGCCCAGCCTTGGCGCCCGTGACGGTAACGCCACCTGGCGATTGGGCCCACACCGTCAATGCCACGGCGCTGCAAATCGCCAATGCACTCAACTTCGCAATTCGTCTCATTACTTCCTCCTGTCGCTGTATCTAATCGGTATCCACAGTTATTGGTCTGTCTCAAACGTCCGTGCTTCTCAGAATTTCACACCGTCACAACCCCACCCGGTGCGCGGCTGTCGCCCTCCAGCCGCGGTATTGCCTCACCCCGTCCGCGTACTCGCGCCTGTGCCATTGGCAGTGTTTCGAGTACATGCCGGGTGAGCTAAACGATCGACAGGACCTCGCCCACGTCGCGCCTGGGTTTGCGAGGCCAGTTGCCGGTCGCGGCGCGGCCCACCGCCACGAGCATCACGGGAATCTCCTGCGCGCCAAGATCGAAGTTTCGTGTGACGGCCTGCGGATCGAACCCGATCATCGGCCCGCTGGCGAGCCCCATCGCCTGGGCCGCGAGCATCAGGCTCATCGCTGCGAGGGATGCCGAGCGAATCGCCTCGTCGCGCTGCATCGCCGGGTCGTCCTGGTAGCTGCGAGCGGCGTCTTCGACCCAGCCATGAAGGGCCTCGCTGCTGATGTGGCCAGCCTCGTGAAACGGCCGCATCGCGTTGAGCGCGCCGGCGTGCGGGTCCAGCTTTCCGCACACGATGAATGTCACCGCGGCTGCGCCAACCTTGGGCTGACCGTATGCCGCATCCATCAGAACCTGCTTTCTGTCCGCCGACTTCACGGCAATGAAGCGCCAGTTCTGCAGGTTGTACGCGCTCGGCGCTTGTGTCGCGTAATGAACGAGATCGCGAATGACCTCGTCATCGATATCGCTGGCGGCATCGAAGCGATTGATTGACGTACGCGCTTCAATCACGGCTAATGCGGGATGTTTCATAATGGTTTGAATAGGCTCGTAATTTCCGTTATGCCAACTGAGGGATTCATTCGGTCGCTTCGTGTTGCCTGGGCAACATGCGCCGTAACGTGGCGTCTTTCCGAATCGCGTGGTGATAAATTGCCGCACTCGCGTGAACCGCGATGAGCGGCCAAACCACCCACTTGCCGAGGAATCGGTGTATCGACCAGATGAAATCGCTGAACGTCTGCCACGTGAGGCCGAACGTGCTCGAGATCCACGAAAAAAAGCTCGTGTACTGAAAGGAAGGAATGGTGAACAGGCCGAACCGCGTCGGGTCGTCGGTATTCATATATCCGGTGAGCGGCATGACGATCATCACGACATACAGGGATACATGAGCGACGATTGCCAGGAATCTTTCCAGCCGCGAATGCGAGATCGGAGTGGGCTGGATGGAAAACATCCGCCACAGCAATCTCGGAAGAAATGCGACGCCGACGAGGATGCCGAGCACCCAGTGAATGTTAAGGATCGGCACGATGCGCGCCTGATCCGGAGCCAGTCCGAACAGCGCGGGCTTGATGCTCGTCTGCGGGTCCACCACCCAAATCACGTAGTAGACGACCACATAGGCCACCACAATTGCGGTGGCAATGGCCCAGTGAAAGAGCATCGCAACGGCGCCGTAGGCATCGGCCGTATTTTTCCATTTCATCGGTAGCTCCTTGGCACGAAAGAGAGCACGAAAATCAGTCGCAGTTACGGCAAAAGCACTGTGACGACCTTCTCCTCGGTGTATGCAAGCGCACCCGCGAAGCCGCCCTCGCGCCCTATGCCGCTCATCTTGATGCCGCCCCAGGGCAGATTCGGATCCAGCGGGCTCCAGCAATTCACCCCGACCGCGCCGACCTTCAACGCGGCCGCGACCTTATGTGCGCGCGACAGATTTTCCGTCCATACGGTGGCCGCCAGGCCGTACTCGGAGTCGTTGGCCAACGCAATCGCATCTTCTTCCGAGTCGAATTCGATGATTGTTCCTACCGGGCCAAAGATCTCCTCCCGGGCAATCGCCATGTCGTTGCTGGCGCCGGAGAAAATGGTGGGATTGACGAACCATCCCTTTTCCGGATTCGACACGCCACCGGCGAGCAACTCGGCGCCCTGATCGATGCCCGACTGGATATAGCGGTTGACCCGTTCGAACTGCGCCTTCTTGGCCACCGGTCCCATTTGCACTCCCGGCGCGCTGGGGTCGCCTACCTTCACCGAGGCCGCGGCCTGCGCGAGCGCGGCGGAAAACCGCTTGGCAACGCCTCGTTGCACCAGGATCCGCGATCCCGCGGCGCACACTTGCCCCTGGTTCACAAAGAGCCCCAGCGCACAGCCGCGAACGGCATGTTCGAAGTTGGCATCATCGAACACGATCTGCGGGCTTTTGCCCCCGAGTTCGAGCGCCACGCGCTTGAAGCTGGCGCCTGCGATACGCTGAATCTCGCGAGCGGTCTCCGGACTGCCCGTGAAGGTCACTTTGCTCACGCTGGGATGCTCGCAAAGCGCACGCCCGACGACTTGCCCCAATCCGGTAACGACGTTCACCACGCCATCGGGGAAGCCGGCTTCCTGGCACAGCGTGGCCAGATGCACAGCCGACAGCGGGGTCTCCTCCGCCGGCTTGATTACCACGGTGCACCCGGCCGCGAGCAGCGCCGCCAACTTCCATGCGGTGATCATCAGCGGCGCATTCCACGGGACGATAGCCGCCACCACACCGACGGGCTCCCGTTTTGTATAGGACAGCGTTCTGGTGCCCATATAGCCGTCGGTCGGAATCGTTCGCCCTTCCAGCTGATTTGCCCAGCCTGCGGCGGCACGGAAAGTCCCGATGGCGTTGGGGACGTCCATCATCCGGGGTTCCATCGGCAATCGCCCGATGCATTTGGCATCCATCTCGGCAAGCAGCTCCGCATCCCGCTCCACCAGCGCCGCCAGGCGATTGAGCAAGCCGCCTCGTTGCGAGCCACTGAGTTTGCTCCACTCGCCGCCGTCGAGCTGCGCTTCGGCCGCGGCCACGGCGCGCGCAACGTCTTCGCTGGTACCGCGCGCCGCGGTTGCGAATTCTTCTTCGTTGACCGGGCTGATGAGGCTCATGCGCCCGCCATCGGATGCTTCGACGAATGCGCCTTCGATAAAATGTTTCAGATGCTGAATCATAAATAAACCTTGAAAGAAGCCGCGAGGAGGCGATCCCTCGCGATGACCCGCACGCCGACGACTTCCGGCGCTTTGCTCTTATCCCTCACCGATGCGATACGACCAGGCGCATACGCATCGGGCTTTGCGTCGCTCGGCGCTCCGGGGCACCAGACTGCCAACCACGGAGCGCCGGCAACTTACATCAACGCCTCGATCCGGTCCGGCATGAAGACACACCGGCGCCTTCCGCCATGACGCGAATCTCACCGAACAAAAGGCGTTTCCTTGAATGCCGCATCCAAAGCATTAACGATCGTGTCGATTTCGTCACGCTGAATCACCAAGGGCGGCGACATGATGATCTTGGTCCCGACCGGGCGCACGATGGCGCCATGCTGCCGCACCGCTTGCGCAAGGCTGTAGGCATAACCGGACATCGGGCTGATCGACTCGCGAGTCTTCTTGTCGTTGACCAGATCGATTGCCACCATCAGCCCCTTGCCGCGCACCTCGCCGACGGCTTCGTAACGTTCCACGAACGGCTGCAGCGCCTCGAGCAGATAAGCGCCTTGCTTGCCGGCATTGGCCGGCAGGTCTTCATTCAGGACGATATCGAGACTGGCTAATGCAGCCGCGCATCCGACCGGGTGCCCGGCGTATGTGTAGCCGTGCATGACGGTCCCGGAGAAATCCTGGTTCTCTTCGAATGCCTGAGCCACCCGCGAATTGAAGACGGTTGCGCCCAGCGGCACATACCCCGACGACAACCCCTTGGCAAAGCACATGAAATCCGGCTTGACGCCCCAGGCGCGCGCCCCGAACAGGCTGCCGGTGCGACCGAAGCCGGTGACCACCTCGTCGGCGATCAGCAAGACCCCGTATTTGTCGCAAACCTGACGCACCATCGGCCAGTAGCTCGCGGGCGGCACGATAACGCCGCCGGCGCCCTGCACGGGCTCGGCGATAAACGCGGCGACGGTGTCCGGCCCCTGGAACTCAATCTCGCGCTCGAGCAGTTGCGCGCACAGCACCGCCAGCTGCTCAGGATCATGCGTGAAGGGATTGCGGTAGACCCACGGATTCTGCACATGCGAGCAGCCGGGCATTACGGGCTCGTAGTTGCGGCGAAAGACCATGTTGCCGTTGACCGCGGCGCTGCCGAAGTGACTGCCGTGATAGCCTTCCTTGAGCGAGATGAATTTGGTGCGATCCTTCTGCCCCATCACTTTCCAATACTGCCGCGCCAGCTTCAACGCCGTTTCCGTCGCGTCGGAGCCGTTCGAGCTGAACACAACCCGTTGCATGTCTTCCGGCGCCAGGACGTCGATCAGGCGAGCCGATAGCTCCTCCGCACGCGGGTTCGACACGCCATCGAAGAGCTGGAAATATTCCAGCTGATCGAGCTGCTTGACGATCGCCGCCTTGACCTCCGGGCGATTGTGGCCAACGTTCACATTCCACAGTCCGCCGACACCGTCCACGAACTTGCTCCCGGCATCGTCGAATACGTAAGAGCCTTCACCACGTACGATTCGCAGCGGCTTGCGTTGCTTCATTGCAGCCGGGTGCATCATCGGGTGCCAGAAGCGCGAATTTTCATAACTCATTGTTGTCTCCAGTGGGTCAAAGGTGCGGGACCGCGCAAATCGCGGCAACTATCGCAAACCGGCTATTTGCGGCAGGTCCCAACCGTGGTGAGAGTATCGAGTCATGACCCCGGAATCGCTTAACCCAAATTAGCACTTTGCTCACGCCTGTCAGTTCGCCGCACGTTCCGTCACACACTTTTCTCATTGCGTACGGCGCTCATTCCAAAAACACACAAACCCAACAGCATTTCCGCCTTGCCCATCCCTATGGCTGCGAGACACCAATGGATGCGGATGCCCAAGCCCGCAGGAGATTGGGAAGCGTCTCTCGGCGGGCTCGATCCGATGGCGAATTCTAGATTGCCGACGGTAGGCCATCCCATAGGTAAATTCCCTATAATTCCGCAATTTGGGATTTAAATAATTTATTGACCCTATAGATTCCGAATATTTTGAGATAATAGCCGGCAAATTTGGGACTTTAGTAATCGCGCAGAATCACACCAGCGGTCATGTCGACCCAGCTCGCAGGGGGGCGCCGCGCCGGCCAATGATTCGGTCCGGTACGGGTGATCGCGACAAAGCGGCTGCCGGCCGGAACCCCAAGCCACGGGCACTCACCGCCAAGCGGACGCAGACACGGACGCACCGGGGAGTGTCGGAACAGCCCTTTGTATTTCTTGGTCTCGACTCAGTACCGATGGAAAGCCGGCGAACGCCTGGCCATGAAGATACGGTCTGGGCTCGATACAACCGACCGCGTCAATGGCCGGTGCACCCAAACAGGCGTGGCGCGGAACGTGCGCATGCACGCCTTTGAGCGCCGTGCATGGTTGCCGCCGTAACCGCAGTTACGGCAGGCGAACAAGATCCGACAGCTGCGCGTACCTCGTCGGGGACCGGCGGCGCAGGTCTGTGGCATAGCACGACGCGAGAAAGCCGGCCAGCAAGACACTCAGCGCAAGGGAGTAACTCAGCGCGGCGGACAGGCCGGACAGGAGTTCGACGTGAATAATCATCTCCCAGAGGAAGAACAGCAAGACGGCCGCGCTGATGGCAGGCGCGAACAGCGAGCGCCAGAGTGACACGCCCGTCCGATTTCTTCTGAAAAACACCACCACGGCGACTGCAGCCAGCACCTGGCAGGAGAGCACGCCAACGGCCGACGGGACACTCGCCCATGGCAGCACCTGAAGCATCGGGTCCAGTCCGGCCTTCGCGCAAAGCAGTATCAAAACCACCGATATGCCCATGGTGGCCGCCGAAGCGATGTGCGGTGATTGGCGCTGCGGATGGGTGCGGGATAACACGCGCCATACGAGCCCTCGGACCGCCAGGGCATGCCAGTATCTCGCCACGACATTCGTAAAGCTCAGAACGGCCGCGAAGAGACTTGTCATTACCAGCACGGACCCGATCTTGGCAGCGGTGTGCCCGGCCAGGACCGAAAACATCGACAGCCACATCCCCCCTGGATCGCGCGACGCCACGCCCACTGCCTCGGCAATCCCGAAGTGATTCAGCATGAGCCAGATCGATCCCGCATACAGGACCCCGATGAACACGATGGAAAAGTACATCGCGCGCGGTACCGAGCGGTGAGCCTCGCGAGCCTCCTGGGAATAGATGGCCGCCGTCTCGAAACCCATGAAAGACGCAACCACGAAAATCAGCGACGGGCCAAAGCCCTGCGTGAATACCATGCTGGGAGAAAACGGCAGAAACGAAAGCGCCTGAGCTGCGGGCCTCACGCGCAGCAGTTCCAGCAAGTCGGCCAGGAGAATGACGCCAACCTCGGAGAGCATCAGAATGAGCAACAGGCGCCCGCTGAACTCGATACCCCGCACGCACAACAGATGCGCGGCGACGGCCGCGACGATAGCGCAGATCCACCACGGCACGGCGAGGCCGAACAGAGCGCATGCGACGCTTAAAAAGTGCCCGAGCATCGCGTAGCAAGCCAGCAGCACAGCGACGTACGATAACACCGCGATGCAGGCTCCGCCCACGCCGGGGATCGTCCCAAGCCCCTTGGTAATATAGGCGTAGAAGGCTCCGCCGTTCTTCACATGGGGGCTCATCGCACAAAAGCCGACCGCAAACAGCAGGTATGCAACACAGACGATGACGTAGGAGCCGGGCAATCCGATCCCGTTGCCGAGCGAGATGCTTGCCGGAACCCCACCCCCCATGGACGTCAGCGGACCATTCGTCGTGATCACCATCAGGAAGATACCGAACCACCCGATGGTGTCTCGCTTGAGGCCGGTGTGTTCGCTTGGCGACGTGGGTGAATCCGACATGGCTTCCTCGTTACAATGCAGTCAAGAATGGATATCCGCTCACGCGGCCTCGAAGGTCCCCAACCCATACATGTCGGCCGCGATGACCCAGGCCGCACCGCGCTTGCGCCAGGCCGTCAGCGAGCGAAATGCGATCGTTTCCTCAGGCTGGTCCGCCCTTGGCGACGTCCACTCGAGCCAGGTTGCGGCCGCGCCGTCGCCGAGCTCGGTGGTACTCACAGCCCGAATCGACAGCATCGGCGTGGTCTTCAGCATTTCCGTCAATATCGGCAGCAATGCCGAGCCGGATGTGATTCCGGGCGCTCCCTCTCCCGAGACAGCGGCATCCTCGGCAAACATCTCCTGGAAGACAACGCGCGCATCGCCGGCTCGGCACAACGTCTGCAATTTCTCGATAGCTTCGTTCAGATTCATGGTTCTTACTCTCCACAACAGTTGGTTGACAGTGCTGACACAGGAATGGGCAGCTCAGCGGGATGCGCGCAAATACGACAAGAGGTCGCGCGCACTACGGATTCCCTCTTCGATGGCTCCGTCGATAAAGCCTCGCCACCCGCTTGCCCAGTCGGTGTTGGCGAAGAACAGCGGCGGCGCGGGTGTCTGCAGCTCGTTCAGTACCCTGGAAGTCTGTCCCGGCGAGAACCACGTCCACCCGCCCTTGGCGTACGGATCGTTTGTCCAGTCGTGTGCAAACACTTCCTCGACAACCACCCCCGGTAGAAACTTCCTCAGTTCACTCTCGATCAACCGGATATCACCAAGATCGATACTGTCATCCGGACCAAAGCCGACCAGAACGGACTTGCCGCCGACCTCGCGGTCCGCCACCACCATCGTCAATGGGTTGGGGAATGGCGCAAAGCCCACCCACGCGCCGACGCTGCGGTCGACCCGGGCGATGAATTTCGTGCCGGCGCAGACATGCCGCTCCCGTTGCGCCGCCAGACGCTCATGAGACACGCCGGATGTGAAATCAATGTCGCCGAGTACATTCAATGGCGCGGCGACGACGACCGCCTTGCAACGGATCTCCATTGCCTTGGTTCGGACTCGGACCGCCCCGTCGACCACGCTGATTTGCGAGACCGGATGCCCAAGCGCCAGGTCCGCGTTCGCGTCCTTGAGCAGCGCAAGCGCCAATGCGGATGTTCCTTCGGCGATCTTGTAGCGGCCCAATCGTTTCAATAACGAGTCGGCCGAATATTCTCCGAGCGCCCACCAGCGCAGCTGGTCATGGAAGCCGCCCTTGGCTGGGTCGGTCGCGGCATTCATGGTCAGGAACGACAGCAGCAGGTCACGCTGACGCCCGGCCGCCGGAATCATCGCAAAGCGATCAGCCAGGCTAAGCGCATCCGTGCTCGCCAGCAGCTCGGGCGACGCTGCGTGGGGGTTCGCGAACGCCACCCGGCCCTGCGCCCCGTCGATATCACAGTACGCAGTGAGTATCTGCTCGAGATCCGTCCCTATTGCCTCGGCCGTATCGGTCACCAGGCCATCTGCGCTCAATATGCTCATTGTGTCGGCCGCACCGCTCAATGACTCGGTGATGGTGAGGCCGTATCGATGGATTTCGTTCCACACATAAGGTTGGCCCCAGTGGATCCAGGTCCCGCCGATTTCATATTTCTGGCCATCCTGTTCGGCAACAAAAGTCCGGCCGCCAATTCGGTCACGCGCCTCGACAATTGCCACGCGCAGGCCCCTGCAACCCAATTCGCGGGCTGCCGTGAGGCCGGCGAATCCCGCCCCTACCACGACTACGTCGTACTCGCTATCCGGCAGGGCTGCTCTGTCAAGCGCGGCCGGCGAATTCAGGCCTTGGGTTGCAGCGCGTCCAGGCGCGATGCTGAGTCCGTCAGAGGTGTTTCTCATTGCGTACGGGAATGATCGAAAAAATTCGTACAGGGCCACCGGCTACTTCGTCATGGACATCGCGATGACGGCAAGGGACCGACGGAGGAAGGCATTCGAGCCCGCGGCACGTGACGATGTCGCCGCTGAGCTGATTCAATGACAAATTTTAGGTTGCAGGCATCGCAATTCCCCATAGGGGAATTCCCTATAATTCCTTAATTTGGGATTTAAATAATTTATCACGCCGATAGCCGATTAACATTGCAACCAAAATCCTTTAATTTGGCATTTCATAAGAACGAAGGATTTCGCCGATCCACCGAGTCCGTTTTGGGCCGTCGACACCGGGATCATTCAGAATGTTGCCGCTGGCGACAGCCGGTTGGGCGTGTTGCGGAGAAACTGAACGAGTTGCCATTTGCTGTACTTATGAGGCGAATTTTTATTAAAATCTCATCATTCGGATTTTTTGCTTTTATCCGATCGCTTTTGCACGTCAGTGGGAAACCCTGTCGGAGGCGCCGGCCGGCGTCGAGTAGCAGCAGGCGGTGACCTTGCCGGTTGGCGCAAAGAATAGGAAAAACTCGCCACCGCCAGCCGACCTCAGCCTTTATCAAACCCGTTTGAGTCACGGATCAAGCTATGTCCAGCCTCACCAAAATGCTCTCGATTCTCGATATATTCTCGACCAGCGAGAGATCCATGACCGCCGAGGAAATCGCCGAGCACATGGGATTCTCGCGAACCACCTGCTACCGTTATGTGAAGGAGTTGGCCTCGGTCGGATTGTTGGTGAGCAACAACGGGGCTTACACCCTCGGGCCGCGGATCATCCACCTCGACTACAACATGCGGCAATCGGACCCGATGTTGAAGGCGGCGGAGACTGTCACCGAAAAGCTGACGCAGGTGACTGGGGGCGACGCGTTGATCTCGACGCTATATGACGAGCAAATCATCAATGTGCTGCATGAAATTGGGGCGGAGAACCTGCAGCTGGGATTCGGCCGAGGGCGTGTCATGCCGTTGTTCCAGGGCGCGTCGTCCAAGGTCATCGTGGCATCGATGTCGCGTGCGCGCCTCAAGCGGCTGCATGACAGGCATCGCGCGGAGATGGGGGAGTTCGACGACTGGCCGACGTTCTGGCGCCATTGCCAACGAATCGCCACCATCGGCTACTGGATCTCCCGGGGTGAACTCGATCGCGGATTCGTCGGTATCGCGGCACCCATTTGCGCGGCCAGCAATGGCGAAGTCAACAGTAGCCTGTCTCTGGTCTTTCGCGACGAACATTTCGCGCTCTTCGACCAAGCCGTGCTCGGCAAGCTATTGGTCGATGCGGCAACCCGGATCGGCCAGGCGATCTGAGCGGTCGACCCGACACCGATGACTGACGACCGCTCGCCGAAGCGGTCGTCTCTGATCCGTCCAAGCGGTCAAATCCCGCCCAGGCACAGATATTTGGTGTGGACGTAGTCCTCGATGCCGTACTTGGAGCCTTCACGCCCCATGCCGGATTGCTTGACGCCGCCAAATGGCGCCACCGCGGTACTGAGCAACCCTGTATTGATCCCCACCATGCCGTACTCGATTTTCTCCGCCACACGCCAGATTCGCCGGATGTCGTTGGCAAAGAAGTAGGCGGCGAGCCCATACTCCGTCGCGTTGGCGATGGAGACGGCTTCGGCATCGGTCGCGAATCGAAACAACGGTGCCACCGGCCCGAAAATTTCCTCGCGGGCAATCTTCATGTCCGCACCGACGTCACGCAACACGGTCGGCTCATAAAACGTTCCGCCCTGCGCGTGCCGTTGGCCGCCAGTCACAAGCCGCGCGCCTTTGGCAAGCGCATCGCCCACCAACTCTTCAACTTTCGCGAGCGCCGCGGCGTCAATCAGCGGGCCCTGCGTAACATCGGGATTTATGCCATTACCGACGCGCAGTCGCGACACGGCGGCAGCGAGCTTTTCCGCAAACTCGTCGTAGACGGCGTCCTGTACGAGAAAGCGGTTGGCGCAAACACAGGTTTGCCCGGAATTGCGGTACTTGGACGCCATGGCGCCTTCGACCGCGGCGTCCAGATCCGCGTCATCGAAGACGATAAACGGTGCGTTGCCGCCGAGCTCCATCGACAGCTTCTTGAGCGTAGGGGCGCATTGCGCGGCAAGCGTGCGGCCAACCTCCGTCGAGCCGGTAAACGAAAGCTTGTGCACGAGCGGATTGGCGCTCAGTTCGCCTCCAACCGCCGAAGCGTTGCCCGTCACGACATTGATCACGCCATCGGGTATGCCGGCTCGCTGGGCGAGTTCGGCCAACGCCAGCGCAGACAGCGGTGTCTGAGACGCCGGCTTGACCACGACCGTGCACCCCGCGGCCAGCGCGGGCGCGACTTTTCGCGTGATCATCGCCGCCGGGAAATTCCACGGCGTGATGGCCGCGCATACGCCAACCGGCTCCTTGAGCACGACAATGCGTTTGTCACTCCATGGCGAGGGGACAACGTCGCCATACAGCCGCCGACCTTCCTCCGCGAACCATTCGATGTATGACGCCGCATAGGCAATCTCACCTCGCGCTTCGGCCAGGGGCTTGCCCTGCTCGAGCGTCATGATCAGAGCCAAATCTTCCTGGTGGGTGAGAATCAGGTCGAACCAGCGGCGCAAGTACTTTGCGCGCGTCTCGGCCGTCAGTTCGCGCCATGTTGCAAAGGCGCCGTGAGCCGCCTCGACGGCCCGCCGTGTCTCCTTCGCCCCCATTTTCGGCACGGTGCCGAGTGCGCGGCCATCGGCGGGATTTGTCACCGTAATGGTGGAGCCATCGTCGGCATCGAGCCAGCGACCATTGATATAGCACCGCGATTTGAGCAGCTCTGCATCCTTGATATTCATGTTTATCGATCAGTTCAGTTGCGTGACAAACTTGGTCACCAGATATCCATCGAAACTTTCCGTACCGCCTTCGCTGCCGAAGCCGCTGTCCTTGACACCACCGAACGGAATCTCCGCCGGGCCCATGCCGAAGTGATTGATATTGACCATGCCGGCCTCCAGTTCGCGGCTGATGCGATGGGCATTGTGAATCGACGTGGTGAAGACATATGACGCCAGGCCAAACGGCAGCCGGTTGGCCTCGGCAAGCACTGCATCGAGTTCATCGAACGGCACGATCCCGACGATCGGCCCGAACGGCTCTTCGTTCATCAGGCGTGTCTGGTTCGATGGCGCGAGCACGACCGTCGGCGCGAAGTAATTCCCTGCCGGGTAAATGCGCGCGCCCCCCAGCGCGATTTCCGCCCCGTGCTCCTTGGCATCTACAACGAAGTTTTCGATTTCCGCGACCCGTCGACCATGCGCCAGCGGGCCCATCGTGACACCGCGCTCAAGTCCGTAGCCGACGCGGATCTTCTTGACCTCGTCGAGATATCGGTCAATGAAACGTTCGTAGACACCGCGCTGGACGAAGAATCGCGTCGGGGAAACGCAGACCTGCCCGGCGTTGCGGAATTTATAGGAGGCAAGCATCGTCGCGGCACGCTCGACGTCCGCATCGTTGCATACGATGACCGGCGCATGCCCACCCAGCTCCATGGTCATGCGCTTCATTTGCGCACCCGCCAGCGCCGCCAGATGCTTGCCGACCGGCACCGAACCGGTAAAAGAGATCTTGCGTACCAAAGGGGATTCGATCAGTTGCGCGGAGACCTCGCTGGGGACGCCCCAGACGATATTCAGGCACCCCGGCGGCAGCCCGCTGTCGTGGAATATGCGTGCCAGCGCAACGATCGCGCTGGGCGATTCCTCAGGCCCCTTGAGCACCACGGTACACCCCGCGGCCAGCGCCGCGGCAAGCTTGCGCAGCGCCTGATTGAAGGGGAAATTCCACGGCGAGAAAGCCGCGCATACACCGATCGGCTCGCGCAGCACCGTCTGCTGAACATCCGGCGATCTGGCGGGTATGACCCGGCCGTAAATGCGCCGGCCTTCCTCGGCATGCCACTCGAGATGCTCCGCAGAGGAAATGACTTCGGCAACAGCCTCATGCAGCGGCTTGCCCTGATCCATGGTGATATGGCACCCGATCTCGTGCGCGCGCTCACGAATCAACGCTGCCGCCTTTCTCAGAATGTCGGAGCGAACGAGCGGTGATTCGCGCTTCCAGACGCCAAACGCGCGATGCGCTGCGTCCACCGCGCGCGCGATATCGGAGGCATCGGCAAACGGCAGCTCGCCGATGGCTTGCCCGGTGCCGGGATCGACGACGGACAGAGTACGACGCTGTTGTACGCCAATGAACTCACCATCGATGTATAGGTGAAGGTCGGCGTAGGTTGCCGCGGGCGAGTTCGTCGATTCGGCAGCGAGTGGGGAGAGATTTGTCAAAATGGATACCTCGGTCATCGGTTGTTGCGCCTGGCCACGCTGACTCGCCGAAAAGCGCCATCGGCGATTTTGTCTTTGCGATCTCGCGAGCCTATGAACCGGCCCGCGTCCCACCGATCTCCTCGCGCAGAATCAGGTTTTCCTGCTTGACGAGCAGATGGCGAACTTTGCCGCGAAATTCCGCGAACTCGGGGTCGGACATCAATGCCGCGCGCCGACGCGCACGCTCGTCGAGAGACGCGAACGGCCACAGATAGATCAGTTGGTTGAGTGGCCCAATCTCGGTGGTAAAGCACCCCAGCATTTTCCCCAAGGCCCGCTCTTGCGGACCCTGGCCAAACTCGGCATAAAGCCGCAGGTATTGCGAGACACCACCCGGCACGAGCGTATATATCCGCTGCTCAACAAACATGTTCTGTCTCCTGTTGCTTTGATGAGAATGCCTGGAAGCGGCGCGTCATCTCGGCGAGCCCGGCGTCGTCGGTCTGTGCGGCCACGTAACGATCGGGTCGCACGAGCACGAGCCGGCCAGGGTGCTTCTCAAACCACTCGGCCAGGGTGTTGTCGACATCCTCGACGCACTCCGTGCCGTAGTCGCTGGACACGCGCCCCTGCCGGGACATCCCGCTGCGAGAGCGATTGATTTGCACAAATTTGGCGCCCATCGAAACCCAGTACGCGCGGTCCTCCGGACTGAGGACTGCCTGCGGATCGCACCGCCAGCCGATAATCGAAAACCATGGCCCCATGACATCGTCGAGTTTCCGGCGAAGTCCATCCGATGTCTCAACGTCGGGCTGCACGATCATCTTGCCAATTGCAGTCGATGGCCCACTCAGCACCAAGCCATTCGTATAGCTGGGCATCGGCTTGAAACGCATTTGCAGGACATAGTTGCGCAGTCCGGGGGCGCAACGCGCGAGACTGAAGAAGGCGTCGCGCAAAAATGCCACCGTCCGGCTCGTCGGCATCAGCATCGCACCGAAGGTGTCGGCCAGATCGATCATGGCCTTGGCGTGGTCGCGGCGCTCGGATTCATACGTCTTGAGAACGTCCGCGTTGAACGCACCCTTGATGACGCCCGCCAGCTTCCAGGCCAGGTTACCCACGTCGCGCAAGCCGGCGTTCAATCCCTGGCCGACCCACGGCGGGGTCAAATGGGCCGCGTCGCCGATCAGTGCCACCCGTCCGACCAGGAAGCGCTCGGCTACCCGGGAATGGTGCGTATAAGTGCGGACCCGCACCAGTTCGATGGCATCGACGTTTCGAACGTACGGCGCGATTAGCCGCTTGATCGTCTGGGGCTTGACGATTTCCTCTTCGTTTTCGTGCGGGAAAACGAGGAACTCCCAACGCCGGTAATTGAACGGCAGATAGACGCACACGCTCGGGCGGCGAGGATCGCACACGAGCGCCGTGCACGGTTGCTCGAGATCCGCGTTTTTGACGTCGGTGACCACCCATTTGATCGGATGTGTCTTGCCATCCAACTTCACGCCGAGCATCTGCCGCACCGAACTGCGGCCGCCATCGGCGGCAATCACGTAGTCCGCCTCCAAGGTGTAGAGTTGACCGTCGCCGCGACGCACCCGCAACGTCACCCCTTGCTCGTCCTGCGTCAGCTCGACGACTTCCTCGCTGGTGCGAAGCGATACGTGCGGGTAGCGTGTCAACCCCTCACGCAGGGTCTTCTCGGCCAGTTGCTGCATGAATATATTGCGGCGCCACCAGCCGAATTCGCGGACCGATGGCCGAATGTCGGCAAAGCATGTGCCGTTGGCCTTGAACATCCGCAGCGGTACGTTCTGGATGATGTCTCGGCTCAACTCGTCGGTGAGACCGGCGGTCTGAAACAGTCGAAGCGCCTCGTCGTCGATCCCGACCGCACGAGGAAATTCAACGATCTGAGCGGTCTTTTCAACGATCACGGTGTCGATACCGTAGAGACCCAACATATTTGCCATTGCCACGCCGTTGGGTCCGGCACCGACAATGGCGACCGACGTCCTGTTTGATTCGTTTGTCGCCACGTGTCAGTTCCCGTTACGCCAGGCGGCATCATCCAGATGGTCGAGCCAGTGCCGCAATTTCAGGTTGAACGCATCCAGTTGGTCGTCATGGACATAATGTGTTGCGCCTGGAATGCTGATCGCGCAGATCTGCGGATTGACCAGCTCCATTTCCAGGGCGACCGCCTCGGATAAGAAGTCGGACTCCTGGCCGCGTATGACTAGCGTCGGAGTTTGCAGCGCCGCGACGATTGGCCAGAGATCCACCAACTGCGCGGGTGTGGCGGCCAGCCTGGCCGCCGCGATGCCGGCGGCATCGTGGCGCCAAACGACGCGGCCGTCTGCACCGTCCTTCAGCGAGTGCTCGACCCGCGATTGCAGGGCAATCTCCGAAATATTCGGGCGCTGACGCCGCCAGAAAGCCCTCGCCTGCGCCCAGGTGTCGAAAGCATCCGGAGTCGCCTTGAGCTCGCGCTTGATGCGCTCGGATCCCTGCGAACTCGCCGACGCCCCCGGTCCCATATCCTCGATGACGAGGCCCGCGAGCCGGTTCGGGTTGGCAGCGGCGTAGACAAATGCGTTTGCCCCTCCCATCGAATGCCCGACCAGCACGAACCGGCGCAGAGCGAGCGTGTCGATTAGCTCACCAAGATCGCGCACATAGGCACTCGCGTAGTAATCGCGTTTCGGATCCCAATCGCTCTGGCCTCGGCCACGCTGATCCAGGGCAATGATCCGGTAGCGATCGACCAACGCCTGTGCGACCGGCTCCCACGTGTGAGCGTAACTACGCAGGCCGTGCAACATCACCACCGGTGGCGCATCGTCGTCGCCCCAGCTTACGTAGCGCAGTCGAAGCCCATCGCTTTGGATCCAGCCTTCCTGCGCGGCAGACATATTCATCGCTCGCCCTTCGCTTTGCCTGTCAAGTTAGACCAGCCCGTCGTTGCCGACGATCTCGCTGGCTTTGAGACCGCCGAGCCGCGCATGCAATCGCCCACGCGTGGCGAAGGCGAAAATCACCAGCACTTCGTCGGCATTGGGTGCATCGGGAAACAGGCAGGTCACGGTGTCGTAGTGCGAGCGAACGTACAGGGCGTCCTTATGGGCCAACGGCACATCGATCACGGTATTGATCGGGCCGCGTTTGCCGCTCGAAGGAACCCAGGACTTGCCGCCGCCCAATGCGGCCCGAATGGGTTCGGCAAAAATCGACGTCAGAAATGCATTGCCGTGCTCGTATTCACCGTCGGCACCGACCAGGCACGCCTTGCCATAACTCTCGATTTTTCCGTCGCCGATCAACTCCTTGATACGTCGCGCGAATTCCTCGCCGAGCGCCGGTGACGGCTTCACCAGGTCGTCGAGGTCACGGCTGAAGCGACCCGCGTACGGGTTATGCAAGGCGGCGGCGATCACGATTTTGCGCAACGGCTCGCCGTCGGCAAGTTCACCAGTTTCGTTCGCCAGTGAGTCTTCAATTTGCGTGTACCACTTGCGGATGTGGTAACTCTCGAAATTCGCGGTCTTGTTCATGAGGGATGCTCCAAGGGACTGTGATATTGAATTCGTGGATTGAATCGACAAACGATCTAGTCGAACAGCGGTTCGAGTTCGGTCGGATTGCTCGGCGCCTTGTAAAAATTGAGCACGCGCTTTCCTTCCTCGTCGTCTTTGACGGTTTCACAAAAGAATTCGAGGCGATTGCCGTCCGGGTCGGTGAAATACACGCCAACACCGACCTTGTGATCGGTGATCTTCACGATGGACACGCCGCGCCGGATCAACATGCCGTAGAGGCGCCGCAGTTCGGTCAGGTCACCATCGATTTCCAGGCCGTAGTGCTGCAGGCCAACGGTGCCGAGTTCCGCGTCGGACACCGCGCGAATGAGTGCGATGTCGTGATGCTTCTTGCCGAACGACATGAAAACCCATTGCTCGTCGCGTGCGGTCTCGGTCATGCCAAGCACTTCCGCATACCACCGCCCGGACAGATCCGGATCGCGAACGAACAACGACAAATGGGTTCGCTGAACGCGCGGCGTCGGCAGCGGCGCACCGCTTGCATTGGCCGCCGCGGCGCGCTGTTGCATTTCTGGCGTAATCATCTGGCCACTCTCTGTTTAATGCGTCGATTGGGCGTGGGCAACCAGCGGTGCTTCAAAAGGCGTCCAGGCCACGGCGGTGATTTCACTGAAGTCGCGCCATTCCTTGTGCCAGTGCCGCCCGCCGTCCCGCGAGCAAAACAGGTGGCCATACTTCGTGCCGGCATAAATCAGATCCGGCTTGGCCGCGTGCAGGCCGAACGCCCAGAAGGTCGAATTCGGCTCGCTCGCCAGCTCGGTCGCCCCCCATTCCCAGCCCCGGTCTTCCGAGCGGTAGATCCGAGTGCGGCTGCCGGGGGTACCGTCACCAATTGCCATCAGCAGGTCACCCCCGGGTTTTGGCAACTGCGCCACCGTGCGGGTGTAATACAGGCCGTCGAACCGATCTCTGGAGAGTTTTCCGTTCCATGTTTGCCCGTCGTCTTCGCTGACATAAACCGCATTGACGCTCAGCACCAGTGTGGTTTTCGGCTTGTCGTGTGTTTGGGGCTGCACGAGAATCGCGTGGATATCGCTGTTGCGAATGGCCGAGCCTGGGCCATCGACACGCACCCAGCTCGCGCCAGCGTCGCGGCTTCGCCAAACGCCTCCTTCCTCCACGCCGTACCAGACGTCGTTGCTGTCCTGCGGATCGATGCATATCGTGAGCAGGCGAGGCCGATGAACGCCGGAACAGAATTCCGGGAGCTCCGGCGCCGTCCGTTGCCATGTCTGGCCGGCATCGATCGACTTGAAAATGGCGGCACGCGACGGCGCGCCGGTGCCGGCATACAGTACCGCGCTGTTCTTCGGGTCGATGGCAATCGACCATACCGTTTGATCGTTCAGCACGTTTGCCGGTCGATGCCAGTGCGCGCCGCCATCGTCGCTGATGCAAAGACCCGAGTCGGCGCCCGCATAGATTCTGGAGGGCGTCACGGGGTCGACGGCGAGCGCACGAACGATGCCGTCGAATTCGATCGGTTCGTCGAGCCCGAGGCGATGCCAGGTCTTGCCGTCGTCATTCGAGCGCAGGATGCCTTGTCCCGCGGTTGCGACCAATACAGTTGCGGTCATAACCAAATACTCCTTGTCCGTGTCTCAGAGGAAGATGCCGCGCGTCAGTCCGCCGTCGCAGCCAATCGATTCGCCGGTAATCGTTCCGGACTTGGGCGATGCCAGGAACGCCGCAATCCAGCCCATTTCTTCCGGCTGCAGCACGCGACGAATCGGCGTGACTTTGATGTAGTTGGCTTCGACCTGCTCGGCCGTGAGCCCCTGCTTCTGGGCTTCCTTCTCGTACAGTTCGTGAATGTGCGGCGTCTCGACCACGCCGGGATGAATCGTGTTGACCGTAATGCCGAAAGGGCCGAGTTGGTCCGACAGCGTCTTGGTCATATGGACGATGGCGACATTGCGCATGCCGGAGATCTGCTTGCTGCCGCGGCCGGTCAGCCCACCGATGTTGATGATCCGGCCGAAGCCGTTGCGCCGCATATGGGGCGCGGCAGCCTTCGCGCAGCGAAAATAGCCGACTACTTTGATATCGATGTCCTGAAGCAGCCCCTGCGGGTCGGCATTCTCGAGTTCGGAGCGAACCAACCCGCCCGGGTGGGCCGCGCCGTTCACAAGAATATCCAGGCGCCCGTAGCGGTCGGCCGCGCTGGCGATTGCCGCCTCCACCGAATCCATGTCGGTCGTGTCGACGCAGGCCACCGAAATTTGCCCTGCGGCGTCGCCCAACGGCTTGACCGCCTCGCGTATCTCGGCGGCGGCGGCCTCGAGGTGCTCGAGTCGGCGCGCGGCGATCACCACATTCACGCCTTCACGCACAAACTCCAGTGCAATCGCCTTGCCGATACCCATGCTGCCGCCCGTGATGAAGGCGGCTTTTCCAGTGAGTTGCAGATCCATAAAATTTACGTTGACAGTCAGAAAATGGGGAAGACAACGACATACGGCGGCTTCAGGGCAAGCACATCTCGATGAGGCACGGGCCCTCGCGGTAAGCGAGCGCCCGCTCGAGTGCCTGGACCAGCTGCAGTGTCGTGGTTGCCCGTTCGGCCGGCACGCCGTAGCCTCTCGACAGCGACATCCAGTCGATCGCCGGGTCGGTCAACTCCGTGAGCAAACGCGAGTTCGGTGCGTCTGTCGGCAATCCGCCGCGCGTCAATTCCGTCTGCAGAATTGCATAGCGCCTGTTCGACGCGATCAGAATGACGACTGGCAAGCGCTCCCTTGCCATGGTCCAAAGCGATTGAATCGTGTATTGCGCACTGCCATCGGACTGAAGAGCAAAGACGCGCCGCTCGGGGCAGGCCACTGCCGCGCCGAGCGCAACCGGCAATCCCTGCCCGATCGCGCCGCCCGTATTCGTCAGGACGGTATGGCGTCGCGCCCGCGCCGATGCGGTGACGAATGGATATCCGCAAGTACCGCCCTCGACCGAGACGATCGCGTTCTCGGGTAATGCGTTCGACAGGATGCGGCCGATCGCCTGTGGGGTCAGTTGACCGGGCTCGATATTCCAGAGCTCGGCGCCTGTGGCGGCAGTCTCCTGCGTCGCGCCAAGGCAGTCGGCGACCGCCTCCAATGCCTGGTCGGCAGCCTCGCCCGGGGCCGCCAGCAAGGCAATGCTCTCGGGTGGCGCCAACTCGCTCGAAATACCTTCGTAACCAAAATAAGTCACCGGAGCCAACGCACCGGCCAGCACAACCTGGCGTCCCGCGAGCGCCTCTCGCGCCGGTTCAGGGAAGTACGGCAGGCGGTCGATGTCGGGCAATCCGGCGCCGCGTTCGGTACGCGCCGGGAAGGTCTCGCTCAAACACACAGCGCCAGTCACCGCAGCGATGCGCGCGGCGGCCCGCTGGCCACGCTCGGAAAGCGCCCGGTCCCCCATCAGCAGGACCGCCGGCTTTTTGCTACCCAGCAACTCGGCAATCTTCGCGACTCGCTGCCTATCGAAGGTCGGCGCAGGAATTTTCGGCACGACGCCCTGAAGCGTCGCGTCAACGCTGACCGATTGCAGATCGACGGGCAACACCAGCGTTGCAACACCGCGCTGCGCGCCCATGGTCGCCTGAATTGCCTCGGCGGTATCGCGGGCCAGGTCGGCCTCGGTGGCCACACTCCGGTACCACACCGATACTGGACGAGCCAGCGATTCGATGTCCGATGTCAGCGGAGAGTCGTACTTCAGGTGTGCCCGCGTGTGGTCGCCGACGATATTCAAGATTGGCGTGCGTGCGCGCCGAGCATTGTGCAGATTCGCTATTCCATTCGCGTGGCCCGGACCGAGGTGCAGCAGCGTCATGGCTGGCGTGCCGGCCATGCGGCCATAGCCGTCTGCCGCCCCCGTGCATACCCCTTCAAATAGCCCGAGGACGGCGCGCACGCCGGGAACCATGTCAAGCGCCCCGACAAACGGCATTTCTGTGGTTCCAGGGTTGGCGAAACAAACGCGCACTCCCGCGTCGCGTGCGGTCTTGAGCACAAGGCACGCGCCATTTTGCATACCCTCACCGTTTTTTGGCATTGTGACTCTCTTAAATCTAATAAATATAAAATTTTCGTGAATATAATCCCATATTAAGGGATTTGTCAAACACGCGGTGCGGCGATTGAAATTGTCTCGAGGCTCCCGCCGACTGGTGCGGCGGGGCAGTCTCGCCAGGCAACAAGCCATGCAAGAGAACACATAAGCCAAAGCATCGGCACGGAACCCAACGACTACATCTCAACGCAATCCCTCTATTGGGGATTCGTTTCGCGCGGGATCCGGGCCGCCCATCCCGCGACGAGAGGCGGGGCGCCAGCATAAGCGGATCCACGCATACGCCGCATGCCTTTGGAAGAACGTCGGCGTATGGCAGAGCGCCGTTCGACGACGCACTGTGTCGACCGCGGCTGCCATGGCCCAGCGCGCTGTGGCGCAACGCCCGACCACCAGCCCAGTTTCCGGGCAGCATCTAGGCGACCTGCTGCAAAGGCTTGGTAAATTCACTCGACTTGCCGGGGACCATCCACATCAGCAAAATCGCCCCAAACAGGAGCAACCCGCCGACAATCGCAAGCCCGGCGTAAGGTGAACCGGTGCGAGCCATCATGCCGCCCACGATCCATGAACTGAACGCCCCTCCAATCGAACCCAAGGCGCTGATAATGGCAATCCCGGCTGCGGCGCTGCGCCCCACCAACTGAGCCGCGGGAATCGTCCAGTAGATAATCGGCACCGTGAAAATCGATAGCTGGGCAATTGCCACGAGCGCGACGGTAACGGGGACGTTGCCAAGAGAAAAGCGAAGCAGAAACAGGCTAACGGCCGTGGCGACCATGCACCCGGCGATATGCCAGCGACGCTCCATGCGGCGATCGGAGCTGTATGCGATCGCGAGGTTGCCGAGCATCGTCAGCACGGAGATCAGGCCGGAGAGCCAACCGATGCTCGCGACGCTGACCACTCCCGAGAACTTGAGGATTGTTGGCCCCCAGAAGGCCACCGCAACGAGCCCGACGTAGATGCAGAAGTACACCGTCGCAAGACCGAGGATGCGTCGGCTGCGGAGAATTTCCATCAGGCTTATGTGCTCGTGCCCGATAACGGCCTTGGCATGCGTGTGCGTCAGGTCTTGCTGCAGCATCTGCCGTTCAGCACCGGAGAGCCACTTCGCAGTGTCCGGGCGATCGCTGAGCATAAACGGAGCGAGTAACCCCAGCACGATGGCTGGCACGCCCTCGATAAGGAATAGCCACTGCCATCCGCGCAAGCCCATGAAATCGTGCAACTGGCTCATGATCGAGCCGGATAGCGGTCCGCCGACAATTCCCGCGATCGGCACGGCCAGCAGCAGGACGCTATTGACGCGAGCTCGCACGGTATCGGGAAACCAGTACGACAAGTACAGAATAAGGCCCGGGAAAAAGCCGGCCTCGGCCATGCCCAACAAAAAGCGCAGGACATACAACGAGGTCGCGCCAGTCATGAATGTCTGGCCAACCGTGCATAGGCCCCACAGGAGCATGATGCGCATGAGTGTCTTGCGGGCTCCAATACGAGCGAGCATCAGATTGCTCGGCAGCTCGAACGCCGCGTAGCTAATGAAAAAGATGCCCGTCGCCATGCCGAAGGCCCCTTCCCCCAGCCCAAGGTCATGTAGAAATTGCAGTTTGGCGAAGCCGATGTTGACGCGATCGATGAAATTCAGGACGTAGCAGATGAACAGAAACGGGATGATGCGGACCGCGATCCTGCAATACAGGCGCGAGTGGGATGGCGCTGACATCGCTTTCTCCTCGGAAAGGCACACTTCATGGCTCGGTACCCCACCTCCTCAGACCGCCCCTTCGGATCGGGTCTGGCACGCTCATGCGCTTCCTGGCGGGCCGCACGCCAACGAAAACCCGTGAGACTGCGATGGCAATGGGACGAGGTTCTCGACGGCACCCGTCAATTCTATTGAATCCCTTAATTAGACATATATAATCGTTTACACTGAATTTTTTCGATATTTTTTTATTTCACATTCCTTATTACGGAATATATTTAAAAATTCCTTTTTTTGAATTCCCATGAAAGCCACCTGGATGCACGCCGAACAATGGCGTCAGATGGGCTCCGCCTGTGGCTAAAGCATCGCCACAGCCCACCCAGAAGCGGTGCGCGAGATTATTTCTCTGAGTGAGTGAATGGATCGGCGGCTTCGCGAAGCCGCCGCCCTAGAGGAGTTACCGATGCACGCCTCAAGTCCTCAGCGAGCGCTGAGCGACTTGTCCGGTCATTCGACGATTGCGGGGAGGTGGCAGGGGTACCGGAGCACGCGCGGCGCGCCGGAACCGCTGAGCGGCATGGACGCGATGCAGAACAGCCGTCGTCGGGTTGTGAAACGCTGACCCCATCGGAGTCGGCTCGCCGAGGAACGAACCAGATACGAGTCCCGTGAAGTTCCGGCGGAAAAAGAAAAACGGCTTAGAGAGGCAAGTCTCTAAGCCGTTGATCTTGAAGCGAATTAGGTGGCGCGGCTGGCAGGATTCGAACCCACGACCCCTTGGTTCGTAGCCAAGTACTCTATCCAACTGAGCTACAGCCGCGTCGTAGGAGCGGAATTATGCCCCGATTCCGTCTTTTCATGCAAGTACTTTTTGAATATCACGGTCCAGACCAACGACCGAGGGCTGCCTGCCATCGGATCGGATACCTCGTTGCGGCTGTTGAACGGAACCCGAGTTAGAACTTTTACTCCATGCAAATCCACCGCTTGGCGACCTTTGGCGAGTGTGCAGGAGGGGTGGTGCAGGTTATGCTACCGGGATTCCCAAGCGGCGCCACGCCGGCAGGCATAGCTGGCGGCACCGCTGACGATAATCCATATGGACGTAGAGGAGGAGTCTATGGAAAAGGTCTGGTTGAAGAGTTATCCGCCCGGGGTGCCCGCCGAAATCGACATGGACGAGTTTTCGTCGCTGCTCGACGTGTTCCACCAAAGCTGCGCCAAATTCCCGCAACGGCCCGCCTTCTGCAATCTCGGCACGACTCTCACCTATGCGGAACTGGACGCCCAAAGCCGCGCGTTTGCCGCGTATCTGCAGTCGCTGCCAGGCCTGACCAAGGGCGCACGGGTAGCGATCATGATGCCCAATTTGCTGCAATATCCGGTCGCGCTGTTCGGCGTGTTGCGCGCCGGCATGGTGGTGGTCAATGTGAATCCGCTCTACACCGCGCCGGAACTCGAGCATCAGTTGCAGGACGCCGGTGCCGAGGTGATCGTGGTGGTCGAGAATTTTGCCGCCACCTTGCAGCAGGTCGTGGCGCGCACGCCGGTCAAGCACGTGATCACGACGCAGATCGGCGACATGGTGAGCGCACCCAAACGCTGGATCGTCAATTTCGTCGTCAAACGGGTCAAGAAAATGGTGCCCGCCTGGCATATCGGCCATGCGGTGCGGTTCAACACGGTGCTGGCCAAGGGTGCGCGTCTCGCGCTGAACGAGCCGCCCCTCACGCACGACGACATCGCCTTTATTCAATACACCGGCGGCACCACTGGCGTGGCCAAGGGCGCCGTGCTCAGCCACGGCAACATGATCGCCAATCTGCAACAGGCGCATGCCTGGGTCGGCAACGGGCTCGAGCTCGGCAAGGAAGCCGTCGTCACGGCGCTGCCGCTCTACCACATCTTCTGTCTGACCGCGAACTGCCTGGTGTTCATGAAGCTGGGCGGCTTGAATCTGCTGATCACCAACCCGCGCGACATGCGCGGCTTCGTTGCCGAACTCAAGCACTGGCATTTCACCGCGATGACGGGCGTCAATACCTTGTTCAACGGGTTGTTGCACACGCCAGGATTCGAGGCCCTCGACTTCAGCGCGATGAAGTTTGCCCTGGGCGGCGGCGCGGCCGTGCAGCGCGCGGTGGCCGACCGCTGGCAACAAGTGACCGGTCATCCGCTGATCGAAGCCTACGGCCTGACCGAGGCGTCGCCGGCGGTGTGCATCAATCCGGTCGGCAGCCAATACAATGGCACGATCGGGCTGCCGATTCCCTCGACCGAGATCAGCATTCGCAACGATGCCAACCAGGATCTCGGCGTCGGCCAGGAGGGCGAGCTGTGCGTGCGCGGGCCGCAGGTCATGAAAGGCTACTGGCATCGCCCCGACGAAACCGCTCAAGTGCTCAGCGACGACGGCTGGCTGCGCACCGGCGATATCGCGGTGGTCGACGAACAGGGCTACGTGCGCATCACCGACCGCAAGAAGGACATGATCATCGTGTCGGGTTTCAACGTCTATCCGAACGAGGTCGAAGGTGTGGTGGCGGCCTGCCCCGGCGTGCTGGAGTGCGCGGTGGTGGGTGTGCCCGACGAGCGCAGCGGCGAGGCGGTCAAGGTCGTGGTGGTCAAGAAATCGCCCGAACTGACCGAGCAGGCCGTGATCGATTACTGTCGCAAGAATCTCACCGGCTACAAGATTCCCCGAATCGTCGAATTCCGCACGGAATTGCCCAAGACGCCCGTGGGCAAAGTGCTGCGCCGCGAACTGCGCTAGTCGGCATCTATTTTTTGGCCAGCCGCGTGAGCACGTAAGCGCTCGCGGCCAGGCCAAAACCAGCGGTCACGCACATGCTGGCGCCAAAGCCCGCGCAATTGAGCCCCTGAGGCCCGGCAACCGGTTCGCCATCGGGCGCACAGGCGGCATCCGGATAAATCAGCGGCTCGTCGGAATAGACGGCAGGTATCCCGAATTTGGCTTTCGGGCCGCGCGCGAAACCGTGTAGCCGTCGCAACTGCGCACGCACCTTGGACAGCAGCGGATCCTGGATGGTGCGTGCGAGGTCGTCGATGCGAATGCGCGTGGGGTCGAGTTGGCCGCCCGCGCCGCCGACCGTGATGATCGGCTGACCGCGCCGGGCGGCCCACGCGATCAATGCCGTTTTTACGCGCACGCTGTCGATTGCATCGATGATCCAGTCGAAGCCCGAGCCCAGCAGGGCATCGAGATTGTCCATCTCGATAAAGTCCTCGATAATGGTGATTTGGCACTGCGGATTAATTGCGCCGATGCGCTCGGCCATGGCCTGCACCTTGGCCTTGCCGTAATTGCCCTCGAGTGCATGAATCTGCCGGTTGGTGTTGCTCTCGGCGACGTGGTCGAGATCGATCAGGGTCAGGTGTCCGACCGCGCTGCGCGCCAGCGCTTCGGCCACCCAGGATCCGACACCGCCGATGCCGATGACACAGACGTGCGCAGCACGCAAAGCCGCCAGGCCTGCATCGCCATAAAGCCGCGCGATGCCCCCGAAGCGGCGCGAGTCGACCAGAAGCGTCTGCGAAGACGCACTCCCCATGTTGGCACCGTCCGGCGTGGGCGGTACATTGTCGTTAACTGGTCGAGCCGTGTTATTCGTCATGAAAGTGATTGCGGGTGTAATCAAATGGTTGGCATTGCTGGTCGCCGCGATAATCATCGGCTGCGCGATCTTTATCTCCGTGTTCAACTGGAATCGCGCGCGCGGCTGGATCGACCGGGAAGTCAGCGCCGCCGTCGAGCGGCCGTTCGCGATTCGAGGCGACCTGACGTTGCAATGGCTGCCGCCCGACGCCGAGGCCTCCGGCATGGGCCGTTGGCTGCCGCGCCCGCGTCTTATAGCGAATGATATCGTGCTTGGCAACCCCCCGTGGGGCTTGTCGCCGAACATGGTCGAAGTGCAGCAGGCCTCGATCTCTCTGGACTGGATGCCGCTGCTCGAACATCGCGTGGTGTTGCCCGAAGTCGCCCTGGCGGCGCCGCATGTCGACCTCGAACGCCTGGCCGACGGGCGCAACAACTGGACCATCAAGCAAAGCACGGGCAAGCCTTCGCTGTGGCGCTTCAAGATCGACAGACTGGTGCTCGAGGACGGCATCATACGCGTGCGCGACCTGGGCCATAAACTCGACCTGACCACCGAGCTGGCCACCATCGACGGCCAGCGCCCGTATGGCATCGGTTTCAGGACGCACGGCAACTTCAACGGCGTGCTCGTGAGCGGTCGCGGCCGCAGCGGCGACGTGCTCTCGCTGGAGAATAACGGCACCCCGTTCCCGCTCGACGCGGCAATGCATATTGGCCGCACCACCATCGCGGTGCAAGGCACGTTCACCAATCCGCTGACGCTGGCCGCGCTCGACATGCGACTGTATCTGTCGGGGCCGACCATGGCCGACCTTTACCCGATCACCGGCGTGGTGCTGCCCAACACGCCGCCCTACCGCACCACCGGCCGCCTGGTACATTCGCCGCGGACGTGGCGCTATGAACAATTCACCGGTCAGGTCGGCAGCAGCGATCTGAGCGGCACGCTGACGTATCACGCCGATCAGCCGCGGCCGCTGCTAGAAGGCGCGGTCGTCTCGAACCTGCTGCGCCTGGCGGATCTGGGACCGCTGATCGGCGCGCAGACCCCGGGCAAGCACGCGAGCGGGGGCGATCTGGGCCGCAAGCCGCCGCCGCAACCGCCGGGTAAGGTGCTGCCGGTGGCGCCGTTCAACACCGATCGCTGGCGCGCGCTCGACGCCGACGTCAAATTCACCGGGCGCAAGATCATTCGCGGCAAGGATTTACCCATCGAGAACCTAGTCACGCATCTGCTCCTGCGCGACGGCGTGCTGAGCCTCGATCCCCTGCAATTCGGCGTGGCCGGCGGGCAGATGGTTTCGAATATCACCCTGGACGGGCGCGCCACGCCGATGCGGGCCCGCATGCAGATGTCGCTGCGACATCTCAAGATCAAGAAACTGCTGCCCGAAGTCAATCTCATGAAAACCAGCCTGGGCGAGGTCAACGGCGACGTCGCCCTGGACGGCACGGGCAATTCCGTGGCGGCGCTGCTCGGCTCGTCGAACGGCGAGGTCAAGGCCCTGGTCGATCGCGGCTCGATCAGCAAGCTTCTGACGGAGTACCTTGGGCTCAACGTCGGCAACATCGTGTTCTACAAGCTGTTCGGCGACAAGCAAATCGAGATGCGCTGCGCCGCAGCCGATTTCGGGGTCGACAACGGCGTGATGAACGCTCGTACTTTTGTGATCGACACCGCCGACATGAGCATCGGCGTCAAGGGCAAGATCGACATGAAAAACGAACGGTTCGATCTGGATATCAAACCCGAGCCCAAGCATTTCGGCATACTATCGCTTCGGTCTCCGCTCTATGTCAAAGGAACATTCAAGCATCCCGACGTCGGCGTCGACGCCGGCACGCTGCTCGCGCGCGCCGGAGGCGCAATCGCCCTGGGCATCGTCGCGCCGGTCAGCGCGCTGCTGCCGTTGCTGGAGACAGGTCCGGGCGAAAACAGCCCGTGCCACAAGCTGCTCAAAGCGATGGAACATCCCGCCAGCGTGGGCGGCGCTACGGGTCGCGGGTCCGGCAATGCGGCATCGCCCCCTACCGTTCACGCGCCATCCGCGCAGGTCACGGGGCCGTTCGGGCGTCCCGACGGAGCTCCATGAGCAGACTGCGCGATGCGTCGAAATGGGCGCGAAAGGCCCCCAATCCCGACCGCATCGCAATCACACGCGACGACGAACTCTTCGTTATACTGTAACCGTCTGCTCATAAAACTACTGAGATATCGTGACGTTGAACGCATCTTCCCTCGCAGATTTGAGGAAAACATACGCCCTCGGATCGCTCGCCGAGTCCGATGTCGCGCAAGACCCGCTGCAGCAATTCAAGCTTTGGTTCCAACAGGCACTCGAAGCGAAGCTGCCCGAGCCGAACGCGATGACGCTGGCCACGGCCGGCGCCGACGGTCGCCCCGATGCGCGCATCGTCCTGATCAAGGGCGTCGACGAGCGCGGCTTCGCGTTCTATACCAATTACGAAAGCCGCAAGGGCCAGGAACTGGCGCAAAACCCTGACGCCTGCCTGCTCTTTTACTGGATCGAACTCGAGCGGCAGGTGCGCATCGAGGGCAAGGTCGAAAAGGTGCCGGCGGCCGAGAGCGATGCCTACTTCCAGTCTCGCCCGCTCGATTCGCGCATTGGCGCGTGGGCCTCGGTGCAAAGCGCGGAAATCGGCGATCGCCGCATTCTGGAAGAACGCGAAGCCCAATTTCGAGCCCAGTACGGCGAGCATCCGCCCCGCCCGCCGCACTGGGGCGGATACATCGTCAAGCCGGAAGCGATCGAATTCTGGCAAGGCAGGCCCTCGCGCCTGCACGATCGCATCAAATACATGCGGCGCGCCGACGGTCAATGGAAAATCGTCCGGCTCTCGCCCTAAAAATAGCGGGATCACCTATCGGATATCACCGCAACGCAGATGACCAGCCAACCTCTTTTATAGACACGGAGAATATCCATGTTGTGGGAGAAAAAGCTCGAAAACTGGGTTACCGGCATCAAACAATCGTCCAATCTGCCAGTGCGTCTAGCGTTGTGGAACGGACAACAATACGATTTTGGCCACTTTGAAGCACCTCAGGTCACGCTGCGCGTGGCCGGGCCCAGCGCGGTAACCCGCCTGCTCACGCCGAGTCTCGACAATCTGGGCGAGGCGTATGTGAAGGGCGAGATCGACATCGAAGGCAGGCTCACCGACGTGATCGACATGGGCTATGCGTTGGCCGGAGGCACGGTGAGCCCGACCGGCAAGTTCGGCCGGATCACCCGGCACTTCACGCACAGCAAGCAGACCGACAAGCGCGCCATTCAATTCCACTACGACGTGTCGAATGAGTTCTACCAGCTCTGGCTGGACAAGAACATGGTCTATTCGTGCGGCTATTTCGAAAACGGCGACGAAGACATCGATACCGCGCAGCTGAAAAAAATCGATCACATCCTCACCAAGATTCAGGTCCAACCCGGCCAGCAACTGCTCGATATCGGCTGCGGCTGGGGTGCGCTGGTGATCCGCGCGGCGCAAAAATTCGGCGCCAGGTGCCTGGGCGTCACGCTCTCGCAAAACCAGTTCGATCTGGCCAACGAACGGATCAAGGCTGCAGGGTTGCAGGACCGCATCGAAATTCGCCTGCAGGACTACCGCGATCTCGAAGGCCAGTTCGACCGCATCACCAGCGTCGGCATGTTCGAACACGTCGGGCGCAAGAATCTGGTGACCTATTTCAGCAAGATGAACGCCTTGCTCAAGGACGACGGCGTCGCCATGAACCACGGCATCACGTCGACCGACCCGGACAGCGGCGAGACAGCGCTGGGCGGCGGCGAGTTCATAGACAAATACGTCTTCCCCGACGGTGAACTGGCGCATATCAGCATGGTGCTCGAAACCATGCAGCGCGGCGGCCTCGAGCCTTTCGATGCCGAGAGCCTGCGACGCCATTACGCGCGCACGCTCACGCTTTGGGCCGAGCGCTTCGAAACACACACCGACCAGATCAAGGCGCTGGTCGGCGAAGAGCGCTACCGAATCTGGCGGGTTTATCTGGCCGGCTGTGCCTATGCATTCGAGCACGATCACACGTCGCTGTTCCAGGTCATTTGCCGCAAAGCCGGCCAGCCTGCCAGCCGGCTGCCCTGGTCGCGCCGCTACATTTACGGCGCATAAGGCAGTGCGCGGCAGAACGTGAGTCAGTTCGACCTGTTCGGATCGGCGCATGCCGCTGCCGCGCCAACTGAGCCAATGGATGCGGCCGATGGTTCGCCGGAGGTGATCGCCGTCACGAAAACTCCGTCGCCCCGGCGAGGCGCTGTCCTGCCCGCACCTGCCGACACTGCACTCCTGAGACTCGCCGCAGCCTTGCCCGCGGGCCTGCATCTCGGCACGTCTTCCTGGTCATTCCCCGGCTGGCGGGGCATCGTATGGGATGACGATTACGCGGAAACCAAGCTCGCGCGGCAAGGCCTCGGCGCCTACGCCAACCACCCGCTGCTGCGCTGCGTCGGCATCGACCGGTCGTTTTACGCACCGCTGGCCCTGGCCGATTACCAGCGCTATGCCAGCCAGGTGCCGGCGCATTTCCGCTTCGTCGTAAAGGCGCCGAGCCTGGTGTGCGACGCCACGGTACGCAACGACAAGGGCCAGGGTGTGAGCGCCAACCCTTGCTTTCTGGACGCCACGCTGGCTGTCGACAAATTCGTCACGCCCTGCCTGCTGGGGCTGGGCGACAAGGCGGGAGCGCTGGTGTTTCAGTTCTCGCCATTGCCGTCCGAGTGGCTGGGAACCGGCCACCGCTTCGCCGAGCGACTCGGCGAGTTTCTCTCCGCCCTGCCGCCGTTGGCGCGCTCGCCGTCCGGCACAGGACCATGCTATGCGGTGGAGATCCGTGACGCGACGCTACTCACGCCCAGACTCATCAAGACATTGCGTCAGGCAGGCGTGCGCTACTGCCTGGGATTGCACGCGCGCACGCCGAACGCCGCCCGCCAGGCCGCGGCGCTGGCGCTGCTCGACGAGCAGGCAGCCGGACCGCTGGTGGTGCGCTGGAGCCTGAACAGTGCGCATCGCTACGAACAGGCCAAAGCGAAATACGCGCCGTTCGACAAGCTGGTCGATCCTGATCCCGATACACGCCGCGTGCTGGCGACGCTGGCGGCGCACTATGCGCGCGCCGGCCAGCCGGTCTACCTGGTGGTCAACAACAAGGCCGAGGGGTCGTCGCCGCTGAGCTGCCTGAAACTGGCAGAGGCCGTAGCCGATACGGCTACGACGCCTTGAGGCGCGAGGCGAATTTGGCGCGGAATTTCGCCAACTTCGGTGAAATCACCACGGCGCAATAGCCCTGTTGCGGATTTTCGCGATAGTAATTCTGGTGATAGCCCTCGGCAGGCCAGAACTCGGCCGCCGGCACCACCTGCGTGACGATCGGACCGGGGTATAACTGCTCTCGCGTGAGTTCCGCAATCAGCTGCTCCGCGACTTCGCGCTGTGCCGGCGAGTGATAGAAAATCACCGAGCGGTATTGGGTGCCCACGTCGTTGCCCTGCCGGTTCAACGTGGTCGGATCATGCGTGGCGAAGAAAATTTCCAGGATCTCGCGGTAACTGATCACCTGCGGGTCGAACGTCACCTGCACGACTTCGGCGTGATCCGTATCGCCGTCACACACCTGGTGATACGTCGGCTGCCGCACATGCCCGCCGGCATACCCCGAGACCACCCGCTGCACCCCTTCGACCTGCTGGAATACCGCCTCGGTACACCAGAAGCAACCGTTGCCCAAGGTCGCCGTTTCAGCAGAATCCGTCATGATGCCCTCTCTCTGGCTGACACGAAACGCCTATTGTCGCCCAAGCGGCGATTCCTGGCAGCAAGCGTTGCGCCGGTGGGCCGCCGCGCCCGCGCCGGTGCGTTACCCCTTCGCGAGTTCGTCGCGCAGCACTGCCTTTTGCACCTTGCCCAGCGCGCTCTTGGGCAGCGCCGGCAGGAACACGATACGGCGCGGCAGCTTGTAGCGGGCGATACGCTCGCCGAGAAACGCCAGTACGGCATCGGCATCGAGCGACCCGGCCTGATGCAGGCTGAGCACCGCGACCGGCACTTCGCCCCAGCGTTCGTCGGACACCCCGATTACCGCGCATTCGGCCACGCCGGGCAATCCCACCAGCCAGTTTTCGATCTCGGCCGGATAGATATTCTCGCCGCCGGAAATGATCATCTCCTTGCTGCGGCCGACGACCTCGTAATCGCCCTCGGCGTCGCAGCGCGCCAGATCGCCCGAGTGAAACCATCCATCGACGAACGCCGGATGATCGGGCGCGCCCCAATAGCCTTGCATCAGATTCGCACCGCGCACCCAGATCTCGCCCACCTCACCGGGCGCGACATCCTTGCCGTGCCGTACCAAGCGGATTTCGACGCCAGGACACGGCATGCCGGTACTGCCGGGTTTGCGCATGGCCCGCGCGAATTTGAGCACGATCGACACCGGCCCGGTCTCGGTGGCGCCATAGACCTGCCCGAGCGGGACGCCGCGCTCGTGGAAGGCATCGATGTAAGCACGCGGCACGACCGACGAGCCCGCCATCACGCCGCGCAATGACGAGAGGTCCGCGTCGGCCCAGCCGGCATGACCGAGCACCGCGCGCAGCGTAGCCGGCACCATCAGCGACAGCGTGGGACGGTCGGTGCGCACTGCATCGAGCCAGGCGCCCGCGTCGAAGCGCGCGTGCAGCGTCACGCTGGCGCCGCACAACAGCGCAGGCAGGGTCTGGATGCACAGGCCGCCGACATGAAACAGCGGCAGCACCGACAGCACGTGATCGGCCGCGCTCATATCATGCGCCCACCAGCTCGCCCGGGCGTTGGCCAGCAACGCGGCCTGTGTATGCACGGCCCCCTTGGGCTCGCCGGTGGTACCCGATGTATATGCCAGCAATGCCGGCGTATGCGGGTCGACCGGCGCGTACGTCAGCCCCTTTGGCGACGGGTGAATCACCAGGTCGTGAATCGAACCGATTTCCAGCGCATGCAGGCCCGCCAGGCGCGCCTGCAGCGCCTCGGCCTGGGTTCGATGCGCCTCGTCGAACCACAGCACACGCACGCCCGCCTGTTGCACGATCGCGGCCAGCTCCGGCAAGGCCAGCCGGATATTGAGCGGCGCGAGCATCGCACCGACTCGCATGCAGGCAAACAGCAGAGAAATCTGCAACTCGTGATTGAAGCCGAGGCACGCCACCCGATCGCCGGGCGCGATCCGCCAGGTCTCGCTCAAATGACCGCTGATACGCTCGATGCGCCGCCACATCGTCGCGTAGTCGAAGACCGCCGCGGCCTGGCCGTCACGCGCCGACACGCAGCGCACGGCGATTTGCTGCGGCGTGCGCTGCGCATGTTGTTCAATCAAATCGGCCAGACTGTTCATCGAGTTCCCTTGCACCGGTTGGATCATCGCTCGGCCAGTTCAGGCCGGACTGTCGTCGCTCTCGCCCGGCTCGTACAGCGCCTCGCGGCCGATCCGGTCGAGGCACAGTTCGGCCGTCCAGGGCAGCATCAGGGCGCCACAGCGCGAGTCGCGGTAAAGCCGTTCGAGCGGCAGCGTCTTGAGCATCGACTGGCCGCCGCACGTGCGAATCGCCAACTGGCACAACGCATTGGCGTTTTCCATGATGGTGTATTGCGCGGCATAGGCCCGCAAGCGCGCCTGCTTGCCCGGATCGATACGCGCGTCCTGAATCGCCCGCAGGAACAGCGCCCGTGTCTGTTCGAGCATGATATGCATCTGCGCCACGGCAATCTGCTTGGTCGGGTACATGCGCCGCTTGACGGGGGCACCCATGCCGGGCGCCTCGCCGCGCAGGTACTGCACCGTGAAATCATAAGCGGCTTGCGCAATGCCCATATAGGTAGGCGCCAGCGTCATGAACATGTGCGGCCAGCGGCCGGCGGCCTGATAGTAGACGCCGCGCGGCATCAGTTGCAGCTCATCGGCGACGAACACGTCCTTGAAGATAAGCGTGCGCGAGACGGTGCCGCGCATGCCCAGCGGGTCCCACTCGCCAGTCACGGTCAGGCCGGGCGCATCGCCCGGCACCGCAATGTAGAGCGTATCGCGCATGCTCGGCGCGGCGCTTTCCTCAGTGCACAGCACGCCGTAGTAATTGGCGGCACCGGAGAGCGAGGCAAAAATCTTGCGACCGTTGATACGCCAGCCGCCCGCCACCTTGGTCGCGGTGGTGCCGAACGGCGCCTTGCCGGCAGCCGCGGCGCTGCCCTCGGAGAATGGTTGGGCATAGATCGCGCCATCGCGCACCACCCGCTCGAAATGGTGTTCCCGGTAGCGCAGGTGCTCGGCCCGCTGCGCGTCCGACATATCGAGATCGTCCGCCAGAATGCCGGTCCACATCATCGAGCAGCTGTGCATGTTGAACGTCAGCGCAGTGGCGCCGCAATGACGTCCGAGTTCGGCCGAAACCATCATGTAGGTCGCATAGTCCGCTCCCAGGCCGCCATGTGACTTGGGAACGCACAAGCCCAGCAAGCCGGCGGCGCGCATGTCATGGTAGTTCTCGAACGGGAACGACGCCTCGCGATCCCACCGCGCGGCGCGCGGGGCCAGCGACTCGCGGCCGACCTGCTCGGCCAGTGAGAGCAGATTCTGTTGTTCGTCGGTCAGGGGAAAATGTTCGCCGACGATCGAGCGTGACGGAGATGGCAAGACAGCCTCCTACGAAAAACGGGATGGACGCGGCGGCATCGGCGATGTCGCCGAGGCTGCCGGAAAGTGCCGGGACAGAAATGCGAGCACCGCCGCGTTGAATGCGGCCGGCGTCTCGAGGTGCGCCAAATGGCCGGCCTGCGGCAGGCAAACGTATTCGGCGCCGGGGATGCGTTGTGCGATTTTCTGCAGCACCGCCGGTGGCGCGTTGCCGTCGTTTTCGGCGCCCAGCGCGAGGGTCGGCACGGCGATGCGCGGCAAGTCGGCGCGACGATCGAACGCGACCAGCGCTCCGAGTGCGGCGCGGTAGGTCTCGGGAGGCACCGCGCCCATCGCGGCAACCGCGGCGGCGATGGCTTGGGCCGATGCGGTGGGGCCGACCATGCGCGCCACCAGATCCCGGGCAAGCTCGCTCATGCTGCAGCCCGCATCGAGGGGGGCCGTACGCTGCCGCACGAAATCCCGCTGCCAATCGCCGTCGGGCCGTCCGAACGCCGCCGAGGTAGCGTAAAGGATAAGGCCATCGGCCCTGCCCGGCGCCAGTGCAGCGATTGTCTGCGCCACCATGCCGCCCATGCTGTGGCCAAGCACCACTGCGCGGCGCGCGCCGACGATATCCATGCATTGCACACAACTGAGCGCGAGTTGCTCGAGCGTGTATGGTTCGACTGTCGCGCTGGCGCCGTACCCTGGCAGATCGCAGGCCACCGCGCAGTAACCGGCCCGACCGAGCGCATCGACCAGCGCCGGCCAGGTGTGCCGATTGCCGCCGATGCCGTGCAACAGAAAGATTGCCGTGTCGCCATCGCCGGTCACGTCGAACGCCATGCCGGATCGGGGCAGACTGGAACTCATGCGAGATCTCCCTGCAGCACGCCGTCGCGCACGATCACCTCGTCGTCCAGCGCGACCGTGCAGTGGCGCAGCGGCAGGTCGAAGTGCCCGAGCGTATGCCGCCCCGCCACCTCATTGGCGCCGGTCGAATAGAGAAAGTTGCCCGCGAAGGCGCGCTGCTCGGTGCCATTGCAGTCGCGCTTGTCATAGCAGGCCAGCGACTCCCAGCGCGCTCGCGGATTCATGCCCCAGCCGACGTGCGACACCGCATAGGCGTCGCGCTCGCCCCATGCGGCGAAATATTCGCGCATCAGATCGGCATCCAGCCCATGGCCGTCGATATCGGTCACGTAGTCGTCGCGTATGCTCAGCACCACACGCTCGCGCAAATAGCGCTTGAAGGTCAGATTGATATCGCCGGGCGCCAGCACCAAAGTGCCGTTCACACTGCCCGCGGCGGGAAAGGCCAGCACCAGGCCGCCGGGCCAGTGCGCGACCTGGCCGGGTTTGGCGCACCACCCCCACACGCCGCCCACGCGAGCGCCGCCCAACGCGACATCGAGCGCGGTGCCGGCGCTCGAGCTCACACGCATCCGGCCGGCAGCGCGCAGACGCCTGATGCCCTGGCGCACCTTGGCCTCGAGGGCGGGGTCGGCCGCGCATCGCTCGAGAATCTCCGGATGTTCGTTGGAAATCATCAGCACGCGGGCCCCGCCGGCCAGGATCGCCGGTAATTCGGCCGCGTGCAGCAGTCCCTCGACGGTGCAGTCCACCACCAGCGTCGAGGCCTTGAGCGCGGCGATCACCGGGGCGAGTCCCTGCAGCGCATCGCTTGCCCCGGTCGAGCGCACCGGCACGGGTGCACTCTGCGCGGGCGATGGCATCACAATACGATAAGGCCGCGCGCCGAGCCGCTCCAGCGCCAACTGGGCCAATTCCACGTTGACGGGGCGGGATTGCGATTCGGCTACAATCGCCACCGCATCGCCCGGCTGGATATCGCACAGGCGCAAGGTCGCGGCGAACGCCTCGATCCATTTATGCTCGATACGCTCGATCAGCACGTCGTCTCCTGATGGCAGCAGCGCCCGGCCCAGCGAGGCAGGTCATGGCCGCGCGGGTAACGGAACGCTTGTCGATCTATTATCCACGTCATAGTATATGAAAGATCATATAAATCAACTCGCCGCAAGGAGTCTTCCGTCATGAGGCGCGCCGCCGCTCCCGACTTCGACGACGCCAGTTTCAGACGGGCGCTGGGGCAATTCGCAACCGGCGTGACAGTGATCACCACGCGCGCCGACCACGGTCAACTGATCGGCATCACCGCCAGTTCATTCAATTCCGTCTCGCTCGCGCCGCCGCTGATTCTGTGGAGCCTGTCCAGCGCCGCCGGCAGCATGCCGGTGTTTCGCGACAACTCGCACTACGCGGTCAACGTACTGGCGTCCTCGCAACTGGATCTGTGCAGGCGTTTCGCCACGCTCAAGGGAGATCGTTTCGCCGGTGTTCCCTACACGCTGAGCGCGACCGGTGTACCGGTGCTCGACGGCGCGCTGGCGTGGTTCGAATGCCACAACCGCAGCCGTTACGTCGAGGGCGATCATGTGATTTTCGTCGGCGAGGTTGAGCGCTGCGGCGTCCATCCGCATGCCGAGAACGTAGCGCCGCTGATCTTTCATCGCGGCGGTTTTCACGAACCCCAGTCGCTCGATTGATATGAAACATCCTGAGCGCTCACCCTTCATCGACGACTATTTCGCCTACCTGCTGGCGCGCGCGAGCACCCTGGTCTCGCATGAATTCCATCAGGAAGTGCAGGCAGCCGGGCTGGCCGTCTCGGAATGGCGCATCCTGGCCACGCTCTCGGACGGGCGCGCCTGCACGATCAGCGAACTGGCCGACATCGTGCTGGCCAAGCAGCCTACGGTGACCAAGGTGGTCGACCGGCTTGAAAACGCGGGCCTGGTGATACGCCAGCCCGGCACCGTCGATCGCCGTCAGTCACTGGTAAGCGGCACGCCCGCCGGCCGTCGCCTGGCCGCACCGCTGGTGGCCAGCGCCAAGGCGCACGAGGAACGCTTGCTGCAGCGCTTCGGGGCAACCGAATCGGCGCAGCTCAAGGCCACCCTGCGCGCGCTGATCGACGAATTGGGCCCGCGGCGCGCTTAGTGCCCGCTCAGGCGCGAGCCACGGCCGATAGCAATTCGGCCGGCACGCCGATTTCATCCTTGAGTTTTTGCAAGACGATATTCGAGCGGATGTCCATGACGCCAGGTGCCTTATAGAGGCGCTGCAACACGAAATCGGAATAGTGCTTCAAACTCGGCGTGAGCACGCGCAGCACATAGTGGCTCTCGCCGGTCACCACGAACGCGCCGACGACCTCAGGCCACTCTTGAATGGTGCGCGCGAACTTCTCGTGCCAGCTCTCCAGGTCATGGCGCAGCGACACGTGCACGAAGGCCTCGAGTTCGAAACCCAGCTTCTCGTGGCTCAGGCATGCCTGATAGCGGGCAATCACCCCCTGCTCCTCGAGCAGGCGCAGGCGTCTGAGACACGCCGACGGCGACAGCGCGATATGCTCGGCCAACTCGAGATTGCTGATCCGGCCGTTGGCCTGCAATAACGACAGAATCTTGCAATCCAGCGTGTCGAGGGAAATCGATTGCATATTATTTCTTAAAACAAAATAAAAAAAGAATTATATTCGAATCAATCGAATTTAATTAGATCATTTAGCAAGCACTTTCGAATAATTTTCTTCTATCATGCGCTAACAATTACATTTCTTGGCAGGTTTGCGCATCGTGGACACCCCCCGCAAAATTTGGGATATCAGCCCTCCCGTCAATCCACAGACACCGACCTGGCCGGGCGACACACGCGTGACGGAAGAACGCGTATGGACGATGAGTCCCGACTGTCCGGTCAATGTCGGGCGGATCACGCTGTCGCCGCATACCGGTGCCCACACCGATGCCCCGCTGCACTACGATGCCGCCGGTGACGCCATCGGCGCGGTCGCGCTGACGCCGTACCTGGGGCCATGCCGCGTCATCGATTGCATCGGCGCGCAGCCGCGCGTCGAGCCCCATCACCTGGACGGCCACTTGCTCGATGTTCCGCCGCGCGTGCTGCTGCGCACGTACGAGCGCAGCCCGGCCGATTGGGACGAAGCGTTCTGCGCCGTGGCGGCGGCCACTATCGACCTGCTCGCCGCGCACGGCGTGCAGCTGATCGGCATCGATACCCCGTCGCTGGATCCGCAAACCTCCAAGACCATGGATGCGCACCACCGCGTGCGCGCCCATCGCATGGCGATCCTCGAGGGCATCGTGCTCGACGGCGTCGCGCCCGGCGATTACGAGTTGATCGCCCTGCCGCTCAAATTCACCAACCTCGACGCCAGTCCGGTCAGAGCCGTACTGCGCGCGCTTTGAATTTCTTCGATAAGGAAAATGCCATGACGATAACCCGCCCCGATTGCGAGCAACGAGATCGCGACGACCCGCTGGGCGCGCTGCGCCAGCACTTCGATCTGCCCGAGGGTGTGATCTATCTCGACGGCAACTCGCTGGGCGCGCTGCCGCGCCAGTCGGCCGCGCGCGCGCAGCAGGTCATCACGCAGGAATGGGGGAACGGCCTCATTCGCAGTTGGAACGACGCCGGCTGGTTCGCGCTGCCGCGTCGCCTGGGCGACCAGCTGGCGCCGCTCATCGGCGCGGGCGCCAATGAAGTCGTGGTCACCGACACCACCTCGTCGAATCTGTTCAAGGTGCTTGCCGCGGCACTGCATCACCAGAAGCAGCATGCGCCGCAGCGCAAGATCATCGTCTCCGAACGGAGCAACTTCCCCACCGATCTGTATATCGCCCAAGGCCTGGCGAACCTGCTCGACGACGGCTATGCGCTGCGCCTGATCGATGCGCCGGAGGAACTGCCGGCGGCATTGCGCGACGACGTCGCCGTGGCGCTGCTCACCCATGTCAACTACCGGACCGGCGCGATGTACGACATGGCCGCGCAAACCTCGCTCATCCAGGCCGCCGGCGCGCTGGCGATCTGGGATCTGAGCCATTCGGCCGGCGCCGTGCCGGTCGACCTGAACGGCGCGGGCGCCGACTATGCGATCGGCTGCACCTATAAATACCTGAACGGCGGGCCCGGCGCGCCGGCCTACGTGTGGGTGAATCCGCGCCATCAGGCGACGTTCTGGCAACCGCTGTCGGGTTGGTGGGGGCACCGCCAGCCGTTCGCGATGCTGCCCGACTATCAGCCCGACGAGGGCATCGGCCGTTACCTGTGCGGCACGCAGCCGATGGTGTCGCTGGCGCTCGTGCAGTGCGGGCTCGATATCTTCGGCAAAACCGACATGCGGGCGATCCGCGCCAAATCGCTGGCGCTGACCGATCTGTTCATCGAACTGGTCGAGCAGCACTGTGCGGACTTTCCGGTGACGCTGGTCACGCCGCGCGCGCACGACATGCGCGGCAGCCAGGTGAGCTTCGAGCATCCGCAAGGTTTCGCCATCGTGCAGGCGCTGATCGCGCGCGGCGTGATCGGCGATTACCGCGAGCCGGGCATCATGCGCTTCGGCTTCACGCCGCTTTACACCCGCTTCGCCGACGTGTGGGACGCGGTCGCCATCCTGCGCGAGATTCTCGCCACGGGCAGTTGGGATCGGCCGGAATTTCACCGCCGCGGCGCCGTTACCTGATCGATCGACCGAAAACCCATCTCCTGCGGAGTAAAAAAACCATGAATCACCCGTCCACCTCTCACGGGGAAGACAAGGCCGCCGAGGGCGGCTGGCACAGCGCGAAACTGGATTTTTCGACGTCCATGAGCTACGGCGACTATCTGTCGCTCGACGCGATTCTGTCGGCGCAGCACCCACGCTCGCCTGACCACAACGAGATGCTTTTCGTCATCCAGCACCAAACCACCGAGCTGTGGATGAAGCTGGCGCTGTTCGAGCTGCAGGCCGCGCGCGAAGCGGTGCGGCAGGACGACTTGCCGCCGGCGTTCAAAATGCTGGCGCGCGTCTCGCGCATCATGGAGCAATTGGTGCAGGCCTGGAGCGTGCTGGCGACCATGACGCCATCGGAATATTCGGCGATGCGCCCGTATCTGGGCACCTCATCGGGCTTTCAGTCGTATCAGTACCGCGTGCTGGAATTCATACTCGGCAATAAAAATGCCGCCATGCTCAAACCGCACGCGCATCGACCGGACCTGCTCGCGCAGGTCCAGACCGCGCTCGAGACACCGTCGTTCTACGACGAGGTGGTTGCACTGCTGGCGCGGCGCGGCTTTGCGATCGCACCAACGCGCCTGGCGCGCGACTGGACACAGCCGACGCCGCACGACGCATCGGTCGAAGCCGCATGGCTGGCCGTCTATCGCGACCCCTCGCACCACTGGGACCTCTACGAAATGGCCGAGGAACTGGTGGATCTGGAGGATGCCTTTCGCCAGTGGCGCTTTCGGCACGTCACCACCGTCGAGCGCATCATCGGCTTCAAGCAGGGCACCGGCGGTACGAGCGGCGCGCCTTACCTGCGCAAGATGCTCGACGTCGTGCTGTTTCCCGAATTGTGGCAGGTACGCACGGCGCTATAACGCTTAGCGATGGCCGCTCAGGCGCGCGGCCATCGCCTTCAGGCGCGGACCGATTTCAAGGCGGAATTTCTCCTCCGGGATCGACGAGGCCGGTCCGCTGCAGCTGATCGCCAGCCAGCGCTGCTGGCGCGTGTCGCGCACCGGCACCGCGACGGCGTTGACGCCCTCGTGCCATTCGCGGAACGAATAGCAGCAACCGTCGCGCTGAAACGTCTCCACCGCCCGCTCGACCCCCGCGCTCAGTTGCTCCCAGTTATCCGGATGCGCCTTGCGCAGTGCCGCAAGCGTCGCGCTGCGCTCGCCCGGCGACATCACTGCCAGGCAGGTGCGGCCCATCGAGCTGGTCAGCATCGACAGGCGCGAGCCAGCGGTCAGCCCGAGCGTGAGCGCGGCCTCGCTGCGGATCGTCTCGAGATAGACCATCTCCAGGCCTTCCCGGCAACCGAGCGATACCGCGCTTTGCATCTCGCGGGCCAGCGCGCGCATGTGAGGCCGCGCCAGCGTGAGAATGTCGGCGCCGCCGAGGAAAGCATAGCCAAGCGCCAGCACGCCGGCATCGAGCGCATATTTGCCGACGTCGGCGTCGTAGCGCAGGTAACCGAGTTCGGTCAGCGTATACACCAGCCGGCTGATGGTTGCCTTGGGCAAACCGGTGCGATCGGCGATCTCGCGGTTGCCGAGCAGGCCATCGTCGGCGCCGAAGCAGCGCAGCACGTCGAGGCCGCGCGCAAGCGCGGTAACGAATTTGCGCTCGTCCACCGCCGCGGCATCGATTTGTGGCAGACGCGCCAACGCTTTCATAGTGACTCCCTCCGACAGGTTATTTTGCGTTTGTCGCACAAATACTTTAGTGCTAAACTAAAACGGATTTCAGAACATTGTTCCGCATTGCGGAACTTCCGTCAAGCTGCAATTTTTCATTTGATGCCGAAGGAAAAAGGAGAGTGGGTATGAGTCAAGCGCAATTTCACTGGGAAGATCCGCTGCTGCTGGACATGCAGCTCACCGAAGAAGAGCGGATGGTGCGCGACGCCGCACAGGCCTACGCCCAAGACAAATTGGCCCCCCGCGTGCTGGAGGCGTTTCGTCACGAGCAAACCGATCCGGCGATCTTTCGTGAAATGGGCGAACTCGGCCTGCTCGGCCCGACCATTCCCGAGCAATATGGCGGCCCGGGGCTGAATTACGTCAGCTATGGCCTGATCGCGCGCGAGGTCGAGCGCATCGATTCGGGCTACCGCTCGATGATGTCGGTGCAGTCCTCGCTGGTGATGGTGCCCATTCATGAATTCGGCAGCGAAGCGCAAAAACAGAAATACCTGCCCAAGCTGGCCACCGGCGAATGGATCGGCTGCTTTGGCCTGACCGAACCGAATCACGGGTCCGACCCTGCCGGCATGACCACCCGCGCGAAAAAAGTCGCCGGCGGCTACGAGCTCAGCGGCAGCAAAATGTGGATCAGCAATTCGCCGATCGCCGACGTGTTCGTCGTCTGGGCCAAGCTGCAGGGCGACGACGGCAAGGAAGCAATCCGCGGCTTCATTCTGGAAAAGGGCTGGAAGGGTTTGAGCGCACCGGCGATTCACGGCAAGGTCGGCCTGCGTGCCTCGATCACCGGCGAAGTGGTGATGGATCAGGTGTTCGTGCCGGAAGAGAATCTGATGCCCGGCGTGAGTGGCCTCAAGGGTCCGTTCACGTGCCTGAATTCGGCGCGCTACGGCATCGCATGGGGCGCGCTTGGTGCGGCCGAAGCCTGCTGGCACACGGCTCGCCAGTATGTGCTCGACCGGCATCAGTTCGGCCGCCCGCTCGCGGCCAACCAGCTGATTCAGAAAAAGCTGGCCGACATGCAGACCGAGATCACGCTGGGTCTGCAGGGCTGCCTGCGGCTGGGCCGCATGAAAGACGAAGGCACGGCGGCCGTCGAAATCACCTCGATCATGAAACGCAACTCATGCGGCAAGGCACTCGACGTGGCCCGCCTGGCGCGCGACATGCTGGGCGGCAACGGCATCTCCGACGAGTTCGGCGTGGCACGCCATCTGGTCAACCTGGAAGTCGTCAACACCTACGAAGGCACCCACGATATCCATGCGCTTATTCTGGGGCGCGCGCAAACCGGCATCCAGGCGTTTTTCTGAAGCACCAATAAAAATGGCCCACCGTGTCAGCGGTGGGCCCGAAATACGGCATGGATCGCACGCCGCGAAACTCGATGCCGAATTACTTGTTGGGCTGCGGCGTCATGCGCAGGTACGGACGCACGACCTTGTAGCCCTTCGGGAATTTCTGTTTCAGCACTTCCGGATCCTGCAGCGACGGCACGATCACGACGTCTTCGCCTTCTTTCCAGTTGCCGGGCGTGGCGACCGAGTAATTGTCGGTCAGCTGCAGCGAATCAATGACGCGCAACACTTCATCGAAATTGCGGCCGGTGCTGGCCGGGTAAGTGATGATCAGGCGCACTTTCTTTTTCGGATCGATCACGAACAGCGAGCGCACCGTCAGCGTTTCATTGGCGTTCGGGTGAATCATGTCATACAGATTCGACACCTTGCGGTCCTTGTCCGCCAGAATCGGGAAATTCACCGACGTGCTCTGGGTTTCATTGATGTCGTTGATCCACCCCTTGTGCGATTCGACGTCGTCGACCGACAACGCGATAGCCTTGACGCCGCGCTTCTCGAACTCGCCCTTGAGTTTGGCGGTCAGACCGAGCTCGGTGGTGCACACCGGCGTGTAATCGGCCGGATGGGAAAACAGCACGCCCCAGCTGTTGCCGAGCCACTCGTGGAATTTGATGCGGCCTTGCGAGGAATCCTGTTCGAAATCGGGAGCGGTATCGCCCAAACGCAAACTCATGACATGGTCTCCTTGAGGTGCTTCATTGCGGTCTTAGAAGATTATAGGATGCGGGAGGCCGGCAAAAGGAATATAAAATCAGTAGCAAATAATTTTTTGCTATATGGGTCTCCGCCGGTTGTCGTTTCGTGGCAACGCATGCCAACCCGGGGTAGCATAGACACTGACGTATTCGTATTCATGCAGGAATGACCATGTCGCAATCGCAAGCCAATAAGGAGAAGCTCATGACCGATATCAAGGCGGTACTCGCCGACGCGGAAGATCTGCTCAAACAAGCCACCAACGCCACTGGCGAGCGTGCCACCGAATTGCGCGAAAATGCCATGGCCCTGCTCAAGCAGGCGAAGGAGAAGGCCTCCGATGTCCAGGTCGTGGTCGTGGAGAAAAGCAAGCTGGCGGCGCGCGCCACCGATGACTACGTGCATGACCATCCCTGGCAAGCGGTTGGTATCGCCGCCGGCGTCGGCCTGCTGCTCGGCTTGCTGATCAATCGCAAATAAAGCGGGCACGCGGCCGACACCGATGACCGACAACGACCGCTCCGCTGCGGGCCGTCCCTCGCTGCGCCGCACGGTCGGCGTAGCGCTCGAGATCGTTCAATCCCGGCTGGAATTGATCGGCATCGAACTGAGCGAGGAAAAGGATCGCCTGCTGACAATCGCCTTTCTCGGGCTCACCGGCATGCTGTTCGGCCTGCTGGCGCTGATCACCTTGACCGCGCTGGTCGCCGTACTGTTCTGGGACACCTACCGCTGGCAAGCCCTGTGCGCGATCGCGGTGATTTATCTGGTGGCCGGGCTGATCTGCGCGGCGCTGGCGCGGCGCATGCTGCGCGAGGCGCCGCTGCCGTTCGAGGCAACCCTCAACGAATTTCAGAAAGATCGCGATGCACTGCGCGGAGACTGAACGCCATGGCACCCCGCTCGCCTGACCCGTCTCGCATGCGGCCGCGACCGCACCGTTCGCATTACGCTCGGCGCGACCTGCTGGCGTTGCGCAAGGAGATCGTGCTGACCCGCATCACCGTCGAGCGCGCCGAACTTGGCGAGGCCCTCGACCAATGGCGCAGCGCCGCGCGCGGCTTTGGCTGGGTGCGCCTGCTGGCGCGCGGTCGCGGGCAATCCGCCGCACAGCGCCTGCTGACGCTCAGTGGCCTGTTGCAGCGTTATCCGTACCTGAGCTCGGTTGCCTCGCTCGTCCTGACCGGATTGACGCGCACCCGGCTGGGTAAATTCGCGCGGCCGTTGGCCAAATGGGGCGCATTCGGCATGCTCGCATGGAAAGGCTACGCGCTGTGGCAAGCCGCGACCGCCGGCGGCGACACCGCCGGCACAACGCGTGGCGCACCGAACAGCGACGACGATTTCTCCCCGCCGTGACCGACGCGCCGCGCCTGGTCGGCCGGGGTGGCACCGCGGTGGATCCCGGTCAGAATGCCATGCGCTGCAAAATGCGCTTGCCCATCACCTGATGCTTGAGTACGCCGGCGACATGCAGAAAGACAAATCCGGCCAGCAAGGCGTTCGAGTAGAAGTGGATACTCACCCACATCGCCAGGACTCGCGGATCGTGCAACGGCTGAGGAATGTGAATCAGGTTAAAGACGTTCACGGGCCGCGACATCATGAGCCAGCCCGATACGAACGACACCAATGCCATCGAATAAATCAGGACCTGCACCCCCTTGGCCACCACAACGTTGGGCACGCTGAGCTCGGTCAGCGGCGGCGCGCGAAAAGTCATGCGGTAAAAGACGCGGAAGAAAAACAGCGGCGTGAACAGCGCGGTGGCCGACACATTGATAAATGAAATCCAATTGAACACCGCCGGGCTCGGCTTGCCGAACGACGCGTAAAAGCCGGAAAAAATGCCCCAGATAATCAGAGCGGCAAACAGCCAGTGCAGCACAACCGCCAGCGGCGGGAATTTTTGAGTCTTCATGATCGATTGATTCATCCAAAAAATCGTTACCCCCATGGGCGAAGCCGTAATGGCTGCAATCGCACGCGCGGGCAACAGGTCAGTGATTTCACCGCCTGCATTGTGCTGCCGGGAGCGAGACTGCTGAACGAGAAAAAGAGGCGGCCGTGGCAGAACCGCGCCGCCGCACGTTAAGACAATTCCCACCACCACCCCGTCCCACGGCAATCCCGACAGGCCGATCGGGCGAGCCCACGCCCGATCGGCGGAGTCGGAAACATTCCGAAGCCAGGGCCGGCAAATTCTTATCTCTCCAGTGACGCCTTCCCGCCGCGCCCGGCAGCGGATATCGATACAGTCGTGCCGACTCAGTCCATCCGAACCACTCACCATGTTTCCAACGAAAGCCGCTGAACAATCCCTGGGCCGACTTCTGCTGGGCGTTACCTTATTGGTTGCCGTGCTCTGGTCGCTCAGCGCTCCGCGCGATCTATTCTCCGCGCCACCAAGCACTGCCGTGCTGGCGCGCGAAGCCATCGTGCTCAGCGGAGTCTGGGCCTACGTGCTGCTGACGCTGGCGATCGTGGTGGTAATGCGCTGGCGCTGGATCGAGAAACCGTTGGGCGGACTCGACCGGTGCTACCGGCTGCACAAATGGGCAGGCATTGCGACCGGCGCAGTGGTGTTGCTCCATTGCATCCTGGAATGGCTTCCCGATGGACTCGCCCGAATTCGCACCGCACAGTCGGCCGACGCGTCGAGACAAGTTGGCCTGGACTGGAACGCAGCGACGCAGGAAATGGCCGAACTGGCCAACGGTACGCTGCTGTGCGCGCTGATTGCTATTGCGCTGTTGCGCAGCATTCCTTATCGCTGGTTCCGCAAAACACACCGGCTATCGGCATTGCTGTATTTGGCGACGACCTGGCATGCGCTGCTGCTACTGCCGCCGCAATTGCGCCTCACACCGCTCGGCGCGCTGGTCGGGCTGAGCGCATTATTGGGGGGCGCCGCGGCCGCCGTGTCCGCCACTGGCGGAGTCGGGCGGCACCGGCGCGTGAACGGAACGATCACCTGGCTCGAAGCCCATGATGGCATGCTGGAAGTCGAGTGCACGCTGGACACACGCAGCCTGCCGCATCGGCCGGGGCAATTCGCCTACGTCTGCTTCGATCCCGCCGAGGGACCACACCCATTCACGATTGCCGGCGCCGACCCGCAGGCGAGGAAAATCCGTTTTGTCATCAAGGCGCTCGGTGACTACACCGGGCAGCTCGCCAGACGGTTGGCGCTCGCACAGCCGGTCACGATCGAAGGACCCTATGGCGGCTTCGATTTTCGCGGCACGGCTAGCGAGCAGGTCTGGGTCGCCGGCGGCATCGGCCTGACACCATTTCTGGCGCGTCTCGAATATTTGCGCTGGCTCGGCCGCCGCTCGCCGTCGGTGACATTCTTTTACTGCACGCGCGACACCGCAAAGGATCCCTACGTACCGCGGTTGCGCGCGCTTTGCACGCAGACGGGCGTGACGCTCGTGCTGGTCGACAGCGCGCGCCAACGACCGCTCGACTTCGAAGCGATCACCGCGGGACTGCACGATCCGGCCGGTGCCGAGCTGTGGTTCTGCGGCCCGGCCCGCTTCGGCGCGGCGCTGCAGCGTGCCTGGCGCGCCACCGGGCTGCCTGGCCGGCGCTTTCACCGTGAATGGTTCGAAATGCGCTGAGCGCGGCCTATGAGGCTCGCAACCTGTCCGTGGAGGTTGCCGGGGCAACCGGTGGCGATGCCGGCGCCGCATCGGTCAGTCTGGCCCGTCCGAGCGCATTCACCACAATGGCGCGGGCTTCGTCGCCTTGCCGAAACGTGACCGTTCCCGACAGCCAGTTCCAACGACCCGCGCGGGTGTAGCCATTGGCCGCGTAAGCGATAAAGGGCATCGCCTCACCACCGCTCTGACGCGACGTCGCAACGATCCCGCCGCGCAGCGCCAACTGGCGTATCAATATGGCCTCGCCCAGATCGTGCCGGTTGTTCAGGTTGCTGTCGACGAACGTGATCCAGCCGGACGACCAGTCGGCGCCATCGAGCGGCGCGACCACCACGCGCGCCTGACGGGCAAGCGCGGCAGCGCGCGCATGGTGCAGTGTCGCCAGAAAATCGCGGGCGGCGCTGCGCAGGGCCAGACGGCCCATCACACCTTGCAGCGAAGGTGTCACGGCCAAGGCGAGCGAGCCGACGATGGCCAGCACGATCAGGAGTTCGACCAGGGTCACGCCGCTCGCCCGGGGGATTGCGCGCCACCATGCATTGCGCATCGGCCTCACCAGCAGCCGGCCGGGCCAGGCAGGCGCCCTGCCGCGCCACGTTGACCGTCGCTTTGCAGCAGCAGCTCGCCACAGATGCTGTCGTCGAACCTGTGTGGGATCGCGCGCAAACGCACGCACAGGCGATAGGAGGTCTGCTCGCCCGACGCCGCGGCAGCGCATCTCGCCATCGCCAACCGGTAAGCGCTGCGCGCCGGCGTGTCGGACGAATAGGCATCGAGGCCCTGCCACGGATCCTCGGGCTTGTCACGGTCATGACCGTAGGTGCCGCTCGTCAGGTAGTGCAGTTCGAGTCGCTGCAGATTGCGCAGTAACGCGGCCTGGCCTTCGGCGCGCTTCGCACGCAGCACATAGGTCGCGTAGCCGCTGTATGCGAATGACGCCAGCGCGGCGACAATGGCCATCGCAATCAGCAACTCGATCAGCGTGAATCCGGCGGTTGCGGTATGTCTTTTCATCTCTCGTCGATCTCGTTAATCGGTTGCGCCGTCGATCGGCCGGACCGCGCGAGCCATGCCGGCCCGCATCTCGTCCCAGGTGGTGATCTCTCGCCAGCTCAGGCGGCCCGCCGGGAGCTGCTCGACTGTCGCTCCCTCGCCGTCCGGCCGCGCCAGGCGATACACGCTTTGCAGGATCACCGGTTGCCGCAGTGTCGGCCCGTAGCCGGCCGCGGTGATCCGATATAGCGCGTCGAGCGGCGCCGCGCCGCGCGCCCGCGCGACCGCCGGCAATGCCTCGATAACGTAGCGCGGCAACCGGGCGACGGACAGCCGCGCGCCGGTGAAGGTGCCGTAGGCGACACTCGCTGCGCTCGCGGTAACGTCGTCGAAATCCACCGTCAGCCAAACGGAAGGTTGCCCGGGCGCGCTCTGACACAGCCCCTGCCGCATACCCCCGCGCTGGCATACGCCGGGCACGAAGGACTCACGCGCGCGCTCGGCAAGCCGGCGAGGCATCGCCGGCGACGTCGCAAACAGCGCGGCCCGAGAACCGAGTGCGATATCGCGCTCGGCATCGGCCAACGCCGCTTCGGCCGCGTAAAACGCGTGAGTGCGCTCACGCTCGGCGTGCGCAATGCGCGTGCTCAGTTGCACCACTCGCAGCGCGGACATACCAAGCATCATCATGCCGGCCAGCGTCAACAGCGTTACGACCAGAGCCATGCCGCGCTGGGCGAACGTCGCGCGAGGCGCCGCCCCGCTCTCGCTCACGATGGTTGGCGCATTGCATTGCGCAACTGAATCGTAGCGCTCACCTGATGGCGCGCCCGTGGTATGTCGGCAGCCGGGCGGTATATGCCGTCCGCCTCCGGATAATCTCGCCCGAACAGATAAAACACGCCGGGCGGCTCCGCTGAGCCGAGCGCGATCGGACTGCGCAACACCAGGCCCAGTTGTATGGCGACGACCTGCCGCCATTGCGCAGCCTGCAGCCGACGCGCCGGCAGAAACTGCTCCGGCACGCCATCGCCGTTCGCATCGATGCCGTAGATCACCTGAAAGTTCTCGACTCCCTCGACCAGCGCCTCGGCGCGGCTGCCGCCCGACGCGCGGAAATAGCGGCAATACAATGCTGGCTCGCCGCTGCTGCTGCGTGCCACATAAAAGACGCTGCGACCGCGCTCGTCGGCCGAGCCCGCGCCATTGGCACGGGGGCCCGGCACGCGCCGGCCGGCACAGTCGAGCACGCCGCCGTCACCGTCGCCCGCGCCGCTGCCTTCGTGCCGCACCTCGAGCAAATCGCTGCCACTCACGCTCGGCCCGCAGGCGGCAAACGCCAGCGCGCAGTTATCCTTGCCGCGAATGGCCGGCACCCGCTCGCGCGGCGGCGGCCAGACGACACGGCCAGCGTCGAGATCCCAGTTGCGATACCCTGCCATGCGCACCACGCGCCTGAGGATCGTCAATGCGAAGGCGCCTCGCTCCTGTAACGCGGCAAGCTCCATCTGGTGCACGTAAGCTCGCTTCGAGGCGAGCAGCATGGCGGTGGCGGCAAGCATCAGCAGCGATCCCAGGCTCAGCGCGATCATCAGTTCGATCAGCGACGCACCTCGCCAGTGCGATTGCCCAAGCGCTCGCATCATGCGGTATCAGTTCGAAAAATAATGGGGCGCCGGCAGATAGAAAACCCGCAAATGCTCGGATTGCGTGCCAACCCGCCAACCGATGCCGAGCGAGGGCGCCGACGCGCCGATATCGCCGCACCGCCATTGAGCGCCCGACACGAGCAATTTGCCTCGCGGACAGAACACGCCGCGTGCGCCGCTCAACCGCGTGCGCAGCGACGCTTGCCACGAAGCCCACTGTGCGGCTGCAAGGACATCGGGTTGGCAGGGGCCGGTATGGCACCCAGCCCGGGAATCGCCATGGGCACCGAGGGCGGCCGCATGCGCCAGCGCAGGGTTGACGAGCATCGCCTCGGCCAGATCGCCGGCCAGCTCTGCCGCAGTCATGTGGTGGGATGCATCGCGGTGAGCCTGCAGAACCAGCGCCTGGAGTTTTGCGGCGCCCAGCAGGCCGACCGTCATGATCGCCATCGCGATCAGAATCTCGATCAGCGAGAACCCTTGCATTGACGCCTCTTCTCCGACTGGACTGGTTCAGGAACGCGCATTGTGCGGAGAAGCGGAATCTTCGTCAAAGGTGAAGATTCCGAAATGCATGGCATTCAGAGTGAATGATGTTAATGCAAAGGAAAACGGCAGCCGAGGCTGCCGTTAGCGGGGAGACGGGCGGCGTCGATCTCTCAACGCTTGAGCGATTCGATCAGTTCGATATAACTCGTCATCGCGGCGTCTGGCGTGACGCCCTTGAGCATGGCCCAGGCGTCGAACTTGGCGCGCTCGACCATCGCCGTCATGCCGGGACGCTCGCCGCTCGCGTCGCCCTGAGTGGCTTGCTTGTACAGCGCGTAGATGCGCAACAGCGTCAGGTTATCGGGGCGCTCGGACAGTGCCTTGGACGCGGCCACCGCGTCGTCGAAACGCGCTTTCAAATCGCTCATTGCAAACTTCCTCCATAAAGAATCGAACGGATGCGATGAGTTCGAGCATAGCTGCGATTGCCGCGCGCACCTAGCGCGCGGCTAGACGCATGCCTCTAGTCGGACGCCGCGCCGGTGCCGGATGCGCCGACCTGTAGCGGCGCATCCGGCGGCCGTGGCGCATCGCCCGTATGCGCTATCCAACCGCCGCCGAGGTACTGGTACAGATCGACCAGATTGGTCAGGCGCTGCATGCGGGCGGTAATCAGCGACTGCTGGGCCGAGTACAGATCGGTTTGTGCCGTCAGCACCGTCAGATAGCTAGCGGCGCCGTTCTTGTAAAGCAGATTCGACAAGTCGAGCCGGCGCTGCTGAGAAACGACGTACTGCTGCAACGCCGCGATCTGATCGTCGTAGGTGCCGCGCGCGGCCAGACCATCCGAGACTTCGCGAAAAGCCGTTTGAATCGTCTTTTGGTACTGCGCGATCGCCACGTTCTTCTGCAGATGGGCGAGGTCGAGATTGGCCAGGTTGGTGCCCGCATCGAAGATCGGCAAGGTGATCTGCGGCGCGAACGTCCATGCCGCCGAGCCGGCCTTGAACAGCCCGCCGAGCGTCGCGCTCTCGGTCCCGAACTGGGCCGTCAGCGCGATCTTCGGAAAGAATGCCGCGCGAGCCGCGCCGATATTCGCATTGGCCGCGCGCAACCGCTGTTCGGCGGCCATGATGTCGGGCCGGCGCACCAGCAGGTCGGACGGCAGCCCGGCCGGGATGTCGGCCAGGATATGCTGGTCGTCGAGCGGCATGGGGGCCGGCAGATCGGCCGGCAGCGGTTCGCCGACCAGCAGCGTCAAGGCGTTCTCAGCCTGCGCACGCAAACGCACCTGGCTGGCCAGACTGGCGCGGGCCTGCTCGACCACGCCCTGGGCTTCGCGCAGGGTGAGCTCCGAACCGGTGCCGACGTTGAACTGCAGCCTGGCCAACTGGTAGGACGCCTGGGCATTGCGCAGCGTCTCGCGCGTGACCTCGAGCTGTTCGTCGTAGGCACGTACTGTGATGTATTGGTCGGCGACCTGGGATACCAGCGAGATTTCCGCCGCTTTGCGCGCTTGCGCACTCGCCAGATATTGAGCCAACGCCTGTGCCTTGAGGCTGCGGATGCGGCCCCAGAAATCGAGCTCCCAGGATGCCGCGCCCAACCCTACCGAATATGCGCCGGACACCTGCTTGCCCGACGAACTCAAGTCGGCAGGAACGTGTGAACGCGTATCGCTGGCCGTCGCGTTGACGGTCGGAAACAGGCCGGCGCGCACGATCCGGTATTGCGCTGCCGCTTCCTGCACCTGGAGCGCCGAGACGCGCAGATCCCGGTTATTGCGCAGCGCCAGCGCCACCAATGCGCGCAAGCGAGGGTCGCCGAAGAAATTCTTCCAGCCGATGTCGATCGCCGGAAGCTGCTTGGCGCCATCGGCCGGCGCGCCGCTCCGATACGCGGCGCCGGTAGGAAAAGCCGAGGCCACGCCGCTTGCCGGACGCTCATAATGCGGCTGCAGCGAGCAGCCCGCCATCAGGGCGGCGACTCCCAGGGCGAGCGGCAGAGAAAGCCGGTTCATGATTGATCTCCTTCGGAATCCTGCGCATCGCCATTGACAGCCGATGCGCCCCGCGAGTCCGGCTTGCGTTTGGAGAATCTCTCGCGAATCACCACGAAGAACATCGGAATCATGAAGATAGCCAGGAAGGTCGCCGTCACCATGCCGCCGATGACGGCCGTGCCGATCGCGTGCTGGCTGGCCGACCCCGCGCCGTTACTGATGGCCAGCGGCAACACGCCGAGAATGAACGCCATCGACGTCATCAGAATCGGCCGCAGCCGCAGGCGGGCCGCTTCCATGGCCGCGGCCATCGCCGACATGCCCTGCTCCTGAAGGCTCTTGGCGAACTCGACGATCAGAATGGCGTTTTTCGCCGATAGCCCCACCGTGGTCAGCAAGCCGACCTGGAAGTACACGTCGTTCGAGAGGCCCCGCCCGGTCGCCGCCAGCAAGGCGCCGATGATGCCAAGCGGCACCACCATGATGACCGAGAACGGGATCGACCAGCTTTCATACAGCGCCGCCAGACTGAGAAACACCACCAGAATCGAGATGGCGTACAGCGCCGGCGCCTGAGAGCCCGACAGGCGCTCCTGATAGGACAGCCCGGTCCACTCGTAGCCGATGCCCTTGGGCAACTTGCTGGCGAGTTTTTCGATTTCGTTCATCGCCTGGCCCGAGCTCTTGCCGGGCGCGGCGCTACCCTGGATTTCGATCGACGAGACGCCGTTATAGCGTTCCAGCTTGGGCGATCCGTAAGTCCATGAACCGGTGGCGAACGACGAGAACGGCACCATTTTTCCTTGCGTGTTGCGCACGTACCAGCGGTCGATATCGGCGGGATTCATGCGATACGGCGCATCGGCCTGCACATAGACACGCTTGATGCGGTTGTCGGTGTCGAGGAAGTTGTTGACGTAGGCCGAGGCCCAGGCAATCGAGAAGGTCTGGTCGATCGAGGCGAGCGGCACGCCCAGCGCGCTGGCTTTCTCGCGGTCGATATGCACCTTGAACTCGGGCTGGTCGTCCAGGCCATTGGCCCGCACCAGCGACAGATCGGGGTCTTTCGCGGCCGTTCTCAGCAGCTCGTTGCGCGCGGCCATCAGGGCCGCGTGGCCGAGGCCGGCACGGTCTTCCAGCTCGAAGTCGAAGCCCGATGCGGTGCCCAGCGACGGGATCGGCGGCGGATTGATCGGGATCACCACCGCATTCTTGTACGAGGAGAAATGCGCGAAGATCCGTCCGATCAGTGCCTGCATCTTGTCCTTGTCGGCCGTGCGCAGGCTCCAGTCCTTGAGCCGCACGAATACCAACCCGGAATTCTGGCCGCGCCCGGCGAAGTTGAAGCCCGCCACCTCGAAGGTCGACTGGACCACGTCACGCTCCTGATTCAGGAGGTAGTGGCTGACGTCGTCGAGCGCCTGCTCGGTGCGCTGCTGCGTCGTGCCCGGCGGCGTCTGCACCTGGATGAACATAGTGCCCTGGTCTTCGTTGGGCAGGAACGAAGTCGGCATGCGCACGAACAGCAGCGCGACCGCGCCGATCAGCAACAGATACAGCAGCAGCCAGCGGCCCGAGCGTTTGAGCACGTGGTGCACGCCGGCGTGATATTTTTGCCGGCCATTGTCGAAGGTGCGATTGAACCACCCGAAAAAGCCCTGCTTTTCGGCATGATGCCCCTTCGGAATCGGCTTGAGCAGCGTCGCGCAAAGCGCCGGGGTGAGGATCAACGCCACCAGCACCGACAGAATCATCGCCACCACGATGGTCAGCGAGAATTGCCGATAGATCGCCCCGACCGCGCCGCCGGAGAACGCCATCGGCACGAATACCGCCGAGAGCACCAGCGCCACGCCGACCAGCGCTCCGGTAATCTGCCCCATGGCCTTGCGTGTCGCGTCGCGCGGCGACAGGCCCTCCTCGGCCATGACCCGCTCGACGTTCTCCACCACCACGATCGCGTCATCGACCAGCAGCCCGATCGCCAGCACCATGCCGAACATCGAGAGCGTGTTGATCGAGAAGCCGACCAACGCCATCACGCCGAACGTGCCGAACAGCACGACCGGCACCGCAATGGTCGGAATCAGGGTGGCGCGCAGGTTCTGTAAAAACAGATACATCACCAGGAACACCAGCACGATCCCCTCGAGCAGCGTCTTGACGACCTCCTCGATGGAGATTTTCACGAACGGCGTCGTATCGTACGGATACTCGACTTTCAGGCCATGCGGAAAATACCGCGACAGCTCGTTGATTCTCGCGCGTACCGCATCGGCGGTCTGCAACGCGTTGGCGCCGGTGGCCAACTGGATGCCCAGGCCGGCCGCGGGCGCGCCATTGTATTTAGTCGCCGTAATATAGTTTTCGCCGCCCAACGCAACGCGTGCGACGTCCTTGATGCGAACTTGGGAGCCGTCCGGATTGACCTTGAGCAGCACGTTGCCGAACTGCGCCGGGGTGCGCAGCAGGGTCGCCTCGCTGATGGTCGCGGTCAGCGACTGGCCCGGCACCGCCGGCGTGCCGCCCAGTTGCCCGGCGGCGACCTGGACGTTCTGCTCCTTGAGCGCATTGACGACGTCCACCGGGGTCAGGCCCACACGAGCCAGCTTGTTCGGATCGAGCCAGACGCGCATCGCATATTGCGTGCCGAACACCGTCACCGTGCCAACGCCGTTGACCCGGCTGATGGGGTCCTGCACATGCGAGACGAGGTAGTTCGCCAGGTCGTACTTCGTCATGCTGTGATCGGTCGAGACAAACGCCATCGCCATCAGGAAGCCGGTGCGCGATTTCGTCACGCTCACCCCCGCCTGCTGCACCGCCTGGGGCAGCAACGGCGTGGCCAACTGCAGCTTGTTCTGCACCTGCACCTGGGCAATATCCGGATCCGTACCCGGGGCGAAGGTCAGCGTGATCTGCGCCGTGCCGGAGTCGTCGCTGGTCGAGGCGATGTAGAGCAGATTGTCGAGGCCGTTCATCTGCTGCTCGATGACCTGCGTCACCGTGTCTTCCACCGTCTGCGCGGAGGCGCCGGCATAGGACGCGCGAATCTGCACGCCGGGCGGCGCGATGGTCGGATACTGCTCGACCGGCAGTGTCTTGATCGACAGCGCGCCGGCCAGCATCAGGACGATTGCGATCACCCACGCAAAAATGGGGCGATCGATAAAAAACTTGGCCATGGACCGCGCTCCCGCTTATTGGGCCTGTCCGGCCGCGGCAGCCGCCGCGCCGGAAGCGTTCACCGGCGGCATCGGCTGCTCGACCGGCTTGACCGTCATGCCGGGCTGCACTTTTTGGACGCCGGCCACGATCACCTTGTCGCCTGGCTTGAGGCCGCTGTTGACGATCCAGTCATTGCCGTAGGTTTGGCTCGCGCTCAGCGTGCGCAGCACGACCTTGTCGTCGGCGCCGACCACCAACGCGGTCGGCGTGCCCTTCGCATCGTGCGTGACACCGATCTGAGGCACCAGGATCGCGCGGTCGTTGACGCCCTCCTCCAGGCGCGCCCGCACGAACATGCCGGGCAGAAGCTCATGCTTCGGATTTGGGAAAACCGCGCGCAGCGTGACCGTGCCCGTGGTCTGGTCGACCGTGATGTCGGTGAACTCGAGTTTGCCTTCGAGCGGGTAAATCGAACCGTCATCCAGCACGAGCTTGACCTTGGCCTCGTTGGGGCCGGCCGATTGCAGCCGGCCGTTGGCCAGCTCGCGGCGCAGGCGCAGCAGATCGACGGTCGATTGCGTGACGTCGACGTAGATCGGATCGGTTTGCTGCACGGTCGCCATCAGTGTCGCGGCACTCGCCTGCACATAGGCGCCGGGCGTGACGTTCGACACGCCAATGGTGCCGGTGATCGGGGAGATCACGTCCGTGTAGCCAAGATTGATGCGCGCGGTTTCCACCGCCGCCTTGCCCGCGGCGACGTCGGCGGCCGCCTGTGCCTGCGCGGCCGCGGCGTTGTCGTAATCCTGCTGGCTGACCGCATGCGCGGCCACCAGCACTTTGTAGCGGGCCGCCAGGGCCGAAGTCGAGCTCAGGTTGGCGCGCGCCTTTTGCAGCGTTGCGCGAGCGCTGTCCAAAGCCGCCCGGTAGGGCGCCGGATCGATCTGATAGAGACGCTGGCCGGCCTTGACCTGGCCGCCCTCGGTAAACTCGCGATGCAGCACGATGCCATCGACGCGGGCGCGCACTTGCGCAACCAGATACGCCGACGTGCGCCCAGGCAATTCGGTGGTAACCGGCACGCTCTGCGCATGTACCGTGACCACGCCGACTTCGAACGGCTTCGGCGACGGCGTCTGTTTCTTGGCGCAGCCGGCGAGCAGCAGCGCCGAAACCGCAGCAACGGCGTAGATCAAACGCGTGGAATTCCGACCAAAACGCATGGAGCGACCTCTGTGTCTAGGCTGAGTCATTCGGTAACGGGGTAAGCGGCGGCATCGTGATCGCCGGGCAGCGCCCGGCCCCGCGACGTCAAAGGATGGGACGTGCCTCGCCTGACTTGGCGCTGCCCAGGCTTTCCTGGCAATCCGCCCACTGGCGGCGACGCCGTCACACGTGTGGCAACCGGTGTGGCTAGTCCGTTGTGCGGCTGCTATTATATATACATTCATTAATGAATGTTTTAATTGAAATACGTTGTAATGATCGGTTCCACATAGTAAAAATTCGCCGATCGCATGCCCGCTCGCCCCGCGCCGCAAGGCTGCGCCGGCGGCTTTCTGAAACGCTCCAGAGAACCAGAAAAATGGTCCGCAGAACCAAGGAAGAGGCTCTCGAAACCCGTCACCAGATTCTCGATGCCGCCGAACAGGTGTTTTTCGAGCAGGGTGTCTCGCGCACCTCGCTGGCCGATATCGCGACGGCCGCGGGCGTCACGCGCGGTGCGATTTACTGGCATTTCAAGAACAAGGCGGATCTTTTCACGGCCATGTTCGACCGCATTCGGCTGCCGATGGAAACCATGGTCGAGCGTTGCCGCATCAGCGATCCCGACCCGGATCCCGCCCAGACGCTACGCCGCGTATTCACCCAGGTTTTGTGCGAGACGGCGCGCAATCCGCACCGCCGCCGGGTGCTCGACATCCTGTTTCACAAGTGCGAATACACCGAGGAAATGGGTCCGGTGATGGAGCGCCACCAGGAGGCTTGCGCCGACGGGCGCAACCGCATGGAGCGTTGTCTGTGCGACGCGGTATCCCTGGGGCAATTGCCGGCCGACCTCGATACGCGCCGCGCCGCCGTGCTGATGCACGCGATGCTCACCGGCCTGATCAGTAATTGGCTGTTCCTGCCGCGCAGCTTCGATCTCGAGGCCGAGGCCAGCGCAATGGCCGACGGCTTCTTCGACATGCTGCGCTACAGTCCGGCACTGCGTGTGGCCACGGCGAATTGATGCAATTCACGGCGACCGGTCGGCGCACGCCTGATTGAGCAGCGGCGCAAACACCGCCGCGCGGGCGTCGAGCTGTTCGCGCAGATCGGTCTCGAGGCGCGCGTAAGTCTCGAGCACCGTGTGACCGAACGGGGTGACGTTGGCGCCGCCACCGGCCGCGCCGCCGATGTGACGCGTCACCAGCGGCTCGCGAAAATCGCGATTCATCGCCTCGACCAGCAGCCAGGCGCGGCGGTACGACATCTCCAGTTGCCGCGCCGCGGCCGAGATCGACCCGGTCTGCTCGATGGCCCGCAGCAATTGCACCTTGCCGGGCCCGAGCACGCGGGTCTGGCCGCAACGAATCCGTACCCGCAGGTCATAGCCGATCTCGCTCATTGCGCCGCGCCCCTAGCCCACGTGGCCGCCATACAGCACCGCGACGACTACGGCAGCAGCCAGTGCGACCCACAGCCATAGCCGCCGCATCGCCGGCGTAGGCTGGCGCGCGGCCGGCTCGGCCACCGTTGAGGCAGCGTCGGCCTGGGCTGGTGCCGGCGCCTCGGGCGTCACGCCCAGCGCGTCGGTAAAGCGTGAGAAAAAATCGTCCGCCAGCTTGCGTGCAGCCCCATCGACCAGCCGCGAACCGAGCTGGGCCAGCTTGCCGCCGACCTGGGCCTTGACGTGATAGGTCAGCAATGTCTCGGCCGCCCCCTGCGCGGCCAGCGTGACCTGTGCCTCGCCGCGCCCGAACCCGGCGGCGCCACCCTGCCCGTCGAAGCGCAATACGTAAGAGGTAGGGGGCACCACGTCGGCCAGCGTCATGCGCCCCTTGAAATGGGCCTTGACCGGCCCGACCGAGGCGAGCATCGCGACGTCGTAGGTGTCGTCGGCGGCCCGCTCCAGCGACTCGCACCCGGGAATGCACTGGCGCAGCACGGCCGGGTCGTTGAGCGCCTGCCACACGGCCTCTTGCGACACGGGCAGCACGCGGGAATTCTGCATTTCCATGACCAACCTCCTTGGCTTGAACGGGTTGCGGCGCCGGCACGCCGCTCAGGCGCCGCGCAGCACTTGCGCCAGTTGCGCGAGCGAGTCGAGATTGTGCGCCGGCAGGTGCCGGTCGACCAACGGTAGCATGACACGAATGCCGGCGGCCTTGGGTTCGAACCCCTCGTACCGCAACAGTGGGTTGAGCCACAGGATTTGCCGGCTGGCCAGTCGCAGATGCTGCATCGCTGCCTGCAACACGCCCGGTTCGGCCCGGTCGAGACCGTCGGTCACGAGCAGCACCGCGGCCCGCTGCGTGAGCATGCGCCGGGCCCACACACGATTGAACTGCTCGAGACAGGGGCCGATCCGTGTACCGCCCGACCAGTCGGGCACCGCGCGGCTCACCGCGCGCATCGCGTCATCGACGTCGCGCGCGCGCAGACAGCGCGTGATATTGCTCAGGCGCGTGCCGAACAGAAACACCGACAGCTTCTGCTGCTGCCCCAGCGCATGCAGGAAATGCAGCAGCACGCGGGTGTAACGGTGCATCGAGCCGGAAATGTCGCACAGCGCCACCAGCGGCGGAGTTCGGCGCACCTGGCGGCGACGGCGCAACAGCACCGGTTCGCCGCCGCACCGCAGGCTCGCGCGCAACGTCTGCCGCATGTCAACAGCGCCCGGCTCGCCCGGTCGCCAGCGGCGCGTGAGCACGGGCCGCAATGGCAGTGCGAGGCGTCCCGCATAACGCCGCGCCACTGCCCACTCGTCCGGCGTCATCTGCTCGAAGTCGCGCGACTGCAACCGTTCCCGCGCGGAAAATTCGAGCACCGCGTCGAATTCCTGCTGCTCGGCAGGTGCGCCAACGCGCGGCTGCTCGAGCCCGCTCGGCGCGAAGGCTTGGGCCAGGCGCGGGCTGAGCTCGCGCGGGCGCGGCAGACGTCCCGTAATCTGCGGCAAGAGCAGGCGCTGCGCCTGGCCCAGCAGGTCGGGCGCGCGCCAAAACACGTGGAAAGCCTGATCGAACAGCGGGCGCTGTTCATGCCGCGTCAAAAACAGCGCTGCCAGCGCGGCGTACCAGTCGTCGCGCCGCTCGACGCCAATCAGCTGCACGGCGACCAGCGCATCGGCAACCTGCGCCGGACCGACCGGCACGCCCGCGGCGCGCAGCACGCGGGCGAAATGCAGCAGGTTCTCGGCAAGCTTGCCGGCGGGTGCCGCTGCCGCCATCACGATACGGCGCCCGGCGCGGCCTGAGCCAAGCCGGCTTGAATGTCTCGCAGCATATCGGCGGCGACCTGGCCCTGAACGCGCAGCAGATCGTCCTGGTATTTGAGCAGCGCGCCGAGCGTTGCATCGATGGTGTCGGGGTCGAGCACCAGGCTATCAAGCGTGGTCAAGGCGCGGGTCCAGTCGATCGTTTCTGCCACGCCGGGCGACTTGAACAGGTCGGCGCCGCGCAGGCGCTGCACGAACGCGACCACCTGGCGCGACAGTGCGGCCGGCGCATCCGGCACTTTGCTCTGCAGAATTTCCAGCTCGCGCGCGGCGCTCGGGTAGTCGACCCAGTGATACAGGCAGCGGCGCTTGATCGCGTCATGAATCTCGCGGGTGCGATTGGAGGTCAGCACCACCACCGGCGGTTCGGCCGCGCGGATCGTGCCGTACTCGGGGATGGTCAATTGAAAGTCTGACAGGATCTCCAGCAAAAAGGCCTCGAATGGCTCGTCGGCCCGGTCGAGTTCGTCGATCAGCAGAATCGGCGGCCCGGCCAGGTCGGCCTCCAGCGCTTGCAGGAGCGGCCGCTTGAGCAGGAAAGTCTCGCTGTAGAGATGCGCACTCAGCGCATGGTTGTCCAGCGTGGGCGCCGCACGCGTGGCCTCGGCCAGACGGATCTCGAGCATCTGGCGCGCGTAGTTCCACTCGTAGGCGGCCGCCGAGATATCTAGCCCTTCATAGCATTGCAGACGGATCAGCCGGCGCCCGAGCACGCTGGCCAGGGCCTTGCCGACTTCCGTTTTGCCAACGCCGGCCTCGCCCTCGAGAAACAACGGCCGGCCCATGCGCAGCGCCAGGAAAATCGTGGTCGCCAGATTGCGCGGCGCGATATAACCGGTCCCGGCCAACGCCGCCTGCACCGCGTCGACCGTGCCGGGCAAGTCCGGCATGCCGGTCGCGTCGCTCATGCAGCCAGCGCCGCGGTGACGGCACGCCCGGTCAGCACCGGAATCAGGTGCGCGCGATAGTCGGCACTGGCGTGCATGTCCGAATTCAGCTCCGCCGGGTCGACGGTGATGCCGCGCAGTGCGTCGGCGCTGAACTGCTTGCCCAGCGCCGCCTCGAGCGCGCTCGCGCGAAACACGCACGGCCCGGCTCCAGTGACGGCCACGCGCACGCCCTGCGGCCCGTCGCTGACGAACACGCCGACCAGCGCGAAGCGCGATGCCGGCTGGCGGAATTTCAGATACGTCGCGCGGCGCGGCACCGGGAACGCCACCGCCGTGATGATTTCGTCGGGCGCGAGCGCGGTCTCGTACATGCCGAGAAAGAAATCGTCGGCGGCAATCTCGCGCCGGTCGGTGCGCACCACCGCGCCCAGGCCGAGCACCGCCGCCGGATAGCACGCGGCCGGGTCGTTATTGGCCAGCGAGCCGCCCAGGGTGCCGCGATTGCGCACCTGCCGGTCGCCGATACCGTCGGCCAGTGCCGCCAGCGCGGGAATTGCCCGTCTCACTTCGGCCGATGCGGCGACTTCGGCGTGCGGGGTCATCGCGCCGATCACCACCTGCGAGCCGTCGACGCGGATGCCCTTGAGCGCGGCCAGCGCTCCCAAATCGATCAGATCGGAGGGCGCCGCCAATTGCAGTTTCATCGCCGGCAACAGGCTCTGGCCGCCGGCCAGCAGGCGGGCCTCGGGGTGCGCGGCAAGCCACTTCGCCGCATCGGCAAGATCGGCCGGACGATGGTAGTTGAATGATTTCATTAGGACTCCCTCGCTTCAGGCACGGCCATTGGACGACGTTTGCAGCGCACGCCACACGCGCTCGGGCGTGGCCGGCATCTCCAGATGCAGCACGCCCAGCGCGTCGGTGATCGCGTTGATGACAGCTGGGGGCGAGCCGATCGCGCCGGCCTCGCCGCACCCCTTGACGCCCAGCGGGTTGTGGGTGCATGGCGTACAGGTGGTGTCCACCGCGAAGCTGGGCAGATCGTCGGCGCGCGGCATCGCGTAATCCATGTAGGAGCCCGTGAGCAGCTGTCCGCTCTCGGGATCGTAGACGCACCCTTCGAGCAATGCCTGGCCAATGCCCTGCGCCAGGCCGCCATGCACTTGTCCCTCGACGATCATCGGGTTGACGATGTTGCCGAAGTCGTCGACCGCGGTCATGGCGACGATTTCGGTCTGGCCAGTATCCGGATCGACCTCGACCTCGCAGATATGACTGCCGGCCGGATAAGTGAAGTTGGTCGGATCGTAGAATGCCGACTCGTCCAGCCCAGGCTCGAGCGATTCGAGCGGGTAGTTGTGCGGCACGTAAGCCGACAGGGCAATCTGCGCGAACGGTAGCGCCTTGTCGGTGCCCGCGACGCTGAATTTCCCGTCCTTGAACTCGATGTCGCCTTCGGCCGCCTCGAGCATGTGCGCGGCGATCTTTTTGCCCTTGGCGATCACCTTGTCGAGCGCCTTGACGATCGCCGAGCCGCCCACCGCGAGCGAGCGCGAGCCGTAGGTGCCCATCCCGAACGGCACGCGTCCGGTGTCGCCGTGCACGATGTCGACGTCCTCGTAGGCGATACCGAGCCGGTCGGCAACGATTTGCGTGAAGGTCGTCTCGTGTCCCTGCCCATGACTGTGCGAGCCGGTGAATACAGTCACCTTGCCGGTGGGATGCACGCGCACTTCGCCGGCCTCGAACAACCCGGCGCGCGCGCCGAGCTGTCCGGCGATATTCGACGGTGCCAGGCCGCAGGCCTCGATGTAGCACGAATAACCCAGTCCGCGCAGTTTGCCGCGTTGCCGGGCCGCCTCGCGGCGCGCCGGAAAACCCGCGACATCGGCCAGTTGCAGCGCCTTGTCGAGACTGGCGCCGTAATTGCCGGTGTCGTAGCACAAGGCCACAGGCGTTTGATACGGGAACTGCGTGATGAAATTGCGGCGCCGCAGCTCGACCGGATCGATCTTCATCTCGCGCGCCGCGGTCTCGACGATGCGCTCGACCACATAGGTCGCTTCGGGGCGGCCCGCGCCGCGGTAGGCATCGACCGGTGCGGTATGCGTGAAAACACCCGTGACTTCGCAGAAGATCGCCGGCGTGGTGTACTGGCCGGCGAGCAAAGTCGCATACAGGATGGTCGGCACGCTCGAGGCAAAGGTCGACAGGTAGGCGCCCAGGTTGGCCTTGGTATGCACCCGCAGGGCGAGAAACTTGCCGTTCGCGTCGAGCCCGAGCTCGGCCGTGGTCACGTGGTCGCGCCCGTGCGCGTCGGAAAGAAACGACTCGGAGCGCTCGGCGGTCCACTTGATCGGGCGATTGATTTGCTTGCTGGCCCATACCAGCGCGGTTTCCTCGGCATACAGGAAAATCTTCGAGCCGAAGCCGCCGCCCACGTCGGGCGCCACCACGCGCAGTTTGTGCTCGGGCAGGTTCAGCACGAAAGCGGCCATCAGCAGGCGTTCGACGTGCGGGTTCTGATTAGCGACATAGAGCGTGTAGCTGTCGTCGGCGCGGCTGTAGTGCGCCACCGCGGCGCGCGGCTCGATCGCATTCGGAATCAGGCGGTTGTTGACGAAGTCCAGGCGCGTGACATGCGCGGCCTTGGCCATTGCCGCGTCGACCGCCGCCTGGTCGCCCAGACTCCACACGTAGCACACGTTGTCCGGCGCGATATCGTGGACCGCCGGCGCGCCGCTGCGCACTGCGGCATCGGGCGCGACAACTGCATCCAGCGGCTCGTAATCGACGTCGACCAACTCGGCCGCATCACGCGCCTGCGCCAGCGTCTGGGCGATCACCAGCGCAACCTGGTCGCCGACATAGCGCACCGTGTCGATGGCCAGCACCGGATGCGGCGGCTCCTTCATCGGCTGGCCGTGCACGTCGGTAATCAGCCAGCCGCACGGCAAGCCGCCGATGCCGGCGCGCTTGATGTCTTCGCCCGTGAAAATCCCCACCACGCCGGGCGCCTGGCGCGCGGCGTCGAGCCGGTAGCCGCGAATGCGCGCGTGGGCGTAAGGCGAACGCACGAAGTACGCATACGTCTGCCCGTCCATCTGGACGTCGTCCGTGTACTGGCCGGCGCCGGTGAGAAAACGATAGTCTTCCTTGCGGCGCACGGCCTGGCCGATGCCGCCCGCGAGATCGGTCGTCATGGTGTCAGCCCTCCATCGCTGCCAAGCCGGCCTGCACCGCCTTGACGATGTTGTGGTAACCGGTGCAACGGCACAGATTGCCCTCCAGGGCGCGCCGAATCTCCGCTTCGCTCGGCGCCGGCTTGCGCCCGGCCAGCTCGCACGCGCTCATCACCATGCCCGGCGTGCAGAAGCCGCATTGCAGCCCGTGATGTTCGCGAAATGCCGCCTGCATCGGATGCAATGCGCCATCCGCGGCGGCCAGCCCCTCGATCGTGGTCAGCGAGGCGCCGTCGGCCTGCGCCGCCAGCATCGCGCACGACTTGACCGCGCGGCCGTCGAGCAGCACCGTGCACGCGCCGCATTGCGAGGTGTCGCAACCGACGTGGGTGCCGGTCAGGCGGAGGTTGTCGCGGATGAATTGAACCAGCAGGGTTTCGGGAGGAACTTCAGCGGTCACGGCGCGGCCGTTGACCGTCAAGGACACCTTGACTGTCATGCGTGTCTCCTCAGGTTTTGGTGAAGGCATGAACCGACAAGCAGATTTCATTGTTGTCCCAAGCCTGCTGCAACGCAAGCGCATTTTCCCGGGTTGCGGCCACCGCCTCGCGCTACCGGCCCCGTATATTCCGCGGTATACAGCGAGAGATTTGCCGCTATACTGGTTCGGGTAGGACGTGCGGCCGTCAGGCCGCGTACGTCGATTGTGCTTCGGAGCGCCCATCGGCGGGCGAACTCCGATGGGAGAAACGCATGGACAGCGTCGATCTGGAGGTTCTTAAAATTGCGGCGGCATGGACCGAGGCCGGCTATTTCGTCACCCTCGGCACGGTCGTGCGCACATGGGGCTCGGCACCTCGCCCGGTGGGCTCGATGCTGGTGATTCGCGAAGACGGCCACCTGAAGGGCTCGGTCTCGGGCGGCTGCGTCGAGGACGACATGATGGACCGCGTGCGCGGCGGCCAGTGGCCGAGCAGCACACCCGAATTGACGACTTATGGTGTATCGGCCGAGCAGGCGCAGCGCTTTGGCCTGCCGTGCGGCGGCACACTGCAGATCGTGCTCGAGCCGATCGGGGCGAAAGCGCGGCTGCGGGACCTGCTGGCGGCGATCGCCCAGTACCGGTTGGTGGTGCGGGAGCTGGATATGGCCACCGGCGAGGTTCGCATCGTGCCCGGCCATCGCACACCCGCGCTGGAATTCGATGGCCGGCGCCTGATCACTTCCCATGGACCGCGCTTTCGCCTGATCGTGATCGGCGCCGGGCAACTCTCCCGTTATGTCGCGAGCATGGCGGTGGCGCTCGACTATCACGTAATCGTCTGCGACCCGCGTGAGGAGTATGCCGAGGAATGGGATGTGCCGAATACCGAACTGGTACGAGAGATGCCCGACGACCTGATCGTGCGCTTGCGGCTGGACGCGCACAGTGCCGTCGTCACGCTGACTCACGACCCCAAGCTCGACGACATGGCCTTGCTCGAAGCGCTCAAGTCACCTGCTTTCTATATCGGCGCGATCGGTTCGCGCATCAACAATGAAAAGCGCCGCGAGCGATTGTCGCTGTTCGATCTGAGCAGCAGCGAAATCGCCCGGCTGCATGGCCCCATAGGGTTATATCTCGGCGCGCGCACGCCGGCCGAGATCGCCGTGGCGATCATGGCCGAGATGACCGCCATCAAGAACGGCATTCCGGTGCTGCAGAATTTCTCCGCCAAGGAATCGGCGCCGCTTGGCACGGCCTGCGCGACCACCGCTTGAGCGCGGCGCATCGGCGCTTGCGCGCCGGCTGCCGCCCAACAAAAAAACGCCGCCCGCGGGCGGCGCAAGTTCGCGTTGGAGACTCAATTCGATATGCCGCGCCTACCAGAAGAACGCGGCTCTGGCATGTCCGGCCTTGGAAATCGACACGTTGCGGCTGAGCTTCTTGCCGTCGTGCCGCGCCGTCACGGTGTAATTGCCGGGCGGCAGCTTGACCAGCATGAAAGGCCCTTGGGACGTCGCGTCGAGCACCGCCGTGCCATGGTTCGAAGTGATCGTGACCGGCACGTCGGCGAGGTACACGTTGCCGCTTTTCCTCTTCCCATAGAACTCGAGGGCCAGCGGGTAGTCGGGCGTGACCGCCTTGATCGCCGACGATTCGTCGCTGCCGACGCCGCCGGACAGATAGCTCACCGCGCCAGAGTGATGCACTTGCGGCAATGCCGCCGGCTCCGCCCATGCGATCTGCGCACCGCTTGCCAGCACCAACGTCGCACATGCGGCCCACCGTACCATTCCCTGTTTCATGTTCGACTCCTTTTTAGAACACCGCCTCACGGGGCCGGTGTGGGCCGGCCCCGCCCCAAGCTTCGCGGGCGGCTCACACCCGCTCAACCGAGGCCCAGATCGACCGGGATGAAGATCTGCTGGCCATCGCGTTGAATCAGCAAGGCCACGTTCTCGCCGGCAGTCTTGATCTTGGCGCTCAGTTGCGCCGCACTCCTGACCGGCGTGCCGTCGATCGACAGAATGATGTCGCCGGCCTGCACGCCCGCCTGTTCGGCCGGACCGCTGCTGCGCTCGACCAGCAGGCCGTGCGAGACCTGGGCCTCGCTCATTTCGTTCGGCGTCAGGCTGCGCACACTCACGCCAAGCTTCGTATGCGTTGTTTGACTGCCGCCATTCGACGCAAGTTCGGTCGCGTTGTACGACCCGAGCTTGACGCTCACGTGATGCTTCGCACCATCGTGCCAAACGAGCAGATCGGCGGTATCGCCTGGGCGCATGTCGGCGATCATCGCCGGCAATTGCGTCGAGTCGTCGACCTTGCTGCCATTGACCGCGAGAATCACGTCACCCGGCTTCAGGCCGGATTTCGCGGCCGGGCCGCTCTTGTCGATGGAGCTGACAAGCGCGCCGGTCGGCGAGGACAGGCCGAACGATTTGGCCAGCGGCTGGCTGACTTCCTGGATCGCTACCCCGAGACGGCCGCGCGTGACCTTGCCGTATTGCTGCAGCTGCGTCTTGACCTTCATCGCCAGATCGATCGGGATGGCGAACGAAAGACCCTGGAAGCCGCCCGTGCGGGTATAGATCATCGAGTTGATACCGATCACCTCCCCTTTGAGGTTGAACAGCGGCCCGCCGGAGTTGCCGGGGTTGACGGGCACATCGGTCTGAATGAACGGTACATAGTTCTCGTCCGGCAGCGAGCGCGACTTGGCGCTGACGATACCGGAGGTAACCGTGTTGTCGAAGCCGTACGGCGAGCCGATCGCCAGCACCCATTGGCCGACCTTGGTATCGGCCGGATTGCCGATCTTGACCGTCGGCAGGCCGGTGGCATTGATCTTGAGCAGCGCAACGTCGCTGGCCTTGTCGCTGCCGATGACCTTGGCCTTGTATTCACGCTTGTCGGTCAGCTTGACGGTGACGTGCTGCGCGCCGTCGACGACATGCGCATTGGTCAGGATATACCCATTCGGGCTCACGATAAACCCCGAGCCGAGATCCTCCGAAGGCTGGCTGTTTTGCGGTTGCTGCTGCATGCCGCCGTAAAACTGCCGGAAGAACTGATAGAACGGGTCGTTCTGATTCATCCCAGGTGGCATTTGAACCGTATTCGACTCGCTTGCGGCGCTGGCGTCGTGCAAAGCGCTGATGTTGACCACGGCCGGGCCATAGTGCTGCACGATCGAGGAAAAGTCCGGCACCATCATCTGCGGCGCCGGTTGCGACACGGTCGTTGCCGCCGCCACCGCGGGCGTGACCATGGTGGTCTCCCAGTGTTGGCGTCCCGCCAGATAGCTCGCCGACAGCGCGGCGATCACCCCGCCGGCGACCAGCGCACGCGTTAATTTCTTGGTTTGCATGAGCCTCTCCTCTAACAAAGCAGTTCGTATGACTGCAGCGTAACGAGGCAGACTTAAGGCAACCTTAACGGCAGGTTTGGATTTTGTGCGGGGATGAAACGGCCAAGGTTCCCCCCACGCCGGCATCCGCGTTCAACCAGGACCGCTCCCGCCTTCGGGCGATCGGCTTACAGCAGCGGGGCGGCAGCGGGCTCGGCGAATCGCACGCTCACGCACAGGCCGCGGCCATCGGCGCCGTCGCTCAGGATGACGTCGGCATGGTGGGCCTCGGCAATACGTTTGACGATCGCCAGGCCCAGGCCGCTGCCGTCGCCGGCTTGCCCGGTGCGGCGATAAAAGCGATCGAACACGCGCGGGCGCTCGTCGGCCGGAATGCCCGGCCCGGTGTCGATCACGTCGACCCGCCGCGGCGCGAGCCGGACATCGACGCGCCCGCCTTCGGGCGTGTATTTGATGGCATTGTCGATCAGATTGCCGAACAGGGTGCGCAGTGCGTCGGCATCGCCCGACACCTGAGTCGGCATCTCATCCGAGACGGCGCGCTCCAGACCCAGATCGATGCGGCGCGCTTCGGCCAGCGGCGCATAGGATGCGACAACGGCCTGCAACACATCGTCCAGATTGATTTTTTGAAGATTGCTGGGCGCTTCGGGATCTTGTCGCGCCAGCGTCAGCAACTGCTGCACCAGACGCGTGGCGCGCTGCATGCCGTGCCGCAAGTCCGCCAGCGCACCACGCCGCTCCTCGTCGTCGCTCGCGCGCTCCACGATCTGCAACTGCAGTTGCAGGGCGGTAAGCGGCGTGCGCAGTTCGTGCGCGGCGTCGGCGACGAACGCCTTTTGCTGATCCAGGGCATGCGATAGACGTTCGAGCAGGCTGTTGAGCGCCAGCACCAGCGGGCGCACCTCATCGGGCAGGCGGGTGTCGGGTAGCGGCTCGAGCGCACCCGGCGCGCGCTGATCGAGCGCGTGCGCGACCCGTCGGAGCGGACGCAGGCCGCGTCCGACGATCAGCCACACCAGCAACGCCAGGACTGGTACGAGTATGACCAATGGCAGCAGCGTACGCACCGCCAGCGCAGCAGCCAGCGTATCGCGCACGCTCATCGGCTGCGCCAGCTGCACGACGTTGTGCCCGACCACGGCGCCGTAGACGCGCCAGTCGCCCTGGGGCGTGCTGATGGTGTTGAAGCCGAGTTCGGCCCGGTGCGGCAATGGCGCGCGCGGATGCGAATAATAGAGCTGCACGCCATTGCGGCTCCAGATCTGGATGACCAGCCCGCCCTCGCTGTCACGCATGCCGGGTACCGAGGAGAACGCCTCCGGCGGCAGTGACAGGGCCATCTGCTGCAATTGAAAATCGAACAGCTCATTGGCTTGCCACAACGCCTGCCGGTAGATGGCCACGCCGGCCAGCACCAGCGCCAGCAGCATCGTCAGCAGCAGGCTGACCAGCAATTCGCGCCGGATCGAGCGCATCGCACGCATCATTGCGCGGCGCCGGCGGGCGCCACCATGTAGCCGACGCCGCGCACGGTGCGGATCCAGTCTCCGCCGAGTTTCTTGCGCAAGCCGTGAATGTAGACCTCGACCGTATTGCTGCTCACTTCCTCGCCCCAGCCATAGAGTTTTTCCTCGAGCTGACTTTTCGAGAGTACTGCGCCGGGGCGCATCAGCAACGCCTCGAGCAATGCGTATTCGCGCGCCGACAGCGGCACCGGCCGCTCGTCGAGGCTGACCGCGTGCGCCGCCGGATCCAGTGTCAGCGCGCCATGGCGGATCACCGGCTCGCTGCGCCCGGCGTGGCGGCGCAGCAGCGCGCGCATGCGTGCTGCCAGCTCGTCGAGCTCGAACGGCTTGACGAGATAGTCGTCGGCCCCGGCATCCAGGCCCAGCACGCGTTCCTTGACCGCATCGCGTGCGGTCACCACCAGCACCGGCAACGTCTTGCCCGCCGCGCGCAGCGTGCGCAGCACGTCGATGCCGTCGCGCTTTGGCAACCCAAGATCGAGCAGCACGCCATCGTAAGGCTGGAGGTCGACGGCATTGAGCGCCTGCTGCCCATCGGCCACCCAGTCGACCGTCCAGCCATCCTGACGCAAGCCCTTGCTCACGGCCTCGGCAATCATGCGATCGTCTTCCACCAGCAAAATCCGCATCGCGCTTGCTCCCATTGCTTTATCGAATCGTCGGTTGCCGGCCATTTTATCTACAATGACGGCTGCCCTACCCAATCCGTTCGATCCAGCGATTTGCTCATGCGTTCCAAATTCCTGTTTGCCCCCTTGCTCTGCGCTGTCTGCGCCCTCGGTCTGATCGGTGCGCCGCAAAGCCAGGCCCACGGCAAGCAGGCGCGCCATCGTCCGCCTCACGCGCTCGCGCGGCATACCGGCCTGCCGCCGCAACTCGCTCGCCTGCTGGCCGCGTCACGGCTGCCGGCCGCCCACGTCAGCCTCTACGTGGCACCGATCGGCGACGCCGATGCGACACGCCGCGCGAGCCCCCGGCCCCTGCTGTCCCTGAACGCCAATTTGCCGCGCAACTCCGCCTCGACCATGAAACTGGTCACCACGGCGGCCTCGCTCGATCTGCTCGGTCCGGATTATCGATGGCGCACGGCCACCTACACCGATGGCGTGATCGAGAACCGCGTGCTGCACGGCAATCTCTATGTACGGGGCACGGGCGATCCCAAGCTGGTGCCCGAAGAGATGGTCAAGCTGGTCGCCGACATTCGCGATGCCGGCATCGACCGGATCGACGGCGACCTGGTGCTCGACCGCAGCTATTACGGCCCCGGCATCCGCGATGGCGGGCCGATCGACGACGGACTCGACCGTCCGTATAACGTTTCTCCAGATCCGTTGCTGTATGCATTCAAGGCGCTGTCGTTCAGTTTCGATGCGAGCGCCGGGCAAGGCGTCGATATCAGCGTGCTGCCGCCGCTGTCGCCACTGACCATCGACAACGGCTTGACTGCCGTCGGCGGGCCCTGCGGCGATTGGCTCAGCCGCATCCATCCGCGACTCGAGGCCGACGCGAACGGCGCACTGGTGGCACATTTCTCGGGCGGCTACCCGGTGTCGTGCGGCGCCCAGCAGTGGAACGTCGCCGCACCTGACGCCAACCAGTTTTTCCTCGACGGTTTCCGTGCGCTCTGGTTAGCCGCCGGCGGACAGCTAGACGGCGGTGTGCGCGACGGTGTGGTGCCGCCCGGCGCCCGCCTGGTTGCGTCGTATCGCGGCCAGACCCTGGCGCAGGCGATCTACGACATGAACAAGTTCAGCAATAACGTGATGGCACGCCAGATCTTCCTGACCCTGGGCGCGCGCGAGGAGAGGCCGCCTGCGACGCTCGACAAAGCACGTCAGGCGGTTCACGCCTGGCTGGCGCAAGCCCGTCTGTCGATGCCTGGCCTGGTGCTGGACAACGGCTCCGGCCTGTCGCGCCGTGCGCGTATTACCGCGGCCGACATGGGCCGGCTGCTGCAGTACGCGATCAATCGTCCGACCGGCCAGCAGTTCATGCAGAGCCTGCCGCTGGTGGGCGTCGACGGCACGATGCGCAATCGGCTCCGGGGCGACGGCGTAAGCGGCAATGCCTACGTCAAGACCGGCACGCTCGATGACGTGCGTGCCATCGCCGGCTACGTCGGCACCGCCGCGGGCAGCAGCTATGTGGTGGTGGGCATCGTCAACGACCCGCAGGCGCGCGACGGCATTGCGCTGCTCAATGGGCTGCTCGACTGGGTTTACCACCACGCGCCGTAATACGCCGGCGCGAGCGGCGAAATTTCGAAGCATTACTCTACATGCCGCAGCGCGCGCGCTCGGCTGCGCATGCCATCATGCGGGCAAACCGACAATACCGAGCGGCACAACCAGCCGCCAGGAGACGCGCGTGCATTTCGACCCCGAACTCATTTTGCTGGCCCTCGCGCCGGTATTCCTGCTGTGCATCGGCTGGGAGGCGTGGTATTGGCGACGCCGCCAGCAGCCCATCTACTCGTTGACCGACACTGTCAGTAACGCGGCGCTGGCGCTGATGCATCAGGGGGCCGACAAGCTGGCCTGGCTCTTCGTGATTCCGGTCTATGCGTGGATCTACACGCACTACCGGATCTTCACGATGCGCCCGGGCTGGGTCGAATTCCTGCTGCTGTTCCTGGTGCAGGACCTGCTGTACTACGTGTTCCATCGCGCCAGCCACCGCGTGCGCTGGCTGTGGGCCGCGCATGTCGTGCACCATTCGTCGACCCGCCTGAATCTCTCGACCGCGTTCCGGCAGAGCCTGATGTACCCGGTGGCCGGCATGTGGCTGTTCTGGGCGCCAATGGCGCTGCTGGGTTTTCCACCGCGCCAGATCGTCGCCATCGTGCTGTTGAATCTTGCATTTCAGTTTTTCGTGCACACCCAGGCCATCCCCCGGCTCGGCTGGCTCGAATACGTGTTCAACACGCCGTCGATCCATCGCGTCCATCATGCACGCAATCCGCGCTACATCGACCGCAATTACGCCGGTGTGCTGGTGATCTGGGATCGTCTGTTCGGCTCGTTCGTGCCAGAGAACGAGGCCGACCCATGCGAGTATGGCATCGTCGAGCAAATTCATTCGCACAACCCGGTGACGCTCACCTTCCACGAATGGCGCGCTATGCTACGGGATTTTCTATTGTTGCCGGGTTGGAAAAATAAATGGATGGCGGTGTTCGGGCCGCCCGAGTGGCGCCGTCGGCGTACCGACCTGCCGTCGTGATCCACGGGGAGAACTGATTGGAATACGGGGAATATGTCCGCTACGACGGACTCGGGCTGGCCGATCTGGTGCGCCGGCGCGAAGTCAGTGCGGCCGAATTGCTGGAGGCGGCGCTCGCGCGCGCGGCAGCGGTCAATCCGGCACTCAATGCAATCGTGATTCCGATGACCGAGATTGCCCGCCAGAGGACTGGCGAGGCGTTGCACGGGCCGTTCGCCGGCGTGCCGTTTTTGCTCAAGGATCTGCTGCAGGATTATGCCGGCGCGCCAAGCACCTCCGGCAGCCGCGCTTTCAAGGACGCCGATTACCGACCGGCGGTGCACGCCGAAATCGTCAAGCGCTGGCTGAACGCGGGGGTGGTGGTATTCGGTCGCACCAATTCTCCTGAATTCGGCAGCAAGGCGGTCACCGAACCGCTGGCCTGGGGCCCGACGCGCAACCCCTGGAACCTCGAGCATGTCTCGGGGGGATCTTCGGGCGGCTCGGCCAGCGCGGTCGCCGCCGGCATCGTGCCGATCGCCGGCGCCAGCGACGGCGGCGGTTCGATCCGTATTCCCGCCTCGTATTGCGGCCTGTTTGGCTTCAAGCCCGGGCGCGGACGCACGCCATGGGGCCCCGACCTGGGCGAGCAGATGCACGGCGCGGCAATGACCCACGTGCTCACGCGTTCGGTGCGCGACAGCGCCGCCATGCTCGATGCGACTCACGGCCCGGAACCGGCCTCGCTGTATGTGCCGGCGCCGCCGGCCGGCTCGTATCTGGCCGAGGTATCTCGCGAGCCCGAACCGTTGCGCATCGCCTTCATGACGCGCTCGCCGATCGACACGCCGCTCCATCCCGAGGCCGTCGACGCAGTGGAGCGCACCGCCAGTTTGCTCGACTCGCTGGGGCATGACGTCGAGCCGGCCGCGCCGGCAATCGACGGACACCAGTTGGCGCGCGATTTCATGACGATCTGGTTCGCCGTCACCGCCCATGTTCTAGGCCAGGCGCAGACCCTTCTTGGATGCGGCCGTCATGGCTTCGAGCCCGACACGCTGTCGCTCGCGGCGATGGGCCGCGCCACGCGCGCCGATGAGTATTACGGTGCTTACGAACGCGTCAATCGTGTGGCTCGCCAGTTGGGTGAATTCCACCAGCGCTTCGATCTGCTCTTGACGCCTACCGTGGCCCACCCGCCGCCGCATATCGGCGAGGTGACCACGCCGGCCTGGCGGGGCGCGGCGTTACGCCTGCTGACGGCGCTTGGGCAGGCGCGTCCGATCTTGCGTTCGGGCGTGGTGCATGACATCGCGCTGCGCAATCTGCGCTGGGTGCCATTTACGCAACTGGCCAACATGACGGGTGTGCCGGCGATGTCGATGCCGTTGCATTGGACTGCCGACGGGCTGCCGATGGGCGTGCAATTCATCGCGCCGGCCGGCGCCGAGGGCATGCTGTTTCGCCTCGCCGGACAATTGGAGCGGGCCCGGCCGTGGTTCGACCGGGTGCCGGAGGTGGCGCGCTCAGTCGGCTGAAAAGGCCGCGGCTGCGCGCTGCAGGCGGTCGTCGACCGCCGCCCACTCGGGGCGAGCCGGCAGGCGCTCGAACAGGATATGGGAGACACCGGCCGCATCGAGCTGGCGCAGCAGCGCGTAGAGCGCGCTGGCCAGCGCGGCCGGCTCGGCCGGCAATTGCACGGCGAGAATGCCATCGCCGTGCACCGTTGCCAGCGTTGCCTCGAATGCCGCGACGGCGACGCGCTCGCCGGGACGGCGCACCGACAGCGCGGCCGGCAAGGCGGGCGCATCGAACAGAAACAGCGGCGTGCGCGGCGCGTAATGCGCCTTCAGGGTGCCCGAGGCGCGTGGCGCGTCGCTGTCGGTCTGCGGCATGCGCGGCACCTCGCCGATTACCTCGGCAATCTGCTCCGGTGTGATGTGCCCCGGGCGCAGCAGCGCCGGGAACCCGCGCGACAGATCGAGAATGGTCGACTCGATGCCGACCGGCGTGGCGCCGCCGTCGAGCACGTGCACCTTGACGCCGGGCAGGCCCTCGAACTCATCGCGCACATGCTGCGCGGTGGTCGGGCTCACGCGCCCGAAGCGATTGGCCGATGGCGCCGCCACACCGCCGCGGCCCTGTTTGAATGCCCGTAGCAGCGCCTGCGCGACCGGATGGGACGGGCAACGCAAACCCACTGAGTCCTGCCCCCCGCTGACCGCCGGGTGGATATGCGGCGCGCGCTTGAGGATCAACGTCAGCGGGCCGGGCCAGAACGCATCGATCAGCGCCCGTGCGGCCGGCCCGATGGCATCGCTCCAGTAGCCGGGGTCCGCGCCGGGTGCCAGATGCACGATCACCGGGTGATCGGCGGGCCGCCCCTTGGCCGCATATATCGCGGCGACCGCCTGCGGATTCTCGGCGTCGCCGCCCAGACCGTAAACCGTCTCGGTGGGAAAGGCGACGAGTTCGCCCGCTTCCAGCAGATCGGCTGCCTGGCGAATTTCTTCCTGGGTCGGCATCATGAGAGGTCGGCGCTCACGCATCCAGGGGGATGCACAGCAAGCGGGCAGCGTCGCGCGCGGCCTCGCATGCCTCGTCGAGCGTCTGCGCGGCAAAGGTGATGTGGCCCATTTTGCGGCCCGCACGGGCCTCTTCCTTGCCATACAGATGCAGCCGCGCCGACGGCAGCGCCGTCACTTCGTGCCAGCGCGGCGTGATCGGATTGCCCTGCGCGAACCACACATCGCCCAGCACATTGAGCATCACCGCCGGCGAATGCTGGCGCGTGTCGCCCAGCGGCAGTCGCGTCATCGCCCGCACTTGCTGCTCGAACTGACTGGCGGCGCATGCATCGATGGTGTAGTGCCCGCTGTTGTGCGGACGCGGCGCCATTTCGTTGGCCACCAGCGAGCCGTCGCGCAGCACGAAAAACTCCACGCACAGCACGCCGACGTAATCCATCCGGGCGGCGATCGCCTGCGCAGCGTCGCGCGCGGCCTGCCGCACGATCTCGCTGGCATCGGGCGCCGGCACCGTGGTGGTGGCCAGAATGCCGTTGGCATGCACGTTCTGCGCAAGCGGGTACGCGGCCACCGCGCCGTCGACGCCGCGCGCGATCAGCACCGATACTTCGAACGCCAGTGCCAGGCGCTTTTCGAGCACGCATGGCACGCCGTTCATCGACGCATGTGCGGCACGCACGTCGGCCGCGCTGTCGACGCGCACCTGCCCCTTGCCGTCATAGCCCAGACGGGCGGTCTTGAGAATGCCGGGCAGCACGCCGGCGAGCGCCGCGTCGTCGAGCGCGGCGAGCGCCTGGCCCGATTCGATCACCAGATGCGGCGCGACCGGCACGCCGCAGGCGGCGATAAAGCGCTTTTCAGCAATGCGGTCCTGGGCAATTGCCACGCACCGGCCGGCAGGACTGACGTTGACCTGGCGCGCCAGAAAATCGAGCGCCTGGGCCGGCACGTTTTCGAATTCGGTCGAGACGGCCTCGCACAGCGCCGCCAGCTCGGCCAGCGCTGCTTCATCGAGGTACGGCGCGCACAGATGGCGGTCGGCCACGGCGCTGGCCGGGCAGCGCGGATCGGGATCGAGCACGCAGACCTTGTATCCCATGGACTGGGCCGCGAAGCAGAACATGCGCCCTAATTGGCCGCCGCCCAACATGCCGAGCCAGGCACCCGGAAGAATCGGTTCAGGTTTCATCGTTTTTACGTGTGGGGTCGCCGCCTCCCGCGAGGCGGACGGTCAAACCGCCAACCTCAGGGCTGCGGCAACTGCATGCCGCGCGCCGCTTCGGTCTGGCGCGCGCGAAACTGTTCCAGGCGCTCGGCCAGATCGGCGTCGCCGGCGGCCAGCAAGGCGATCGCGCACAGCGCCGCATTGGCCGCGCCAGCCTCGCCGATGGCGAAGGTCGCCACCGGAATCCCTTTGGGCATTTGCACGATCGACAGCAGCGAGTCTTCGCCGCGCAGGTATTTGCTGGGCACCGGCACGCCCAGCACCGGCACGATCGTCTTGGCCGCCAGCATGCCCGGCAGGTGCGCGGCGCCGCCGGCGCCGGCAATGATCGCGCGCAGGCCGCGCGAGCGCGCCTGCTCGGCGTAACGGTACATGTCGTCGGGCATGCGGTGCGCCGAGACGACCCGCGCCTCGAACGGTATGCCGAATTCGCGCAGAATCGCGGCAGCGTGTTGCATCACGTCCCAGTCGGAACTGGAGCCCATCACGACGCCCACCAGCGGCGCCTGGGCAGACTGGGCAGCGGGTGCGGCGGCTTGTTCAGTAGCAGTCATGTCGGCGCCGCCCATTACTTCAAGGCCTGGCCGGTCAGGCGCTCGAGCGCTTCGCGGTATTTGGCGGCGGTTTTCTCGATCACCTCGGCCGGCAACCTGGGCGCGGGCGGCTCCTTTTTCCACGGCTGGGTTTCCAGCCAGTCGCGCACGAACTGCTTGTCGAACGACGGCGGATTGCTGCCCACCACGTAGGAGTCGGCCGGCCAGAATCGTGATGAATCGGCGGTCAGGATCTCATCCATCAGGTACAGCTCGCCCTGGTCGTCCAGACCGAACTCGAATTTGGTGTCGGCGATCAGGATGCCGCGCGTGGCGGCGTATTCGGCGGCTTCGCGATACAGGCGGATACTGATGTCGTGAATGCGCTCGGCCAGCGCCGGGCCGATGCGCCGCTGCATTTCGTCGAACGTGATGTTTTCGTCGTGATGCCCCATTTCGGCCTTGGCCGCCGGGGTGAAGATCGGCTCCGGCAGGCGCTGGGCGTTTTGCAGGCCGGCCGGCAGCTTGACGCCGCACACCGCACCGCTGGCTTGATAGTCTTTCCAGCCGCTGCCCGCCAGGTAGCCGCGCACTACCGCCTCGACCAGGATCGGCTTGAGCCGCTTGACCACCATCGCCCGGCCCTCGACCTGCGCGGCTTCGTCGGCCGCGACCACGCTGCGCGGCTCGACGCCCGTCAGGTGATTGGGCACGATATGCCCGAGCCTGGCGAACCAGAATTCGGCCATTTGGTTGAGCACCCGCCCCTTTCCGGGAATCGGCTCGCCCATCACGACGTCGAACGCCGACAGCCGATCGGTGGTGACGATCAGCAATTTGTCGTCGCCGACGGCGTAGTTGTCGCGCACCTTGCCACGCGAGAGCAGCGGCAGGCTGGTGAGATGGGATTCGTAGAGGGCTGGGATGGCGTTGGCAGTCACGGCGGGCTCGTTCAAGAGGGAGCAAAGAGCGAATTATACTCGTCGGCCGCAAAAATGACGCCCGCGCCGGGACGGCGGCGCCGACGAAAAATCCCTCGCGGGCAGTCCGCCCGGGAGGGATTCCCGTGCATGGCCGGGCAAGGTGCCCGGCCGCGATTTGCCGTTATCGGCTTACTGGACGATCTGCGCGAGCTCGCCCTTGGTGTAGCGCTCGGCCATTTTTTCGAGCGCCACCGGTTTGATCCGGGCGCCTTGCCCTTCGCAGCCGAAGGCCAGATAGCGGGCCTTGCAGATTTGTTTGGCGGCTTCGCGGGCCGGCTTGAGATAGTCGCGCGGATCGAACTTGCCCGGATTCTCGAACAGGAAGCGGCGCACCGCACCGGTCATCGCCAGCCGGATGTCGGTATCGATGTTGACCTTGCGCACGCCGTGCTTGATGCCTTCCTGGATTTCCTCGACCGGCACCCCGTAGGTTTCCTTCATGTCGCCGCCGAACTGGCGAATCTCGGCCAGCAGCTCCTGCGGCACCGACGACGAGCCGTGCATCACCAGATGGGTATTCGGGATGCGGCGGTGGATTTCCTTGATGCGCTCGATGGCGAGAATGTCGCCCGTCGGCTTGCGGCTGAACTTATAGGCGCCGTGCGAGGTGCCGATGGCGATGGCCAGCGCGTCGCATTGCGTCTGCTTGACGAAATCGGCGGCCTGATCGGGGTCGGTCAGCAACTGCTCGCGGGTCATCGTGCCCTCGGCGCCGTGCCCGTCTTCCTTGTCGCCCTTCATGGTTTCGAGCGAGCCCAGCACGCCCAGCTCGGCTTCGACGGTCACGCCGATCGCGTGCGAGAACGCCACCACCTGGCGCGACACCTCGACGTTGTATTCATAGGTGGCAACCGATTTGCCGTCGGCCTGCAGCGAGCCGTCCATCATCACGCTGGTAAAGCCACTGCGGATCGCCGCCATGCACACCGCCGGCGACTGGCCGTGATCCTGGTGCATCACGACCGGCACGTGCGGATAGGCTTCGACCGCCGCGTCGATCAGATGACGCAAAAACGCTTCGCCGGCATATTTGCGGGCCCCGGCCGAGGCCTGCATGATGACCGGCGCGCCGACTTCGTCGGCCGCGGCCATGATGGCCTGCACCTGCTCGAGGTTGTTAACATTGAAGGCCGGCAAGCCGTAGCTGTGCTCGGCGGCGTGGTCAAGCAGTTGCCGCATGGATACGAGAGGCATGGTTATCTCCTTGATGCAAATAAATTCAGTAGCGAATCGGTCAGTGGCGCCCTTGCGCGTGTCTCAGACCCGCCCGACCTGGACGATTTTCAGGGTGTTGCTGCCGCCTGGCTGTCCCATCGGTTCACCCACGGTGAGCACGATGGTATCGCCGCGCCGCACGATGCCATGCTCGAGCAGCAGTTGTTCGGCCTGCTTGAGCGCGACGTCGCGGTCGAGGCTGGCGTCGGCGTGCAGCGGCCGAACGTTGCGGTACAGCGCCATCTTGCGTTCGCTGGCGACCTGCGGCGTGAGCGCGAAGACCGGTACGTGGATCTTGTGGCGGCTCATCCACAGCGCGGTGGCGCCGGATTCGGTGAGCGCGACGATCGCCTTGGCACGCAGGTGATGGGCGGTGAACAAGGCCCCTGCCGCGATCGATTGGTCGATGCGGGTAAAGGTCTGGTCCATGAAATCGTGATCGAGTTCCACGTGCTCCGATTTTTCGGCTTCCAGGCAAACCGCGGCCATGGTCTCGACGGTTTCGATCGGATACTTGCCCGCGGCGGTCTCGGCCGACGTCATGACGGCATCGGTACCGTCGAGCACCGCGTTGGCGACATCGGACACCTCGGCGCGCGTGGGCACCGGATTATGGATCATCGACTCCATCATCTGGGTGGCCGTGATGACCACCTTGTTGGCCTCCCGCGCCATGCGGATCATGCGCTTTTGCAGTGCCGGCACCGCCGCATTGCCGACTTCGATGGCCAGATCGCCGCGCGCGACCATGATGCCGTCGGACGCCCCGAGAATTTCCGCCAGTGCCGGAATCGCCTCGGCGCGCTCGATCTTGGCGATCATGTGTGGCCGGATGCCATGCGGCGCGCCAGCGATATTGGCCAATTGCCGCGCCATCTCCATGTCGGTGGCGCTTTTCGGAAACGACACCGCGACGAAATCGGCCTGCAGGGCCATCGCCGTCTTGATGTCTTCCATATCCTTGGCCGTCAGCGCCGGCGCGGTCAGCCCGCCGCCCTGGCGATTGATGCCCTTGTTGTTCGAGAGCTCGCCGCCCACCTTGACGGTGGTGAAGATCTGACTGCCCATGACGCGGTCGACCACCAGTTCGATCAGGCCGTCGTTGAGCAGCAGCTTGTCGCCCGGTCTGACATCGCGCGGCAAATCGACGTAGTCGAGCCCGACCCGTTCCTGATTGCCGAGCTCGCAGGTTGCGTCGAGAATGAAGCCGGCGCCGGCCGCGAGCATGACCTTGCCTTGCTCGAACTTGCCGACACGGATCTTCGGCCCTTGCAGGTCGGCCATGATCGCCACTTCGCGCCCGGCCCGCCGAGCCGCTTCGCGCACCGCCGTGGCCCGATCGATGTGGTCCTGCGCCGTGCCGTGCGAGAAGTTCAGCCGCACCACGTCGACCCCGGCGGCGATCATGCGCTCGAGCACCTCCGGCGCACTGGAGGCCGGGCCGATGGTGGCAACGATCTTGGTGGCACGCTTCAATACGTCAACATCCATCTTGTCGTCCTCATGGTGCACTGCGGGAAACCGGCGCGAAGCACCGACACGAGCGCTCAAGCGCGTTTTTCCAGGATCTCGACGGCAGGCAGTTTCCGGCCCTCGAGGAATTCCAGGAATGCGCCGCCGCCAGTTGAAATATAGTCAATTTGATTGGCGATCCCGTATTTGGCAATCGCCGCCAGCGTATCGCCGCCGCCGGCGATCGAGAAGGCCGACGACGCGGCGATCGCGCGCGCCAGCGTTTCGGTTCCGTGGCCGAACTGGTCGAATTCGAATACGCCGACCGGGCCGTTCCAGACAATCGTGCCGGCCTTGGCGAGCTGTTCGGCGAGTGCTTGCGCGGATTTCGGACCGATATCGAGAATCATGTCGTCGGGCGCGACGTCGCGGGCGTCCTTGACCGTGGCCGAGGCGTCGGCGCTGAATTCCTTTGCGCACACGACGTCCACCGGGATCGGCACCGACGCGCCGCGCTTGGCCATGGTGTCGATGATCGACTTGGCTTGTTCGACCAGATCGGCCTCGGCCAGCGATTTGCCGATCGGCAGCCCCGCAGCGAGCATAAAGGTATTGGCGATGCCGCCGCCCACGATCAGTTGATCGACCTTGTCGGCCAGCGACTGCAGAATGGTGAGCTTGGTCGATACCTTGGAGCCGGCAACGATCGCCACCAGCGGCCGCGCGGGCTGCCCGAGCGCCTTGCCCAGCGCATCGAGTTCGGCCGCCAGCAGCGGACCGGCGCAGGCCACCGGCGCATATTGGGCGATGCCGTAGGTGGTGGCTTCGGCGCGATGCGCCGTGCCGAACGCATCGTTCACGTAGATATCGCACAGCTTGGCCATCTTGCGGGCCAGCTCGTCGTTATTCTTTTTCTCGCCCTTGTTCAACCGGCAGTTTTCCAGCAGCACGACCTGTCCCGCCGTGACATCGAAGCCGCCGTCGACCCACTGGCTGATCAGCTTGACCTCGCAACCCAGCAGCTCGGACAGCCGGGCCGCCACCGGCGCCAGCGAGTCTTCGGGCTTGAACTCGCCCTCGGTCGGGCGGCCCAGGTGGGAGCTGACCATCACCGCGGCGCCCGCCTTGCGGCACATCTCGATGGCCGGCACCGAGGCGCGAATCCGCGTGTCTTCGGTAATATTGCCATGATCGTCTTGCGGCACGTTCAGGTCGGCGCGGATAAAGACACGTTGGCCGGCAACTTTGCCCTGGGCAATCAAATCGGAAAGACGCAAAACAGTGGACATGGCAAGGAAAGGAGATGAGTCGAAAAAACGACCATTTTACCTGAACCCCTATCCATAAAACGCGAATCTAGGCTCCGTATCGTCGCCCCGGAATCTGCTATAGATACAGACGAGCGACGGTAAAGACCGCCATGCCAAGCAGGATCATCTCGAGCATATTGCGCCGCCACGCATACCACGCAACGGCGAACACGCCACTGACCAGTTGCGGGTTGCCGACGGAGAATGCGAAATGGCTGTGCCAGAGCAGCGTATCGGGCACCACGATGGCCGCCAGCGCCGCCGCTGGAGCGTAGCGCAGGGCGCGCTGCACGCGCGCGGGCAGCACCACGCGCTCGCCCGCGAGCAGGAAACCCGACCGAAGCAAGATCGTCACGACCATCATCGCAACGATGGCCAGCCAGACTTCCCAGGCACTCATGAGCGCTCCTCCGTCTTGCGGCCGGACGCCGCCATCGCGTTGATCTGGCGCAACTTGACGCGTTCCGCCATCTCGTCGCACGCCATGCCCGCGGCGATTGCCGCGACCACCGCGAGCAGCAGACTCAGCCGGTAAGGCAGGTTGAATGCCAACAGCACCAGCACCGAGGAGACCAGCACGGCCATTGCGGTGGAGCGATTAATGACGGTGTGCACCAGCACCGGGATCAACGCCAGCGTACCGGCAAATTCGAGCCCCCAGGAGTCCGGAATGGCGCTGGCCAGCAGAATGCCCAGGATCGACGAAACTTGCCAGGCAACCCAATTCGTCAAAGTCAGCCCCAGGTAAAAGCTCTCCTTGCCAGGTACGTGACCTGGCTCGTACCCCTGGCGCATGAACATGACGAAGGCAATGTCGCCGTTGAGAAAACCGAGAATCACCCGCCGCCACAGCGGCAAATGTGCAAAATGCGGCTGCAGGCCCGCGCTAAAGATAAGGAAACGCAGATTTACCATCGCCGCAGTCAACAGGATCATCCACAGCGGCAGGTTGGCGGCGAATAGCGGCAACGTGGCCAGTTGGGCCGAGCCGGCGTATACGAGCAATGACATGCCAATCGCCTGCGGCAAAGTCAGCGAGGACTTGCTCATGGCGATGCCGGTCACCAGCCCCCAGGAGAAAACCGCCATCGCCGTGGGGGAAATAACTCGCATGCCGGCCAGGAAGGCGCGGCGTTCAAATTCGGGCAGGCGGTTCAGCATAGGGTGGCCGGCGGCGCGCGGCCCGGGCAGGCACGCACGGCCGAGAGGACGGCTTGTCTCGTTTCATTGTGAGCGGAATGTCGGGCATTATAGCGAATGTAAGCGAATGCTTAATAGCGTTTGCTGCTGTGCTGTCGCACGCGGACAACGCCCGGCGGGCGGCGCGAGAAGGCGACGGCACGGCAGCGGCACGGCAACGACAAGCGGCCCGCAAGGCGGGCGGCTGTTTTACAATAGCGGTCTACGGAATGGCGCGCGTGAGGCGCGCTCCAACGATCAAGATACCGCCCCCTTTCACTGGAGATCACTATGTCAATGGCCGACCGCGACGGCAAAATCTGGATGGACGGCAAGCTCATCGAGTGGCGCGATGCGAAGATTCACGTCCTGACCCACACTTTGCACTATGGCATGGGCGTCTTCGAGGGCGTCCGCGCCTACCAGACCACCGAGGGCACGGCGATTTTCCGTCTCAAGGAACACACCCGGCGGCTGTTCAATTCCGCCAAGATCTTCCAGATGGCGGTGCCGTTCGATCAAGCCACCATCGCCAACGCCCAACTCGAGGTGGTGCGGGCCAACCAGCTGGAATCCTGCTATATCCGCCCGATCATCTGGGTCGGCTCGGAAAAGCTGGGCGTCTCGGCCAAGGGCAACACGATCCACGTGGCGATTGCAGCCTGGCCGTGGGGCGCTTACCTGGGCGAAGAAGGCATGGCGCAGGGCATTCGCGTCAAGACGTCATCGTTCCAGCGCCATCATGTGAACGTGTCGCTGGTGCGCGCCAAGGCCTGTGCCTGGTATGCGAACTCGATTCTGGCCAACCAGGAAGCGACTACCGACGGCTACGACGAAGCGCTGTTGCTCGACACCGATGGCTACGTCTCGGAAGGGTCGGGCGAGAACGTGTTTATCGTGCGCGACGGCAAGATCTACACGCCCGATCTGGCCTCCTGCCTGGACGGCATCACACGCGACGCGGTAATGACGCTGGCGCGCGACCATGGCATTCCCGTCATTGAAAAGCGCATCACACGCGACGAAATGTACTGTGCCGACGAAGCCTTCTTCACCGGCACCGCCGCCGAGGTCACGCCCATTCGCGAGCTGGACAATCGCACCATCGGCGAAGGCCGGCGCGGCCCGATCACGGAAAAGCTGCAAAGCGCCTTTTTCGACGTGGTCGGGGGCAAGAATCCCAAATACAAAGAGTGGCTCACTAAAATCTAACCGATAACAAACTGCCGGCGACATCTGCGATGCGCCGGCCATTGCGTCTTTTTCTCGAGGCCCCCAATGAGTGCAGTAAAAGAAATGCCGCTGGTCGAAGTCGGCGCCGAAGATTTGCCCGTACATTGCCCGAATCCCCGCATGGAACTGTGGAATGAACATCCGCGCGTATTCATCGACGTGATGCATGGCGAAGCCGCGTGCCCCTATTGCGGCACGCGTTACCGCCTGAAAGAAGGCGCCGTCGTGAAAGGCCATCATTGAAAGCCTATCGCGCCTCCAGTCAGACACGTGCCGTGAGGCACAATGCGTAAAGCTCTGGTAATCGCCCCCAATTGGATCGGCGATGCACTGATGGCCCAACCGCTGTTCGTGCTGCTCAAACGGCTTCACCCCCGCTTGCAGATCGACGCCATCGCGCCGGGCTGGGTGGCGCCCATCCTGGAGCGCATGCCGGAGGTCGACCGCGTGGTGGCGACCGATCTGGCGCACGGCAAGCTGCAGCCGATCGCACGCTGGCAATTGGCCGGCGCGCTGGCCGACGAAGGTTATGACGCCGCCTATGTGCTGCCGAACTCGTTCAAGTCGGCGCTGATTCCGTGGCTCGCGCGTGTTCCGCTGCGCATCGGCTATACCGGCGAGCAACGCTATGGGCTGCTCAATGTGCGGCACGCCAATCCGCCCAAGACCGAGCGTCCGCCGATGGTGCGCCATTACGCCGCGCTGGCGTTCGCGCCGGGCGCCAGCCTGCCGGCCGACTTGCCAACCCCGCGCATCGACTCCGACCTGAACGAATCGGCCCGCGTCTACCAGCGCTTTGGCCTGGACTTGCGCGTGCCGCTGGTCGTGTTTTGTCCGGGCGCCGAGTACGGTCCTGCCAAGCGCTGGCCGAGCGGGCATTTCGCCGCGCTGGCGCAATTGGTCAGGCGCTCGTTTCCCTATACGCAGATCATCGCGCTGGGCTCGGCCAAAGATGGCGCGTTGGCGCAGGAAATCGCCGCGGCAGCCCCGTTCGTGCAAAATTTGTGCGGCCAGACCTCTTTGTCGGAAGCCTGTGCGATACTCGGACGAGCGAACGCCGTGGTCAGCAACGACTCCGGGCTGATGCACGTGACGGCCGCCCTGCGGCGGCCGCAAATCGCGCTGTTCGGTTCGTCCGATCCGCGGCACACGCCTCCGCTGTCGAGTGCCGCGCACGTGCTTTGGCTCCACCTGGATTGCAGTCCGTGTTTTGCACGCGAATGCCCACTCGGGCACCTGCGCTGCCTGAACGAGCTGACACCGGAGCACGCATTCGCCAACCTACGCAATTTGCTCCTGACGCAACGGTAACCGCCATGCCTCGCTTCGTTCGCCTCTTCGACGCCGCCGCTGACACCATCACCGCCTTCTACGATGCACTGCGTCGCGGGCAGACCGATCAGGCGATGCTGCTCTGGGCCAACGAGGATTTCGTCAGCTATATCCGCCCCGACGGCATGCGCCTGGCGGGCCTCGAGCAGATCCGCCAGGGGTTGGCCGAGCAACTCGCGCAAAGCGTCATTCTGATCGAGCCGGTGGAGACCGCCGAGTACGATACCGTCGGCACGGTGGTTCACACCGCCACCGAAGCGTTGCGAAGCGGCACTGGCGGGAGCGCGCCGGCTGCGCCCGCACGCCTGATTCACACCACCTATGTATTGGTGCACGACGGCGGCGATTGGCGCTTCGCCCACATCCATTCGAGCCCGCTGCCGCAGCCGGCTATCGAGCAATTCGGCTCGCTGATGCGCTCACGCCCCGACGGGTTGCACTGAGATGTCCGGCGTGCCGCCGAAGCATCTCACGGCCCGAATCGATTATCGCGCCCCAGGCTGGCTGCCTGAGGCCCACAGCCAGACGATCTACCCCGCCCTGTTTGGCCGCACGCCGACGCCCGCCTACCGGCGCGAAGAATGGTGCACGCCGGACGGCGACTTCATCGACGTCGACTGGCTTGCAACAAACGGAACGACCACCGCGCAAACACCGTTGGTGGTTCTGTTTCATGGGCTCGAGGGTGGGTCCGACAGCCACTACGCACGGGCTCTCATGGCTGCCCTGAACGCACGCGGCTGGCGCGGTGTGGTACCGCACTTTCGTGGCTGCGGTGGGCGCTTGAACCAGGCGCCACGCTTTTACCACTCGGGCGACAGCGCCGAAGCGGACTGGATTCTGCGGCGACTGCGCAGCCAGCATGCCGGCCCGATTTTCGCGGCCGGCGTCTCGCTCGGCGGCAACGTGCTGTTGTGCTGGCTGGGGCGCCAGGGTACCGACGCAAGTGCCATCGTCGATGCCGCCTGCGCGATCTCCGCACCGCTCGACCTGAATGCCGGCGGCGCCGCGCTCGGGCGAGGGTTCAATCGCATTTACACGCGCAATTTCCTGGCCACGCTCAAGAAAAAATCGCTCGCCAAACTGCTTCAGTATCCGGGCCTGTTCGATCGCGACGCCATGCTGGCCGCACCCGACCTGGCTGCCTTCGACAACGTCGTTACCGCGCCGCTGCACGGTTTTCGCGATACCCTCGACTACTGGACACGGGCTTCCAGCAAACCCCTGTTGCCGGCCATCACCTTGCCGACATTGGTGCTCAATGCCCGTAACGATCCGTTCCTGCCGGCTGCGCATTTGCCGGGTCCGGCCGAAGTCGGTGCGCATGTCGAATTGCTGCAACCAGCCCAGGGCGGACATGTCGGGTTCATGACGTCGCCCTTTCCAGGGCGCCTGTCGTGGCTGCCCGACACCGTGCTGGGCTACTTTGGAAAGTTCATTCGCCATGGATGAGATCGTCACGCAAGCGCTGGCCAAATGGCCCAACGTCCCCCACTGCTTCGGCTGGCTGGCACTCGACCGGCGCGGCATCTGGCGCATGCGCGACGAGGCCGCACAGCGTGCCGGCAGTCTGGGCGAGCCAATCCGGCATGCCGCCTTGAACGGCTTCATCAATCGCAACTATGGCTGCGATGATTCAGGTCAGTGGTATTTCCAGAATGGTCCGCAGCGCGTCTACGTTGAATTGGCTTATACGCCGTTCGTCTTGCGGCTCGATTGGCGCGACAAGGCGCCCGCGCTGACCGATCAGACGGACTCGCCGTTCGAGCCCGTCGCGTGCCTGCTCGACGACGAAGGCAATGTGCTGTTCGAGAGCGCGGCCACGGCCGGCGCACCGGCACGCATAGGCGTGCTGCACGATCACGATCTGGGGTTGCTGAGCGAGCACGATGCCCTGCCGGACGAGCTGCCCGAGCCGCCGCATGAGGCGCGGCTGCACTGGGGCACCGGCCGGATGCTGCCGCTACGGACCATCACGCGTGCCAGTATGCCTGCGCGCTACGGCTATGAACCACACCCTGCCGCAAAGCCGCGCAAGGACACCGACACGACGCGATGAGTTGCGCGCCAACGCGCGCTGCTATGATGTTCGCCATCCGAGTCGTCTCTGTACATTTTCAGTCACATGGCAAATCTCACACACTTCGACGCCACCGGTCAGGCCCATATGGTCGACGTTGGCAATAAAGATGTCACGCACCGCGTCGCGATCGCGCGCGGTACGATCGTCATGCAGCCGCAGACGCTGCAACTGATCCGCAGCGGATCCGCTAAAAAGGGCGACGTTCTTGGCGTGGCGCGCATCGCGGCGATTCAGGGCGCCAAACGCACCGCCGACCTGATCCCCCTGTGCCATCCGCTGGCGCTCACGCGCGTGGCGGTGGAGTTTCTGCTCGACGAGGCCGCCAGCGCCGTACACTGCCGCGCTCAGGTCGAAACGCTGGGCCGCACCGGGGTGGAGATGGAAGCACTGACCGCCGTGCAGGTTGGGTTGCTCACCATCTATGACATGTGCAAGGCGGTCGACCGCGGGATGACGATGACCGACGTACGCGTGCTGGAGAAGCACGGAGGCAAGTCGGGAGATTGGGTGGCGGCGTAGGAATCGCTGCAACGCCCCTCGGCTGCAGCACACGAAAAAAAAGCTCGCGTTCGCACGCGAGCTTTTTTCATGACCGGAGCGCCTGTTGCCAAACGCCCCCGACACGTGCCGGATATTACATATCCATGCCCATGCCGCCCATGCCGCCCATGCCACCGGGCATGCCAGCCGGCATACCGGCGTCTTCCTTCGGCAGTTCTGCGACGGCGCAATCGGTCGTCAGCAGCAAACCGGCCACGGAAGCGGCGTTTTGCAGCGCGGTACGGGTGACCTTGGTCGGGTCAACCACACCCATTTCCACCAGATCGCCGTACTCGCCGGTCGAGGCGTTGTAACCGAAGTTACCCTTGCCCTCGATCACGCGGGCCACTACCACGCTGGCTTCTTCGCCGCCGTTGGATACGATTTGACGCAGCGGTTCTTCCATCGCACGCAGCACGATCTTCACGCCGGCGTCCTGGTCGGCATTGTCACCCTTGACGGCCGCGATCGCGGTGCGAGCGCGCAACAGAGCCACGCCGCCGCCGGGAACAATACCTTCTTCCACGGCTGCGCGGGTCGCGTGCAATGCATCTTCCACACGCGCTTTCTTTTCCTTCATCTCGACTTCGGTAGCGGCGCCAACCTTGATCACTGCCACACCGCCAGCCAGCTTGGCAACGCGCTCTTGCAGCTTTTCACGGTCGTAGTCGCTGGTCGCTTCTTCGATCTGCACGCGCACTTGCTTGACACGCGCCTCGATGCTCTTGGCATCGCCAGCACCGTCGATGATGATGGTGTTTTCCTTGCCGATTTCGATGCGCTTGGCTTGGCCGAGGTCTTGCAGCGTCGCTTTTTCGAGGGTCAGGCCCACTTCTTCGGCGATCACCGAACCACCGGTCAGGATAGCGATGTCTTCCAGCATGGCTTTGCGACGATCGCCGAAGCCCGGAGCCTTGACGGCGCAGGTCTTCAGGATGCCGCGAATGTTGTTGACCACCAGCGTCGCCAGGGCTTCGCCTTCGACGTCTTCAGCGATGATCAGCAGCGGACGGCCGGCCTTGGCCACTTGTTCCAGGATCGGCAGCAGATCGCGGATGTTCGAAATCTTCTTGTCGAACAGCAGCACGAACGGGCTTTCCAGAACGGCGACTTGCTTGTCCGGGTTGTTGATGAAATACGGCGACAGGTAGCCGCGGTCGAATTGCATGCCTTCGACGACATCCAGTTCGTCAGCCAGCGACTTGCCGTCTTCGACGGTGATCACGCCTTCCTTGCCGACCTTGTCCATCGCTTCGGCAATGCGCTCACCGATCGACGAATCGCTGTTGGCCGAGATCGAGCCGACTTGCGCGATTTCCTTGCTGGTCGTGCAGGGCTTGCTGGCCTTGTGCAGTTCTTCGACTGCCGCGGCGACGGCCTTGTCGATGCCGCGCTTCAGATCCATCGGGTTCATGCCCGAAGCCACATACTTCATGCCTTCGCGAACGATCGACTGTGCCAGCACGGTTGCCGTGGTGGTGCCGTCGCCGGCATTGTCGCTGGTCTTGGAAGCAACTTCCTTGACCATTTGCGCGCCCATGTTCTGCAGCTTGTCTTTCAGTTCGATTTCCTTGGCGACCGACACACCGTCCTTGGTCACCGTCGGGCCGCCGAAGCTGCGCTCCAGCACGACATTGCGACCCTTCGGGCCGAGCGTCACTTTCACTGCGTTCGCGAGGATATTGACGCCCTCGACCATCTTGGCGCGAGCGGCATCACCAAATACGACTTCTTTTGCTGCCATAACATTAACTCCTTGAATTCTTTGCGAAATAGGTCAAGTAGACGCTTACTTGTTCACCACGGCCATCAGGTCTTCTTCGCGCATCACCAGCAATTCCTGGCCGTCGATCTTGACGCTTTGGCCAGCATACTTGCCGAACAACACACGATCGCCGACCTTAACGTCCAGCGCAATCAAATTGCCCTTGTCATCTTTCTTGCCCGGACCGACGGCCAGAATCTCGCCCTGATCGGGCTTTTCGGCGGCTGCATCAGGAATAACGATACCGGAAGCGGTTTTCGTTTCATTGTCCAGGCGCTTGACGATGACGCGGTCATGCAAGGGACGAAGGTTCATACAAACTCCTCTTCTCTAGTGAAATTGCCAAACCGGAATATGCAAGACGATGCATATTCATTGAATTCAGGATTGTTAGCACTCTGCGCCAACGAGTGCTAATTATAGGGACGGGGTTTTGCAATTTCAAGGCAAGAAGTGGGGGAAAATGCAAATTCTTTTGTCGCAAGTAACGCTTGGCGATGCCATTGCCCGCGTTACGGTGAATCTTGCACAAGCTCAACCGGCCATTGCTCGCGCGACGACGGCAACCGCTATCGCCGTTCCCTATCGGCCAGCTCTCGCCCCGGGCGCACTCGATGATCGGCTGATCCGCGACGCTTTGACGCTCGCAGCTGCCTAAGCGCCACCCTCGCGCCGAAAAACGGACGCGAGGTACTTCAACCCACGCCACGCAAAGCTTTGTCGTGCACCGCCAATCGTAGCGGTCCCGTCGATTTCACGGGGCCAGGCTTCGTGCGCGGGACATTCTCCGATTCGTACGCGGTAGATCGCCGTGAGCGGCACGAGTCGATGCGTACCCGGTTCTTGCCGCACGGGTAGCGGCCCGCCATAGACACTCGCGAGCGACAGGACATCGAGCGTCGCCGCGTTCACGCGATCGACAGCCTTCACCCGGCAGTGCACCACACCGAGTTCGGGTACCGCTGCGACGAAATCCACCCGATCGCCCGCCGCGACGCGCGCCGCGTCGCCCTCGCCGACGAACGCTTCCCCCTTCACGCCAATCGGCCCGACAACGTCGAATACGTGTTCGCCGCGCGGCAGCCATGTCCCCGGCGCAAGCGCGTCATCGGTCTGCACGATGCCGTCAAACGGAGCGCGCAGCGTCAATTGGGCAACTTGCGCGGTGAGCCCCGTTACGGCCTGGCGCGCTGCGTCCCATCGGCGACGCAACGCCGCCCCTTGTTCGAGCAACCGCTCATCGAACGGCTGTTGCGCGACCTCCCAGCCCAACAGGGTCTCATCGGCCTGCGCCGCTTGCAGCCGATGCGTGAGATCGGGCGAGGCCAGGACCGCGAGGACGTCCCCCGCGCGCACACGCTGCCCGTCATGCGCGATCGGCGCCTGCGCCGTCACATAGCCGGCCTCCGGCGTGTAGAGTCCTTGCGCACGCAACGGCCCAAGCACCGCGGGGGCGCTGACGCCGCCGTGCCAAGGCAGCACGAAAAAGCCTATCAGCAACGCGCCGATGATCGCGGTGCGCCGCGTTTCGCGACGCCAGTGCAACTGCGCGCGGCGATGCCAGCACGCAGCGATTTCGCGGACCACGGGCCGCGCGATGAACCAGCCGAACTCGACGAAAAACAGCATCAAACCCAGCGCCTTGAAGAACGTGTGATACACAATCAAAGCGATCGAAAAAAAGACGACCAGCCGGTACAGCCACGTGGCGAAAGAAAAGGCGATCAGAAAGCGTCGGCGTTTGACCGCGCACGGCTCGGGCTGCGGATCGCCGAAGCCGAATAGCCGTTCTGCGAGCCACCACCGGCCAAATGCGAAGGCCCGGTCGTGCAGGTTCGGCATATCGAGCCAGTCCGACAGCAGGAAGTAGCCGTCGAAGCGCATGAACGGGCTCGCGTTGATCGTCAGCGTGCCGATCCATGTGGTCGTTGCGAGCAGAAACGCGCCGGCGCGCAGCGGGCCATCGGGCAGCACGCTCCAGGCAAGCGTCGCCACGGCAGCCAGCGCAAGCTCCGTCAGCATGCCGGCCGCGCCGATGCGCAGGCGCTGCGCGCGCCCCGGGACCTTCCAGGCTTCGGTCGTATCGGTATAGAGCACCGGCACCATCACGAGCAGCGCGACGCCCATCGTCGGCACCCGGCAGCCGTAGCGATGCGCCGTGAATGCGTGACCGAATTCATGCAATATCTTGGCGCAGGCGATGGCCGCGCCGATCGCAATCAGCCCGCGCAGGTCGGCGTATCCATGGAACGTGTGGATAAACTCATCCCAGCGCTGCGACACGAGCACGAGGCCAGTCAGCGCCATCAGCGCGATCACCATCCAGAACGCCGGCCGATAAGCGATTTCCGCATACCGCGCGAAGCGCCGCAAGAACGGCATCGGACGCCAAAGCGGGACACGAATCATCAAGTAGTGCTTGAGCAACCACATTGCACGCGAGAGCTTGTGCGCGGCCGCCGCATTCTCGAGCAGCCCGGTATCGGCTGGGCTCGCCGCAACGAGCAAATGCTGATAGTGCAGCATCCGCAAGAGCGCTTCGAAGTCATCCCTCGTCAGTCGCAGCGTCGTCTGCGCATTGACCGAAGCCACGATCGCCTCGGGGTCGTCGAGCGACCAGCGCGAGAGCATTTCGAACGCGGGCCAGCCGATCTGGAAGAAGCGATTGCCCGCCGGATCGTGGAGCATCCAAGTCGGCGCGCCATCGGGCGTCGCCGCGCCCGGGGTCAGGCTCAGTTCCTGGCGAAGAGAAGGAAGGTGTGACATCGATGCGCCGCGTCAGTATGAAGGAAGCCGCGGCACGGCCTACCAGCCGAGCCACTGCCGCGCGCTCGCCAGCGGGCGGCGCAACAGATAGTAGACAAGCGGCACCCAATGACCATGAATGCGGGCGGTACCCATCACGCCGAGCGGGGGCTTGACCCTGCCGGTAAACGTGGCCTTTACGCGATAGGCCACCACGCCATCGGGCGTCGGCTCGGCGCGGTAGGCCACCGTATCGATGCGCGCCTCGTAGGAGGCGAACGGCGAGCTCTTTGGATAAAGCGTGACGCTCGCACCGGGCACGACGTCGACGTTGTCTGCGGCCGGCACATAGGCGGTGAGCTCGACGTGAGCCGGATCGGCAAGCAGCATCACCTTCTCGCCGATCGACACCGCTTTGCCGTTCCAATCGTTCGGATCGGAGAATACAGCGACGCCGGCACGCGGTGCGCTCACGCGTACCCGTGCGAGTTCGTGCGCCGTATAGTCGAGTTCGACCGCGCTTTGATCGAGCTTGCCCTTGCGCAGCGCCATATCGAGCCGATCCTTATCGTCGGTGACTGCAAGCTGGGCGGTCTGCCGATACTCCTCCTGCGCCGTTGCGTAGTTCTTGTTCGCCACGGCATAGCGCGAGGCAAGCGCCGTGGAGTCGAGCGCAAACAGGGGGGTACCCGCTGCGACACGCTGGTTCGGCTGCGCGAACACGCGATCGATCACACCATCGAGCGGAGCGCGCACGACGAACGGGTCCTTCGGCGTAACCTCGGCCGGCGCAAGCACCGTCAGCGGCACCGGCACGACCAGGGCACAGGCGGCCGCTATCAGCACGCGACGCCGATACTTGCCTGCGCGCAGCGCAAGCCTGGCGCGCTCGCTCCAGGAAGCCCGAGGAGAAAACGCCGCGAGCGCGTGCGACCAGACCCGTGCGAGTTCGGCGAGCAGCGCCTCGTCCACCGGCGTCCACGGCTGCTCACGCGCGAAAACCACGCCGCCGAACGAGCGGCCCAGCCGATCGACCAGCGGCACCCATAGGGCATGCGTCGGCCACCAGGCATCCCATTCGGCCGCCAGCGCGGCGGGCAGGCTGTCGGCAGTGAATGCATACGGCCAAACGGGTGATGCGGCGTCGGCACTCTGCGCCGGTGCGCTCGATTGCGCTGCATTCTGGCCCGCCTCGCCTGCGCCCCGCTGCTGATCGGCCTGGGAAGCGGAAGGTTCGTTCGAGCCTGCCTGCGCGCGACGTTCCAGCGCGCGGCACACTTCGCCGAGCCACTGCACGTACGGCGCGCCGGGGTCGCTCTGCGGCAGGCCCGAGACGGCGGCAACCGCGCCCGGCAAGGGCGCCGGCGCACGCCACCATGCCGCCTGCCGGTACGGCACGAGCGAGAGCGTTTCATTGACCACGACAAAGCCGAGCGTCTGCTCGCTCGGCGCTTCGCGCGCGCGCGCGGACAATTGCCAGAGCACCGCAAGCGCGCTCGCCTCGATCCGCAGCGGGGTATTCATGATGCGGCCGCCGTTTTAACGGCCGGGATCGGCAAAACGCGCCCAGCCGCTCATGCCCGGCAACAGCTCGGGCGTGTGGGCAGACAGCGCGGCCGTCACGTCGACGGTCTGCGTCACCGGATCGACGCGCGCGCCGATCCGCACGACCTTGGCCGAATAGCTTTTGCCGACTTCATCGACACTCACCGTGAGCGCGTGGCCGGGTTTGAGCCAGACGAGCCACTTCGACGGCACGATCATCTTCAGTTCGAGATGACTCGTGTCGATGATCGTCAGAAGCGATTTGCCGGGCTCGGTAAATTGCTGCGCGGAGGCGCTGCGCTTGACGACGCGCCCGTCGAACGGCGCGGAAATACTGCACTTTCTCACCGTGGCCTGCATGTAAGCCACTTCCGCCGCACTCGCTTTCGCTTTGGCCTGAGCCTGCTGCACCTCGACCTCGCCGATCGAATGCAATTGCGAGAGACGCTCGTTGACGCGCTCGAGCTGCGCGGCGGCCTCCGCTTCCGCCTGGGCCTTGTGCAATTGCGCCAGGTAGAGCGAGCAATCGAGCGACACGAGCGTCTGCCCAGTGCGGAATGCATCGCCATCGCGAAATGGCATCGAAGCGATCTTCGCGCTGATTTCGCTCGAAATATCGACCTGGTCGCGCGCGACGAGCTGGACCCGGATCCGGCCATCGTCTTCGGCATGCACGGACGAAGAAACGCCAAGCGCGGCCGGCGCATTAGGCACCGCTGGTGCGGCGGCCAACGCGCGCGGCGCCGCGGCTTGCGATCCTGCCGCTCGGGCACCCCCGGAGAAACAACTGTAAGCCACTACCACCAGGGCCGCGCCGCGCAGCCCTGCCCTGCACCATGAATTCATTGCGCTTTGACTCCGTCGGCGCGGCCCAACTGGGCCCAACGCGTTTGCTCTTTGTCGATCGACCGCTCGATCGATTTCAAATCGCGCTTGCCGGCGCCAGCGGGCAACGGATCGAGCCCGAGCGTCGCCAACAGCTGACCGTAGGCGCCTTCGAGCTCGCCATAGCTTTGATACAGACGCAGCTCCGACATCATCGCGGAAGCTGCCGCACGGATCTCCTCGAGCTTGCCTTGCGCGTTCACGACGGTGGCGTTATGCATATGCTGAAGGATCTGTGCATCGACATCGTTGATCTGCCTGAACAAATCGAACTGACGCTGCTTGGCGCTCAACTCGGCGCGCGCGACGTGCACTTGCGTGAGCACAGCCATCGACAGCGCGAGCTGCTGCGCATGTGCGACGTCGCGTTGCGCATGCGCCATGCCGCGAATGTTCTTCGCGTTGAGCAGATTCAACAGGTTCCAGCTCACATTGATGCCGGCCGCGCGCCACGCATGATAGGCCAGGAAGCTGTTGCTGTCGTAGTGCGTGCCCAACTGCACCTCGATGCCCGGAAGCAGCTTGGCAATGGCCTTGTGCGTTTCGTTGACGCTGATGCGCTCGTTGTAGCTCGCTTCGACCAGTTCCGGCCGGCGCTCCAGCGCGGTCTCCTCCATCCGGTCCATCGGCATGGCGAATTGCGGTACCGCAAAGCCCTTGGGCGGCGCAAGCGTGATGTCCGTGCCGGGCGCGACATTCATGAGCGATGCAAGCCGTGGCCTGGCCTCGTCGAGCTGGTCGCGCACGAGTTCGAGCTGGCGCATGATATCGAGCAGCGCATGCTGATAGGCCAGCGTATCGAGCGGCGAGCGCAGCCCTTCCTGCTGAGACTCGCGTGAATCGTCCAGCGCTTGCCTGGCCTGTGCAAGCAGCGGACCGACCTGCTTCTCCAGGCGCTGCGCACCGACCGCCTGCCAGTAAGCCTCGCGCACTTGCTGCATCAACAACTGCACGACCTTGCGCCGACGCTGCTCGACGACGAGCACGCGATCGGCCTGCTCTTTGGCCTCGAAGTAGCTGACGCCGAAGTCGAGCACGTTCCACGAGAACGCGAGATCGGCCGTGCGGTCGTTTTGATCGGTCGAGTACGACGGCTCCAACGACACCTGATGCGTGCGCAGCGAAATCGACTCCGATGCGAGCGGATGGTCTCGGTACGTGTAGCCGGCCGCGGCGGTCAGACGCGGCAGCATGTCGAAGTTCGCCACGTCGAGCTGCTTCTGCGCCAGAGCCTCTTCCATCATCTTCAGGCGATGGTCGAGGTTGAAGCGGATCGCCCGCGCCATGGCTTCCTCGAGTGTGACGGGCCCGGTCAGCGGCGGCTGGTTTGCGAACATGGCGATGCGATCGGCATGCGCGCTCTGTGCGCGCTCGGCGTCGGTAAACGGCGTCGGTCTGATCGCGCAGCCGGAAAGCCATAACGCCGCCACTGCGATGACGGCCAGCGACGGACGCAGTGCGCGCTTCGAACGCGGCTCGTGCGCGGTGTTTGCGGCAGGTGCCAAGGTGGGCGCTGGCATCGTTTCGGCAACTGACGGTTGTAGTCTCATTGGTCTCAAGGGATGACGGGGATTCATACGCGACGCGCAGCGGCGCCCGGTTTCGATACGTGCAGCGCCGCTCGAGCTTCGGCGAATTGTTGGTCGAGCGAAGGCTTGCCGGCAGGGCGTGCCGCTCGCGCCACGGGCGGCTGGGCGAGCCCGGCATGGCCAGGCGTCCCCGGCTTGGCGACGCCGTGCGAGCCGCCATGTTCACCGCCATGCCCGTCGTGCGGAGCCAGTACCAGCTCGCGGCGCGTCTGGTGGCCGGCCGCATCGCGCGTGAGCACGACGATATGGACATCCCCGACACCCGGCGGCAGTTTGCCTTGCAAGACGCCATTCACCACGTCGTAGCGGATCCAGCCCGGCAGCGGGCGGCCGTCGGCGAGTTCGACGGTGACGCCGGAGCCGCCGTGCATTGCCTCGGACAGCGGCAGCAAGGTCGCAACGCTGATCGAGAACGGATTGTTCGGCGTCACCTCGAACGACACGTTCGGCAGCGCCAGCGGCGCGTCGATAGGCAGCACGGCGATCGCACCGTTGAGTGCCGTCGTGTCGGCGCGCGGCACGGATGCGCGATCCAGCGAATAGGCATGTGCCGGGGCGCTCGGATCGGTAAACGTCATGGTTGGCACGACAGGCACCGCGCCGATCGGCAGCGGCTGAGCGAACTCATCCAGCACG